>CAMAUY010000003.1 GCA_945861565.1 Akkermansia muciniphila
GCCCATGGAGGGCTCGACGGATGTCTCATGCGGTTCGACCGCAGGGGCGCGCGAGCTGTGGCTCAAAGCACGCGCCCCTGCTCGTTTAGCTGGCGATCGAATGCCCAAAACCGTCCAAAATCACCCACACGAGTACACGAAGAGGCACAAATCTTTTATCCGAGGCAAAGTCCAGCGAGATATAGATGAGACTCTGGCGGGCTGGAGTCAAGGGAACTCGATGGTCTATTTCCGTTGAAAATAGGAAAGGATCGGCCCGTTTCGGGACCGCGACGTTCGCGATTTTTCGTTCACCCACTGCGAATTCAAAAAGCGAGTTTAGTTTGTCTTTACATAGTTCTTTTGGAGCTGATAAAAACAAAATCTTTTTTAATCCGAATTCCCAGTCAACTTCCTGTCTCCTATCGCCCAGAGTGGCTCACTTGATCGTCGTTAACGGGTGGGAGGAGCCCAACCGCATCGGTTTGAGCTCCGGCATCCGAACTGTTTGGGGGCTGGGTGGGGTGAGGAGCCAAATTGACAGTGTTTTCCGATCGATTTTAGTTCGGATGTCAGCTACTAGGAACAGGATGGTCAACTTGCGCCGCAACGTTCTTCGCCCGTTGTCCGTGTTTTCCGTTCGCCGACGGGGCGCCTGGGGGCTCGCGGTCGGGTTCGCGTCGGCCTTGATCGCTCAGAGCGCGGCGTGGTCCGCCACCGCACCGATCGCATCGAACGGGGTGTCACCACTGACCTTCGAACAGCATGTGCGGCCGATTCTCAAGGCGCATTGCTTCGATTGTCACGGCGAGGGCGACACGCTGCGCGGCGGACTCGATCTGCGATTAAGGCGACTCATCGAACAGGGCGGTGAATCGGGGGCGGCCCTGGTTCCAGGTAAACCGGACGCGAGCCTCATTTACGAAAAGGTCCGCTCGGGCGAAATGCCAAAACGCGATCGTAAGCTTTCTGCCCAGGAAATCGAGACTCTCAAACAATGGATCCTGACTGGCGCCAACTCGGCGCGGGACGAACCCGCAACGCTTTCGGCGGGGATGCAGATCACGGCTGAAGAACGAGCGCATTGGGCCTTCCAACCCTCGCGCCGCCCGGCGGTTCCCAAGATCCCGGGTGCGCGCATCCGCAACTCGATCGATGCCTTCCTGGCGGCACGGCACGAATCCCAGCGCCTGACATTCTCGGCGGACGCTCCGCCGGCGACTTGGGTGCGTCGCGCGTTCCTGGACCTCTGGGGATTGCCGCCAACCCCGTCCGATCTCGAGGCGTTCGCCCGGGACACTGCGCCCAATGCCTATGCGCGATTGCTCGAACGCCTCATGCAATCGCCCCGCTATGGAGAACGGTGGGCACGACACTGGCTTGATATCGCCGGCTACGCCGATTCCGACGGCTATACGAACGACGACTCGCCGCGACCCTATGCTTATAAATACCGCGATTACGTCATCCGATCGTTAAACCGAGATTTGCCGTTTGACCGATTCATCGTCGAGCAACTCGCGGGCGATGAACTCGCTTTGACAAAACACCGCGACCTGGAAGCGGCCGCCCAAGACCCTGTGACGCACGAATGGCTTGCTGCAACGGGCTTTCTGCGAATGGCCGCCGATGGCACCGCCAGCGGCGGTGTGGATCAGGACACCGCTCGCAATCAGGTTGTCGCCGACACGCTCAAAATCGTTTCGACATCCTTGCTCGGGCTCTCGGTCGGTTGCGCACAGTGCCATGATCATCGCTACGACCCGATTCCACAGGCTGATTATTACCGACTCCGCGCTGTGTTTGAACCCGCCTATGACTGGAAAAACTGGCGCCGGCCCTCCGAGCGCCTGATTTCACTCTTCACGAGCGCCGATCGAGCGAAGGCCGTGGCGGTCGAAGAAGAGGCATCCAAACTCTCGAAGGAGAAAGAGACGAAACAAACCGAATTCATTGACGCGGCGCTCAAGAAGCATCTCGAAAAATTTGATTCCGTGCTCGGCGACGCACTGTGGACGGCCTTCAAGACCCCCGCCGGGCAACGGACCGCCGAGCAGAAGAAACTGTTCGCCGATCATCCCAGCGCCAACATTAACGCCGGTGTGCTCTACCAATACGACCCCAAGGCGGCCGACGAACTCAAGGCGAGGGATTCCAAAATCGCCGAAGTTCGCGCCCGCAAACCGGTTGAGGATTTTCTGAGCGTACTCACGGAACCGGTCGGCACCACACCCGTGACCTACCGGTTCCACCGAGGCGATCCCAAGCAACCCAAGGAGGCGATTCTCCCCGCGACGCTGTCGGTGCTTGCTCCGAGCGGTCATTCGGCCGACCTGCCATTGCCGTCGGAAAGCCCGCCCACCTCGCGACGCCGGCTCGCGTTCGCAAAGTGGGTGACGAGTCCGAGCAATCCCCTTCTGGCGCGAATTATTGTCAATCGCGTGTGGATGCACCATTTCGGCCGGGGCTTGGTCGGTACGCCGGCGGATTTTGGTCTGCAAGGCGAACGCCCGTCCCATCCCGAGTTGCTCGACTGGCTCGCCGCCGCATTTGTGGCGCCGTTGAATGATGACCCGGATTCGCTTGGCCTGGGCTGGAGCTTGAAACGTTTGCACCATCTCATCATGACGTCGACCGCCTACCGGCAGTCTTCCGCGCGCGACGCGGCGATGGAGGAACGCGATCCGGAAAATCGACTGTATTGGCGGATGCCCCTTCAGCGCCTCGATGCCGAAACCATTCGCGATTCCCAGCTCGCGGTCAGCGGCGCACTGAGCGACCGAATGTACGGGCCGCCTGTCCCGGTCCGCGAGGATGCCGTGGGCCAGATCGTCGTGGGTATCGACAAGAAACAAGGCGACAATAAAATGCCGGTCGAAGTCGCGATGGGCGGGGAGGAGTTCCGGCGCAGCATCTACGTCGAAGTGCGCCGGAGCCGCCCGTTGGCTTTCTTGAACACCTTCGACGCTCCGGTGATGGAGGTGAATTGTGAGCGGCGAACAAGTTCCACGGTCGCCCCCCAATCGCTCATGCTCATGAACAGCGACGTTGCACTCCAGCAGGCAGAGCTTTTCGCCGACCGCCTCCGCCGCGACGCGGGGCCGTTTCGCGAGTCGCGGATCGAACGAGCGTGGCGACTGGCCTTTGGTCGACCCCCGATGCGGGATGAATTTCAGTCGGCACTCGAATTCCTGGATCGGCAAACCGCCACGATCAACGCTCGGGTGGCCGGGCAACCGGATGCCGCTGGAAAAGTCCCCGCTTCATCGGCCACGACACCGGAGGAGCAAGCGATGCGGAGTTTGTGTCAGACGTTGCTCAGTTCGAATGAATTCCTATACCTGGATTGAATTCCCATGAACCCGAATTCGTTGTATACGCGACGCCAATTCCTTGAGCAAAACGCCCTTGGCGTTGGCAGCATCGCCCTCGCCTGCATGCTCCGCAACGACGGCCTTCTCGCCACCCCTCCCGCCGTGCCACGCATGGCTCAGTCCTTTGACCTGAAACCCAAGATACCGGGGACCCGAGGTCGGGCGCGCGCCATGATCTCCCTGTTCATGCACGGCGGGCCGAGTCACGTGGATCTCTTTGATCCAAAGCCCGAACTAAGCCGTCGCAGTGGCGGGGATTATTCCGGTGAAATCACTTTCAGCTTCGTCGATCGCGCGAGCAAAAAACTTTTTGGCAGTCCGTGGCAGTTTCGACAACACGGCGCTTCCGGCACGGCCGTTTCGGAACTGCTTCCCCATTTTGCAGGAATCGTCGATGACGTCTGCCTGATCCGCTCGATGCACACGGATATCAACGGCCACGAGCCTTCTATTTGGTCCATGAATACGGGCCGTGCTCAACCCGGCCGACCCGCATTGGGTTCCTGGGTCACCTACGCCCTCGGCAATCCGAGCCGGGATTTGCCCGCGTATGTGGTCCTGACCGATCCCGGCGGACATCCCGTTGATGGCGCGCGCAATTGGTCGAATGGCTGGATGCCCCCGCTTTTCCAGGGCACGGTGGTGCGCTCCCGTGAACCCCGGATTTTGAATCTCGACGCGCCTCCGTTTTTGCAAGGGGAGTTACAACGGCAGAATCTGCAGTTTCTCGAGAAGATAAACCGCGAACATCTGGCCCGGCATCCCGGCGAATCCGATCTCGAAGCGCGAATCGCCAGCTATGAACTCGCCGCGCACATGCAGCTCGCCGCCAAGGAAGCACTCGATTTATCCGGCGAATCCGAAGCCACACAAAAGCTCTATGGGCTGGACGATCCAATTACGAAGGAGTACGGCACCCGCTGCCTGCTCGCCCGGCGCCTGATCGAGCGGGGTGTCCGTTTCGTCCAGTTGTTTGTGAACGGGCAAATCTGGGACAACCACGAAAATATCCGGAAAGGTCTCGCCGATTGTTGTCGAAAGACGGATCGCCCGTCGGCCGCTCTCGTCATGGATCTCAAAGCGCGTGGCCTTCTTGACACCACGATCGTTCATTGGGGTGGAGAAATCGGCCGGCTTCCCGTCACGGAAAACCACGGCGCTGCGGAGAAGGCTGGCCGTGATCACAACGGGCAGGGCTTCAGCACCTGGTTGGCCGGCGGTGGCATTCGCGGAGGAACCGTCTATGGCGCAACCGACGAGTTCGGGCACAAAGCGGTCGAAAATCGGGTCAGCCCAAATGACTACCACGCGACACTCCTGCATCTTTTCGGATTCGACCACTCCGAACTCGCATTTCACTACAATGGACAGCCACAACATCTCACCGATGGGAAGCCCTCCCGGGTGATCCACGAAATCATGGGTTAAGGCCGCTTGAAGCGGCCCTGGACAGTTCCTCTGCCACCCTGAAAAATGGCCAATCTCCAGCGGCAGGCCGGATGCCTGCCCCACATCCGCTTGGCCGCAGGCTGCGCAACGGAGGCAATTTGTGCGCCAGATTGGCCAATCTGCAAGGCCGCTTGAGGCGGCCCTGGCTTGGCCACTGCGCGTTCCGGTTCAGCTCCAATGCGGTATACGCCAAGCAGGAGGGAACGATCACAACCCATCTAAAACGGCGAATCCACTCCCGGCATCCAAGATCACGTCTGACGACAGTTGCGGAAAGGTGTTGCTACGCATTTGCATCGAGCATGGCGACAGGGGCTACTTCCTTTACTGGGTCAGGTAACGGAATAACCCGCGCAACTCCGCATCGGTCAATTCTCGCAACAAGCCCTCCGGCATCATGGAATCGGAACTCGTTTCCCGGACCTGAATGTCGGCCAATGGGATCGTGACGGCCTCAGTGAGGGTTTTCAATCGAATGGAAGACCCGTCCTCGCCCGCAAGGATTCCCGATTGCAGCTGCCCATCCCGCGTCGTGATGAACACTTGCTGAAAGTCTTTTGGCACCACCGCATTCGGATCAGCCACGTTGGACAAAAGCTCGCCGAGACTGTCGAGATGTCCTCGAAGTTCGGGACCGATCTTGCTCCCCTGCCCTGGGTTCATATGGCAGACGGCGCACAATCGTTGAAAAAGATCGCTCCCCACCTTTGCGTCCGCTCGGTCAACCGCGTCCTTGCCAAGTACCCGCAGATACCCCTCGATCTGCTTTCGAAGATCGTCACCCGTGGCCTTGACGGAACCCCAATTCAAGGCCAACCACCGGTCAAACACCGGATCTTTGAGCCCCTGAATCAGCCGCGCGATGGGTGGCGTAATCTCCTGCCGCGAGACTTTTCCGGAATCGATTGCTGTCAACAGCGCCCGCACCTGCTGAGGGCGGGCCACCAGGGTACTCATCGCTTCACGCCGTTCATCACGGTTGAACGAAGCAAACGATGCGAGCACGGCGGGAGCTACGCGGGGATCGTCGAAAACTCGGAGTGCCTGAATCGATGGAACGCGCAGCGGCCCCGATGAGCGCGTCAAGCTGAGAAACACATCGAGAGCCTGGGCATCCTTTCGCCGGGCAAGGGAATCGAGTGCTGCCCTTCGACTCTCCATCAGTGCGTCAGAATCCATCAGGATCGAACGCGATTCCTGCAGTGCGGCTTCGCCACCAAACGTGACGGAAACCGCTCGGGCTGCTTCCCGAATTGCCGGGGCGGGCGACGTCTGAATCCTTGCATAGATCCGATCCCAATTAGCCGGTGCCGGAAACAGTGCATAGCCCTCTAATCCCGTGCGTATCCCGCTCAGTATGTCGCTGCGGATCGCATCGCTCGCGGGCCCCAAAACCGTCGTCAGCGATTCCATCGCACGGCTCGGACGCTCCACCTCGTTTAACGCCACCGCGGTAATTCTTCGCGCCATGAATTGGCGGACCTGCGGGAGGCGACAGGTAGCAATCAGGTCAGCCCCCCGTTGGGTGTCTGCCGCAACGGCGGGCTCGATTCCCATCCAGATCATGAGGGGCAAATTGGGGTCGGCCGCATCTTCCGCGTGCCCGAGGAGAGCCCTGGCAACAGACCACCGATCTCCCACGGGCAATCGTTGCAAGGCGCTGGCCAACGCCAGCCGCGTCAATGGCGTTGTCCCGCTGCGGGCCAGTTGCTCAAGTCGAGCCAACGTCGCCTTGGATGGATGGCGATTCTCACACAAAAACTGGACCGCCCACCACTGCACGTGCTCGTTCTCATCGTCCAGCAAACGCAAGAGCAAGGGCTCATCGGAACCCCCGATCGCATGCAACGCCCAGAGAGCTCGCAACCGGCGCGGCACATCCGAGGATTCCGCGAGCAGGGAACGTATCGCGCCCCCCGTACCGGCCGCCAACGTGGAGTTCGCCGCTCGTTCTTGGAGCAGTCGGCGCGCATGACGCGAGAACCACTCGTTCCGGTGTCCGAGATAGGCGATGAGTCGCGTATCGGAGGCCCGCGCTAAGTCCAAATCCGTGACGCGTTCTGGTTGGCCATACGTTAGCTTATAGACGCGGCCACTGCTCCGAAACACGCCGTCGTGGTCGTGGCATTCCCCGAAATCATTCCAGTCCGACACGAACACGCCGCCATCCGGCCCCGACTTCAAAGCCGTACCCCGAAACCAGGGGTCGTTGGCATCGAGAAAGTCCTGACCATGACGCGCAACGTATCCAGACCCCCGGCGTTCAAAGTAGTCATTGTTCACGCGCCGCCCGTGGGTATTGCACTGGAAGATGGTACCGCGATACCGATCGGGCCAATTGTCGCCGAGATAGATCATCGCACCGCAATGCGAATGGCCCCCGCCCAGCCGGTCGCGTTCCGGGGTGGAGATCCGGGACGCGATCCATCCTTCTCTCCAGTTCGCTCCGCCGAAGTGCAGATGATCCGCGCAGATCGGCAATGTGTCGTAGGCGTACGGATTAAAACCGGCTCCTGCCGTCCGCTCATATACGGCCCCCGGAACCAAGTGCCAGAGATGGCCATTTACATTGTTCCCAATAAACGCTTGACCGTTTTCATCCCAATCCAGGCCCCACGGGTTCACCATACCGCGAACGACCACCTCAAAGACATGGCGTGTGGGATGATAACGCCAAACGGAGCAGTCCAAAGGAATGCGCTCGGAGTCGGCAGTGCCCGGGCGGCCCACTCGCGAAATATTGTGCATTCCATGCCGGCCGTATAACCAACCATCAGGACCCCAAGCCAAGCCGTTAACCATGTTGTGGACGCAGTTTAGGGACCACCCATCCAGACGAACTTCCGCCGGGCCATCGGGCACCCCATCCCCATCCCGATCGGGAATAAACAAAAGTTCCGGCAGAGATAACAGCCAGACGCCACCGAATCCGAGCGCGATACTGGTCAAACGCCGTCCGTTCGCGAGAAAGACCTGACGATGATCCGCGCGGCTATCGCCGTCCTGATCGGTGAACATCACCACGCGGTCCTGCTCGGAATGCGTGTAGTCCGGATAAGAAAAGCACTCAACCGCCCAAAGTCTTCCGCGGTCATCTAAATCGAAATCCACCGGCTGGTGTAAATCCGGCTCGCCGGCGAAAAGCGATACGTTGAACCCCTCCGGCACACGCATTCTCCGGGCGGATTCGGCCGGCGCGAGGGGCTTCTCATTGTGCTTCTTGGTATTGATCAGTCCAGCCGGCAATCCATCGCCCTCATCCGCCGCCTGGATTGCGATGGGAGAGTGGACCAGGAAGGCCCACCCGAGCGCGCCGCCAATCGCTGCGCGAACCGTGCTCGGAGCGCGCTTCCACGGGTTACGCCGCCTGACAGGAATCGAGATCATAAGACAGAGGGCGCACCCGCGTTGCGATTGAAGACATTACAAGAACGTTTGCTTTGATAAAGATCGTCAAGTTTGCAAAGGAACTCTTTCCACTTCAGGGTCTCGACCGCAACCCATTCGACGGTTGAGTCCCGGGTTGGGGCGGACGGTGAGATTACTCTTTTTGACAAACTATGAAACCAAACGGCCCGGTGGCAAGCATCACTTCCCCTCGCTCTCGATTCGTAAGTTGCGATTGGGGGACTTCAAACCTTCGACTCCGATTGGTGAATGACTCGGGCGACGTGGAACGGGAGATTCTTTCGGGAGACGGCACTGCAAAACTCGCGGCTCTCGAAGGAGATCGCGCCAGCGTTTTTCGTGATACGTTGCTCCGCCGTCTCGCAGAACTTTCCGCGCCAGCCTCCCTGCCCGTTGTCCTATCGGGCATGGCCAGTTCAACGATCGGGTGGCGTGAACTTCCGTATGCCCGGGTTCCTTTCGCTCTCGACGGATCCGATGCCGTACACTGCAAGATCAACGAGCGATTTTGGCTGATTTCGGGCCTTTGCTCGGCCGTGGACATTTTGCGTGGCGAAGAGACGGAAGCCGTCGGACTTGCGGCCTGGCTCGGGCCGAAACTTCCGAGCGCGGCGGTGTTTGTCTTGCCCGGGACACACTCGAAGCATCTGGAGATTCGCGAGGGTGCCATCGTTGATTTTAAAACCTATATGACGGGTGAGCTATTCGATTTGCTCGCGCGTCAGAGTGTTTTACGGCATTCGGTGAATACGGATTCCGAATTCGAACCGGACGCCTTTGCGGACGGAGTTCTTGAATCAGCGCGCCCCCTGTTATCGAGCCTCTTTCGCGTTCGAACTCGACAGGTCCTCGACCGGCAGACGCCCGCATCCAACACGTCATTTCTGAGTGGGATTTTAGTCGGCGCCGAATTGAATGCGTTGCGAGCTCAACGTCAACCGATCGTCATTGCGGTCGGGAAGCAACTTCGCCGGTCGTACCAAACAGCCGCGGAAGTCCTCGGATTCGGTGATCAAGTCACGTTCGCGAGCTCGGAGCACCTGTCGGTGATGGGACAATCGGTGCTGCTCAACGGGCTGTTGTCGACTTAAAGGGACATTCCGCTATGGTCCATTCCTGGCCCGATAGAAACGGGAGGAGTCTGTTGCGTTCGAGTCGATAATAGTGATCGAGACGGACGAAAGATTGGTCGTGAGCAACCAGATCCATTTTGGAATCACCAAGCTGGTCGAATATTCAATGATGTAGTCTTATCCGCTGGCGCCCGTCAGCCGAATTTGGAATTGATCGTCGGTGCGATACAGAGCGGCGAGCGTCGCGGGCGTCGTCGACTTGGGAATGATTGTTAGCGCGAGCGGGCGATTGGCAAAGGTGGAATTGGCACCTGTCACTCGCACGATGAAGAAGAAGGTTCCGTTCGTGGCCGGCGTGCCAGAAATGACTCCACTGGTCGAAAGGTTCAGATTGGGCGGCAGACCGAGCGATCCGGGTGCAATCGACCAGCTATACGGCATTTGTCCCCCGGCGCCCTGAAGTTGAGCTGCATACGCCGTGCCCTGTTGCGCGTCGGGTAGAGAAAGGGTTGCTACTTGCAACGCTGGAGTGGCAATGAAAATGGATAGGAGTCCATCGGCCGTGGCCGACAGGCCATCGGTTACGCGCACGTACAAGAAGAATGTGCCACTGCTCTTTGGCGTGCCGGAAATGGTGCCGCCACTGGAAATGTTCAGGCCAGACGGCAGGGGTGCCGAACCGGGGGCCAACGACCAATTGTAAGGTTGTTGTCCGCCGGAAGCATTGACGGGTTGGCTGTAGAACACGTCATACGAGCCGCTGGGTAGAGAAGTCGTGGTGACCTGCAAAGGTAAACTCGGGACTTGGACGGTCATCGTGAGCATCTGGGTCACCACGGTTGACCCCGACCCGCTATCGTATACTCCCACCCAAAATGAAAATGTCCCGACCGTCGAGGGAATGCCGGAGAGAATCCCATCACCGGACAAGCTCAAGGTACCCGGCGGCAACGTGACAGTCCCCCCGGGAAGATACCAGTGGTAGGGTGACTTCCCGCCGGACGCGGCGAACTGTTGGTTGTAGAGAGCGTCTCTTATTCCGTTCGGCAAAGATTGCGTTGAAATCTGGAGTGGAACGAACGGCTGCGCGGTGAAATTTGCCACGCCAGTGTTCCCGAAAATCGTGACTTGCTGGTCGGTAACACACTGAAATCCCTTGTGATTCAAATGGCTATCGCAATCACTGCAGCCGCAACTGACGGCGACATGCCACGTGCCATTGGCGACGCTTAAAGTATAGCTGCCGTTCCCATCGGTGGTCGCGTCCTGGGTGCTGAAGTTGTTGCCCTGAATGGTTGCATTGGCAAACACATGAACACCCACGATCGGATTGTTGAGGTTGTCCTTGACGGTGCCGGTAATGTGATTGGTAGCGAGAATGGCGATGAAATCCTGCCGTTGAACTTGCCCATCAGTGATTGTGAAATCCGCTGACCTCCCTGGCGAAAAGATGTAATTGCCGTAACCGGAATAGTCGGCATCAAGTTCGATCGCCCACACTCCGGCGTTGATAGCCATCGCATAGTTGCCGTCTCGATCGGTAGTCCCAGAGCTGGTATGGGGACCATTGCCTCTGTTATTACGGCCAAAGAGAATGACGCCCGGCATTGGACGATCTTGGTCGTCCTTCACTCTGCCGTGGAACAGAGCCGTTCCCTTAGGCGCGGCGATAATCACGTTCGACACGTTGCCAACGGTCGTGTTGACGACCGGCCAGTCGTCCAACTGGAGATACCCGAGCACGGCGAAGGGTGCGTCGTCACCCCCAAACTGCCACTGACCGGCGGTGACGGATGAAGTGAAATTTCCATTCGCATCGGTAAAGCCAACCGCCAGCCGTCCCTCGTTTGAACTCCACGCCGCCAGGATTCCCGACAACCCAATCGAGCTATTGACGGCATCCACGGCACGACCCGAAATGGTCCGCGTGCCCGGCACAAGATTCAGGTTCGTTGCGATCGTCGCTCCCGCGCTCAATGTGAGCATTGGCGACGTCTGTATTTCGGCCACGTAACCATGTTGGAAGGCAAGAAGCAGGTAAGTACCGGCCGGGACCCGGATGGCATAATCACCCGACTTGCTCGCCACGGTCCCGGCGATCGGTGTTCCCAAGCCTTCCCCATCGGGAGACGGGGTAAAAACCAATATCCCGGCGTTCGGCACATTGGTGCCACTATTGCGCACAGTTCCGGCGAAAAACTGGGTGTACCAAACGTTCGTGACGGAGAACTCGTTTGTGATTGGCGCAAACCGTCCCGACGGGCTGGACAGTTTGTAGAGATAACTGCCAACAAGCTGTTGCCCGATGCCCCCGAGGAGGATACTCATCGGGGCGGTGATCGCTCCGTCCGCCGATGTAACGTCGTGGGGTACGTTGATGTTGGTAATGCCACCGATAACACTCGCAGAACCATCCGTGATCCGGAACTGCTGGATCAGCCAATCTGCGGCATCAATGACACCATTGGTATTGGCATCCGTGTATTTCTGAATAACGACCGCCTCGCCGCTGTTCAAGCCGCCAATCTGCAAGGTGATATTACCTGAATAGGTATTGCTGATCGTCGATGGCGTGACGGTCAACGTGATGGCAGCCGACAGCGTGTGACATAATAGGAGGCACAGCGGAAACAAAAGCCAACGCAATCCAATCGCGAACAAAGGAGCAGAAGATTTCATAGTGTGGGCCTTACACAAAAGCGATTACGTGCGGAATCGCGATACAGGTTGCTGACACGTCCACCCTCCACGTTCAACCTGTCATCTCACTCTCCCGATCTTGCTTAATCGCGCCCATTTCTTGGAGAAGCCACTGCTTGTTGTGGTGCACTCCGGAGACGCGGAGCGCCTGTCGGTAATGGGGTAATCGGTGAAGCTCCATCGGCTGTTCTCGTCTTAAACGAACGCGCGATCTTTTGTTCCGTCCGGCAATGACGGGGTTAAAATTTGGAAGTCAGGGGGCACCGTCGGGTGGGTTTCCGTGCATCCTGAAGTTGTTGGTTAGAGGTAGCGGACGCCGCGCTGCGGCGTCCCCGCGCAGTTAAGACGCGGCACGAATCCCGCTGCGGCCCCTGCTTGCCCGCTGAACGCGGGCGGGGTTGTCGTAGCGCGACAACCCTACCAACAACTTCGGGATGCACCGGTGGGTTTGGGTGCAGGAAAAAAACCATTGACCACTTCTGAAACCTTGTGGTTTGTTCAGCTCGCAATGAATTTGTCCGCCAACCTTCGACTGCCGCTGATCGCGCTGCTACTGAGCCGCGGCGCAGTGGGGGTTTGACGGGATTCAGACGTTTTCAACCCCACTGCCGGCTCCGGCGGTGGGGTTTTCTTTTTGAGACAGCCCCCATCGGACGGAACGGCAGCCAGCAAAGACCCGCACGCCATGTTAAAGAATCCAGTTACAAAATACCGCCCGTTCCCGCCCGTCCAGTTGGCCGCTCGCCAATGGCCGAACCGCGTGCTCGCTGCCGCACCGATCTGGTGCAGCGTCGATCTTCGGGACGGCAACCAGGCGCTCGCCGTGCCGATGAACATCGCCCAAAAGCTGGAGCTGTTTCAGACACTGGTGCAATGCGGTTTCAAGGAAATCGAAGTTGGCTTTCCTTCGGCCTCAAACACCGAGTTCGCCTTCAATCGATTGCTCATCGAGAAGGGCCACATCCCCGATGACGTTACGATCCAATGCCTCGTACAGGCCCGCGAGGATCTGATCGAGAAGACCGTCCAGTCCCTGATTGGGGCAAAAAGCGTCATCATCCACCTCTACAACTCCACCTCCCCCGCCCAACGCCGCGTCGTCTTCGGAAAAACCCAGGCCGAGATCAAGGCCATTGCGGTGCAAGGAGCGAAGTGGATTCACGAACGGCTTCCCCGTCTCATTGGCACCCACGTCCGCCTACAGTATTCGCCGGAGAGTTTCAGCGCCACGGAATTGGAATTTGCGAAGGAGATTTCCGAGGCCGTGATGGATGTCTGGCAGCCGACGCCAGGGTGGAAGATGATCCTCAATCTTCCCGACACCGTTGAAGTGGCCATGCCCAACATCCACGCCGACCAGATCGAATGGATGTGCACGAACATCCGGAATCGTGAGTCACTCACGATCAGCCTCCACACCCATAACGATCGGGGAACGGGCGTTGCCGCGACCGAAATGGGCTTATTGGCTGGAGCCGACCGGGTCGAGGGCACGCTCTTCGGCAATGGCGAACGCACTGGCAATCTCGATGTCATCACCGTCGCATTAAATCTCTACATGCACGGCATTGATCCAAAGTTGGATTTCTCCAATCTCAGCGCCATTCGCGAAGTTTACGAACGTTGCACCGGCCTGACCGTACCCCCACGTCAACCCTATGCGGGCGAACTTGTCTTCACCGCCTTCAGCGGCTCGCATCAGGACGCAATCAAGAAGGGATTGTCGGAATGGGAGAAGGGTGGACGTTCGAATTGGGACGTGCCTTATCTCGCCATTGATCCCGCGGATATCGGCCGCGAATACCGCGAGGTCATCCGCGTGAACAGTCAGTCTGGGAAGGGCGGCGTCGCCTATCTGCTCGAAAGCGAGTTCGGCGTTGAACTGCCCAAGGACATGCAGCGCGAGTTCGGTCCGATCGCCAACGATCTCGTGGACGCACTGGGCCGTGAAGTGAAGGGTGAAGAACTCAAGGCCATGTTCTGGAAGGAATACGTCGAGCGCACGGCACCCTGGGAACTGATCCATTTCCATGCCGACGGTGTCGATGGAAAATTCCGCTGCCACGCCAGTGCCCGATTCAATGAAAAGGAAGTCGCGCTCACTGGCGAGGGCAATGGCCCCATCGCCGCCATCGTCCATGCACTGACCAACTTGGGCCCGGCTAGGTTTGAAGTGATCAACTTCAAGCAGCACGCGCTGTCATCAGGTGAAGAGGCTAGTGCCATCGCTTATATCCAAATCAAACGCACCGACGGCAAAGTACGCTGGGGTGCCGGGGTGGACACCAATATCGAGTTGGCTTCGATCAAAGCTGTCTTCAGCGCGCTCAACCGCTTGTAACCGAGAGTTAGTCCGGTCAAATCGCCTTTTCGCCTCCTCAGCATCCTGGGGCTCCGCGCTCTGTTGTCCACTTATCCCGTCGCGCAAGTCCTGACATTTGGCGGCAACGTCCAGCCCCCATTCGATCGGACCCAATGCCTCGTCTCACTTGAGCCGCGTCGGTTCCGGAATGGCGAGTCCGTCATTCCGCGGATCAGTGGCGCCGAAGTTCACCCCCGTGGAAAAATTCCTCAACACGGCTTGTCCGCTTCCCATCGAGGGTGAGAACGGTCCGCGGACATTCAGCTCATGGCCCTTGGCTGAGAGGACGGCACGCGTCGCTTCCGCCACACGAGACTCAATCATCACATCACAACCGCCGAAGGTGGTCTTGGTGAAACGAGGTGCTTCCAGTGCTGCCTGAATGTTCATCTTATGATCCGCGATGTTCGACGCAAATTGGGCGTGGGCGAGGGCTTGGTTGAATCCGCCCATGATTCCGAAGGCAATCTTGACGTCGCCCTGGCTCATGAACCCGGGAATGATCGTATGTAACGGGCGCTTGCGTCCGGCGAGAACGTTCGGGTGCGACGGATCCAGCGAGAAGAGGCCTCCCCGGTTATGCAGTGCAAAACCGGTGCCTTCCGCGACAAGGCCGGTGCCGAACCCGTGGTAGTTGCTTTGAATGATCGAAATCATATTGCCCTCCTTATCGACGGCGCAGAAGTACGTCGTGTCGGTTCCCGCCTCCAGAGGCTTGCCGGCTTCGACGTGGCAGTTGGCTCGCTCCGGATCAATTAACATTGAACGTTCTCGGGCGTAGTCTTTTGACAACATCCCAGCGACCGGCATCTTCGCGAATCGTGGGTCGGCCACGTAACGGAGCATATCAGCATACGCGAGCTTCTTGGCTTCGATCTCGAGATGGAGAGCGGCGGGGGACGCCGGGCCGTAATCGCCAATGGGAAAGTTCTCCATCATGTTTAACATCACCAGCGCCGCGATGCCCTGTCCGTTCGGAGGAATTTCGTAAACCGTCCATCCCCGATAGGTCGTGGAGATGGGAGTAACCCATTCGGCGGAGAAGGCGCGCAGGTCGTCGGGCTGGAGGGTTCCGCCGTGTTGCGCCGAACATTTGAGAATCCGCTTCGCGATGGCTCCCTCGTAGAACGCCTTTCGGCCGCGCGAAGCAATCTGACGGTAGGACTCCGCGAGATCGGGATTACGGAATATTTCCCCGAGCTTCGGAGTGTGCCCGGCCGGCGCGAAGGTTCGGAGTCCCGCGGGATCCTCGCGGAATGTCGATTTCGCGCCCGCCCAGTGCTCGGAGATCATCTCGGTGACCGGGAAGCCTTCATCCGCCAGCCGGATCGCCGGGGCGAGCACTTCGGAGAATCTCTTTCGTCCGAAGCGATCCAACAGCCGCTGCCAGCCCTCGACACATCCCGCAACGGTCACCGCATGAATCCCCTTCTGCGGCATGTTGGTAAACCCGTGCGCGTTGAGAAACTCGGGCGTAAGCCCGGCGGGCGACCAACCACTGGCGTTGAGTCCGTAAAGCTTTTTGCTTTTCGCTTCGTAGACCATCGCAAAAAGATCGCCACCGATTCCGCACATCATCGGTGCCGTGAGACCGAGCACGGCATTCGCGGCCACCGCTGCATCGATTGCGTTTCCTCCGTTCGCTAGGATTTGGGCACCGGCTTGCGACGCAAGGGGTTGTTCGGTTGCGACGATGCCGTACCGTGTAACGGTCATCGAACGGGCTTGAGAACGGTCCTGGGCTTCCGTGACAACGCCGCCAATGGCGGCCGCAGCCAAAAGTGAAAGGGGTTTGAGTGTCATGATTCGATTTAGATTTCAGAATTTCTTCGGATGGAGGGATCGTAATTCGGGGCGCTTTTCCGGGATGCCAGGTTTAGGTCGCTGCACGGGTGGGGCCAAGGAAGTGGGGCCTCCGAAAGCCCCCGCCCCGCCCTCGGACCCGTCCCTCGGGGCGGGTGCCGTCGAGCTACCTCGCCGCTCGATTCCCGGCCGCCTCCAATCGGACGAAAAAGGCCTCACGAGCGCATTCTCGGCTGACCATCGGCTCTCGAAATTTCTAAACAGAGTTCCCTGGTCACCCATTTTTTCAAACCAGCCCAGGCCAATGCCGACCCTTCGGATATTCAACGCGGGCGCACCTGGGAAATAGTCCCGAATTCGTCCGACCAGGAGTGCTTCGTCGTCCTTCCAAAACGCGAAATCGTCGCCATTACAGGAAACACGGATGCGATGGGGCATTCCGAGCGGGATCGTCGGCACGACGAGATCGATGGGCGTCCACCGGCCGGCGCGCACGCACCATATCCCGTATCGATTTTGCGGCGTGTCAAAGCCACCCAGGAGAAAGTTTTGATCATCCTGCCAGAGGGCGACTCCGGCATGCCCTTCGGTAGGCGACGCCGGCGGAGTCACTTCCACGGAGACGTCCGCGAACTCGGGATGGGTCCACGGCAGTAGAAAGGTCACGATGCCGGTGTTTTCGTGGACGCAACGGCCGGCACCGGCACCCGTAAGTTCGATCTCATCGGGCTCGGGGCCGCCATGCCGCTCCCAACTCACCGTCGGGGATACCTTCCTTCCGACGAGTGAACTCGCCGCACCGCTAAAATCGTCTTTGAGAGCCACCTGCGACCCTCGGCGTTGGAACGGCTCGCCCAACCGCAACCCCGGCACGATTGGAATTTCCCTGAGATGGGCTTCGAAGTGATGCAATCGGAGCCCTCCGCCGGCCGTAGCCGCAAATCCGACCAGGTCTCCATCCGCCCACGTTGGATCCGAAATCGCGAGCAATACGTCACGGTCAAGCCAGACGCGCACGAAGGCACCGTCATCCGTCAGCCAGATTCGGTGCGAAAAGCCGGGCGTCAACGCAGCCCGGACATTTTCTGCGACCACCGACTCGCGGGATCGAATCACGCGAATCAAGCGTGCCGTCATTCCGTCCAACTCGAGACGCCAATGATTGAATCCATCTTTCGCCCGAAAAATGAGCGCAATGCGGCCCGGGTTGCCTTCGCTTTCCACCCGCGCCGTCAGTAGGCCAGCCGGCATGGGAAGCTGACTGGTAACCCGCATCCAGGTTCCAATCAATTCGGGCGCATCCTTCGCCGGCGCGGAATTTGTGGAACGGAGCGAAAGTCGAGCGGCTCCGGCACCGATCGCATCGGACCACGCGGCGGTGCCGCTCCAGTTGGCCCACTCGGGAACAATCGCCACGCGAATGCCATCGACGAGTGTCGCGTGGTTGCTGTCCCGTTGCGACCGTTGATGAATGCCGGCAAACAACCGCGCCGGATCGAGCGGGAGTATCGCCACGGGCCGCATCGAAGGGTAAGATCCCATTCCGTGGGCGCCGGGAACCGAGGCCGCAAAAAGCATCACGCTCTCGTTACGGCAAAGTGCCACAATCTCAACATCTACCTGCATGAGTGGATCCACCACCGGGACACGCCGGTCCAGCCCCGCAGCGTAGAGAGCACCTCCCTTGCCTGCAGCGCTTTGACCCAGAATCAGCGCCAGCGCATCCGTCCGCGGATTGGTCGTCGTGACGTTCTGGAACCACCCCACGGCCAGCCTTGCCGAATCCGGCCGTTCCCAAGATAGAACGTCCCCTAACCGGAACCGGGCTGCCATGGACAGGCCTGGCACGACCGGGAAGGGTCCATAACTCACCCCCTGAAGTCCCCAAACATTGGTGGCTGGAAGCGGCATCCGAAGGGCACCCCCCTCGATCGCCAGAGTGCCGGCCTGGTCGAGAACGAGACGGGCGGCACCGGAGGAGGCGGCGCTGCCTGCCACCTGCCCCGGTGGGCGTGCATCGGAAAAATCATCAACCAACGGTGCCGAAATAGCCCTGCCGATGACAACTTCCGCGAGCGTCCATCCGAGCACAATGATCCACAAAATCGTGCACCGTGACAACATTACCCGACCCTCCGATGGGAAGGTCTTGCCGGCGAGCGGAAATTGATACGAGGAATTGACCGACATTTTCTGTTCGCTACGCTTGTCTCTGTCCCATTCTTGCGTAACTTCCCCGTTCAATGAATGCTCGCATCATCTCCATCATGGCAGTTCTGGCGGCCGTTGGACTGGGAATTGCCCTAGTGGTTTCTGGCCGCCGCGCGGCGGATGACCAACGAAAATCAGCCGTCACCATCAATACGTATTCGAATCAAGTCTTACAACTGACGGAACGATTGAACGAGCTGCGCAAGGTGAATTTGGTGCTGGAGGGTAATCTCACCCAGCGCGGAGCCGAGATCGACCTGTACTCGAACAAGCTTTCCCTGGCGGAGACACGTCTGGTGCAAAAGGAAGCGGAAGCGGTGACCGCAGCCGCCGAGATCCAGAAGCGGGACCAGCAAATCACGGGTCTCGAAGGTCAGCGAGAGGATTTAACCAAGAAAATGGGCGAGCTGAACACGTCGATTACGACCCTCGAGTCACGGATCGGTGAGACCCAGCGCAAGCTGACCGCCAGCGAAGGTGATCGGGCTGGGTTGCTCAAGGAACTGCGCAGGCTCCAGACGGAAAAGGCGGAGTTGGAAAGGAAATTCAAGGATCTCGTCGTGCTTCGCGATCAGGTGAAGAAACTGCGAGAGGATCTCAGCGTCTCTCGGCGCATGGATCTCATCCGGCGCGGCCTCGTTGGCACCGACCTCAAGGGTGGCCCATTGCTGCAACAGGGAATCCGCCGTCCGAGCGCCACTAATTCTGCCCCCGGTAGTGCGCCTCTCAAGGTGGAAATCGACACCCAAGGGCGGGCACGGGTCACCGAACCCGTTCCGCCATCGAAATGATCCAATCGAGATCCGGTGAGCCTCAGCTGATCGATTCGCACGGTCGCGTGCTCCGCGACCTACGCATTAGCATCACCGACCGTTGCAACTTTCGCTGTGTCTACTGCCTGCCGGAGACCGAAGAAGCGGCCAATTTCTATCGATCGCGCTTCCAATCCGCCGCCGGCACCTCGATCCGAGTGCCCGCGTCCCCGATTCATCGGGAGTGGAAACCCAAAGCCGAACTGCTCACCTTTGAGGAAATTGAAAGAATCGCACGGGTCGCCGTCGGTCTTGGCATCGAAAAACTGCGAGTCACGGGCGGGGAACCGCTGTTGCGCAACGGGGTGGAAAGTTTGGTCGCGAGATTAGCCGCGATTCGCGGCGTCCGCGATCTGGCCATGACCACGAATGGTTTCTTTTTCGCCGGCAAAGCCGTCGCTCTACAATCCGCCGGATTGCAGCGGATCAGTTTCAGTCTGGATTCGCTCGATCCGATCAATTTTAAGAAAATGACCGGCAGCGACGGATTGACGGGAGTGCTCGACGGAATTGATCTGGCGCGTCGGATGGGATTCGATCCGGTCAAAGTGAATGCGGTGGTAATCCGCGGTTTGAACGATCACGAGATCGAAGGGCTTGCGAGCTTCGCGCAGGAACGCAGCCTGATTTTTCGCTTCATCGAATTCATGCCGCTGGATTCGAACCGGGCATGGCAAAAGGATCTGGTGGTACCCGGGCGCGAAATTCTCGCCCGGCTCAAAACCCGATTCGACCTAACGCCGGTTGATTCGTCCACGAACCCGTCGGAAACGGCCAAGCGATGGCGATTTGCCGATGGACGGGGGGAAATTGGAATTATTGCACCGGTGACCGAACCGTTTTGCGGCCATTGCAACCGGCTACGCCTTACGGCCGACGGTAAGATTCGCACCTGCCTTTTTAGCATCCACGAGCACGACCTTCGCCCGCTCCTGCGCGCCGATGCGACCGATGATGACCTGCGGGAGGAATTGCTGAGAATCGTGGTCCACAAGGAGGCCGGACATCGTATTGGCAAGCCGGATTTTGTTCAACCGGCGCGGACCATGAGTTGCATCGGTGGCTAAGAACGGTTCACACGTGATCCACTACACTCATCTAGAAACCCAGATCGGACGACTGCTCATCGCATGGACCGGTTCGAACCTCACCGGCCTCTACTTCGAGAATCACCGCGGAGGCCCGTCACCCGCAGTCATTGCGTCCGTGCCAATGATCGGCGATGGCAGTCGGTCCAGAAAGTCACCCCTGGTTCGCGATCTTGGTCGACAGCTCGGCGAATACTTTTGCGGGAAGAGGAAATCATTCGACGTTCCGTTCCATCCGCACGGCACTCCCTTCCAAATGAAAGTCTGGCAAACCCTCCGTGACATTCCCTACGGCGAGGTTGTCACGTACTCCGAGTTGGCTCGTCACATCGGAAATCCGGCGGCCGTTCGGGCAGCGGGAACGGCCACCGGTCGCAATCCGATCTCGATCTTGATCCCCTGCCATCGCGTGGTCGGCGCCCACGGTCATCTCACGGGCTATGCCGGTGGCCTCGAGATGAAGCGGCGGCTGCTATCGATCGAAACGGCAACCGATGGAAATTGAGCCCCGGTCGCTCCCGTCGCCCTCTCGGGTAGACGCGGGCCAGTGGAAGCGGATCGTTGCCGAATCCTGGAAGTCATCCATGGGACGGTCCGCCCGGAGCCTGACGGTGCAGGAATATCTGGAATCATCGAGATGGAAACGCTTCGCGGATGAACTTCCGCGACGGAGATTGTTGGGCTTTGATTGCGAGCCGCAAAAACGGCAAAGGTTTTGGCAATTAATGTGGGGACTTGAGTACCCCTGATATGGGTTCCTTCCACCGTGAAAGACGATAGCTCAGCGTCCAGGTTCTCCCGGTCGAACCGGAGCCCGGGAAGAGTTGTCGATTTCCAGAGTTCACATTGCCCGGAAATTAACTCACTGAGGGGAAAGATTCATTATGGCCCGATACATCACACTGCTCACGTTCACCGAACAAGGATCCAAGAACATTCAGAAATCCACGAAACGCGCCCATAGTTTTGATCAACTTGCCGAAAAGACGGGCGTCCGGATCGTCGGACAGTATTGGACGATGGGCCGATACGACGGGGTCTTGATTGTCGATGCCGAGACCGAGCGACAGGCCTTGCACATGCTGACGGAACTGACCGCGGCCGGCAACGTTCGTACGGAGACGATGCAAGCGTTCATCGACAAGGAATTCGACGCAATCTTGGGAAAGATTTAGATCCACGTCGGGAATCCAGGACACGGCCATTCCGCCGAAGGTGTATGCAACGGTGGAGCGCCTCTGGCACGGTGAGAAGTGCGGCAACGCATGTCTGCTTTGAAGCGTTGCCAGCGCACCCCGCCTCGGGGTACCACTACCCCGTTAAAAGCTTGATTGCTGCGGAGCGACAAGCCAATGCCATCTATCAATCTCGAATTCCAGCCCAAAAATGATCGTCGCAATTGCAAATAATTTCGCGTTGGAACCGGAAAAAGGTTTGGCCGAAGGCAAACGAATTCCTTTTTCGATTTGGGTGTGCCCCAATCCAATCTGTAAGTGCCAACAACTGACCCTCTTCCTCGACCCGCGCCCGGCGACCCCGGATGCTGGTATTGACGCGGCACCCCGCAGCGAATTCTCTTTCGATTTTAGAAAAGGGTGCGTTTCCAAGGCTCCGAAGCAGTCGGCGGCAGCCAACAAGCGCGTCGACGATTTTCTCGAAGGCTCAAGTAAGGCCGATTTCGATGAGCTCCTAGAGATCTTCAAAGCCAAAAAGCAAAGTATCATCTACGAGGGTCCGCTCAGTGAAGTGCCTGAGGATTGGCATGAGAATTTTGACGCATCGGTTCTTATCGGATTTCATGAACTATTCCCTCTCGCAGACCACCTTCAGTTCGAGTATGACGGCGTTCAATATTGGGTCGAAGACTCCTATTGTATACGCGAAGGATGCGATTGTCGGAAGATGTCGCTTTCCTTTGCTCGGACTCCGAAAAATGCGAACAATTCTAAAATCATTAAACTCGTCTCCGAGTGTGCCGCCCGGTTCGATTTAGCCGATTCCTCGTTCCATTCCGAGAAGCCGAAGGATTCGGCCAAAATCCAGACGCTGATGGCCGAGTTTTTTGCCCAATGCCCGGGAGCAAAAAGCCGACTTGAGAAACGCTATGCCCGGGTGCGACAGCTCGTCGCAGAGCGGCCGAGCACAAAGTCGAATCGAGTAAACTCGACCATGGAATACCCGAAGGTGGCGGTGGCCGCCTCCAGGATTGGGCGCAATGACCCTTGCCCCTGTGGCTCTGGCAAGAAATACAAGAAATGTTGCGGGGCCTGATTCACGAGGCTGAGGTTGGTAGGAATTCGGGCATTATGAAGTGACAGGCCCAATATCAAAGATCAAGCCGACCTCGAGGGACTCCCTATCGACGGGGCATAGCCCCCGGGCAGAGGAGATCGGTCTAGGGGTCAGAATGAGTTATTGATCGGTAAAAAGGGAACAAAGAAAAAGTGCCGGGCTCAATATTCTATCAGCTCAACTATCAGCTCAACTGAACCCGTCACCTTTAGCTGGAAGAATCCCCGGAACAATGATTGAACCGTGGCCGCGATTATCCGATCTTGGAGCCATGGATGAACCGTGCCCGCGCAGCATTCTGCCGATAGTCACGCGCTTTGCTTCCTTCGCTGAAGCCGAGGCGAAGGACCGCTCCTGGTGGCGAGGCCTTCCGCCGCTGGAACGGCTGCGGCAACTCGAATTAAGCCGGCAATACGCCTATGGACCCGACGCATCTCAGCGCCGACTTCCGCGACTTTCTAACCTGTCTAAACGCAGCGGGTGTTGAGTACATGGTGGTCGGTGGACACGCGGTCGCCTACTACGGATACGTCCGGCCGACCCGAGACATGGATGTTTGGGTCGCCGTGTCCCCCACCAATGCCGAGCGACTGGTCAACGCGGTAAACGCATTTTTTGGCGTGCCACTCGCAGGACTCGCCAAGGAATGGTTTCTGGACCGGGAAAGCGTTACCCGCTTTGGTGCCGTGCCGAACCTTATTGAAATCCTCCCAAAAATCTCGGGTGGCGATTTTGACCAATCCTTTCCGCGCCGAGTTGTGTGTGAAATCGACGGACAAAACGTCAACCTTATCAGCCTTCCCGACCTCATCGCCAACAAGCGGGCGAGTGGACGTCTCAAAGATCAAGCCGACCTCGAGGAACTCACTATCGACGGGGCATAGACCGAGGGCAGATGTGGCCGGTTTGTGGCTCACGAGGATGTTCGCCCTCCCGATGGTTCCCAAGATGCCGCGGAGCAAATCGAGTTCCACCGGGCGCATCCCGAGATTGTTGGTAATGTTGGTAAAGTGGTGGAGCCGTCTCGGCTCTGCCCGGAACAGCGGCGGGACGCCGCCGCCACGATAGGAACATCACAATGGGATTTCCGCACGCTTGCCGAAGCAACACGGATTTTCTCAAGTCGTGCTCCACCAACAACAACGACTTCGGGATGCGTGCGCTGGTGAAGTTGGTTACCTCGTGCAGCAGCGGCCCCGGCTTTGGTGCGGCGGCCGATGGGTTCGCCTTCATCATCTTCCTGGGCAACGAGCGCTTCGGTGGTGGTGGATGCCAGCACGGGCCTCGCATTGCCTCTAGGACAGGATCTCACTTATCACCTTGCCGCGGACGTCCGTGAGCCGCATATCACGGCCACCGAAACGAAAGGTCAACTTCTCGTGGTCAACGCCAAGCTGGTGGAGGATGGTTGCATGGATGTCGTGGATATCGACCGGGTTCACGACGGCGGACATGCCCATTTCATCGGTTTCGCCATAGGCCATACCGCCCCGAATTCCCCCGCCCGCGAGCCAAAGGGTGTAGCCGCTGACGTGATGGTCACGCCCATCCGTGCCCGCGGCGTGCGGGGTGCGTCCCATTTCGCCTGCCCAGAGAACGAGGGTTTCGTCGAGCAGGCCGCGCATTTTCAAATCACTGAGGAGAGCGGCGACGGGCTGATCGGTAATGCGCGCATTTTCCTCGTGGCGCAGTTTCAGATCCCCATGTTGATCCCACGGGGCGTTGTTACTGTGGGTGAGCGGACAGGTGATTTCGATGAAACGCACGCCGGCCTCGACCAGGCGGCGCGCGCGCAGGCACTGCAACGCGTAGAATCGCTCATAGTCGTTCCCACGGTCGACTCCATAGAGCTTGCGAGTGGCCGGACTCTCATTGCTCACATCACACAACTTCGGCACGAGCGATTGCATGTGGGCGGCGGTTTCGTAGTTGTGGATGGCGGACTCGATGGCGTCCGATCCCCCACGCGCTGCCGCCACGGCGCTGTCCTGCTCGCGGAGGAAGTTCAGCTTGGCGCCTTGCAATTCCGCGACGTCGGCCGGTTTGATATTGTCCACCGGAATGCCCCGGGCACGGATCATCGTTGCCTGGTGGTTGGCCGGCAGAAAGACGCTGGCAAAATTCTGGGCACCGCCGTTCGGCACCCAGTCGTTGTTCAGCAGCACGTAGCCCGGCAGTTGCTCGTTCTCCGTTCCCAGTCCGTAAGAGATCCAGGCGCCCAGGCTCGGTGCGGCGCCAATGCTTCGACCGGTGTGCAGCAGCAAGTTTTGCGCACCGTGCAGCGGTGTTTCACCAACGACGGAGCGGACCACGCACAGATCATCCGCCACGCTCGCGATGTGCGGAAGAAGTTCACTCACCCAAAGACCCGACTGCCCTCGCTGTTGGAAATTCCAGAGACTCTGCAACCATTTTCGGTTCGAACTGACGGCCTGTGAACGGGCATCGGGTCGCCATTGCGCCCGTTGGCCGTTGCGTTTCGTGAGCTCGGGCTTTGGGTCAAATGTGTCCACGTGGGACACGCCGCCGTCCATGAAAAGAAAGATGACATGCTTCGCCCGCGGCGCGAACTGCGGGAGCAATCGCCGGGTCTCAGCCGCCGCCCAGGCGTCGGTGAGTCCAGCGAATGCCAGCAGGCCAAATCCCATGCTGGAGTTCTTGAGAAAATTCCGCCGAGTGAGCGCCGGCGATTCGCAGCCGGGACACTGCGGGTGGAGGGATCGTCCGTGTCCCGGGAATTGTTTACGGGACATAGATAAATTCCTTTAGGTTAAAAACAGCGTGAGCCACGTCCTGCCAGACCGGCTGGCAGGATATCAAAGCGCCCGCCTCCACGCCGCGCAATTCTCCCGATCGATGCACCAGTTTCACAAGTCGCGCAGTTTCCTCCGCCTCCGGTATTCGCGCGAACGCGGCAGTGAACATCCGCTGGACGCGCTGCTCGGACGATCGGCCCTGAATCTTGAGCTCGCGCTCGCTCCACTGCTTCGCCATCGCAATGACGAACGGATCGTTGAGCAATGCGAGCGCCTGATCGGGCACATTGGTCGCGTCGCGTCGGCCGATGGTCTGCTTGGGAATGGGTTGATTGAAAAGCGCGAGAAACCGGGGCGGATCCATCAAGGTCATTGTCAGGTACAGACTCCGGCGTCCGTCCCCATCCAGGGGACCGCTGACGAGGCGTTTCACGGTGTCCTGCGCCACTCGATGGGGGGCCACCGGGGGGCCAAATAGGGAGGTATCCAGACGACCCGCCACGGTGAGCATTGAATCGCGGATCGCTTCGGCTTCGAGCCGGCGCATGGGCAGATGATGCCAGAGGCGGTTCTCCGGGTCGGCCCTGACGGCCATATCGTCTGCAAGGCTGCTTTGCCGCCACGCCGCGGACGTGACCAGCAGCTTCACGAGCTTCTTTAGCGACCAGCCATCGGCGATGAAGCGCTGGGCGAGCCAGTCTAGCAGTTCGGGATGCGATGGCATCTCACCGAGATGACCGAAATCATCGACGGTGCGGACGAGCCCCGCACCATAGAGATAGTGCCAGACGCGGTTTACGAAAACGCGGGCGGTAAGCGGATTCTGGTCGCTGGCAATATTGCGGGCAAATTCAAGCCGACCACTGGATTGCGGCGAGGTGCGTGACACGGGGCCGCCGAGGAATCGGATATTGCCGCGCGGCACTTCCTCACCCAATTTCGTATAGGAACCCCGCACACCGACACGCTCATCGCGGCCTTCGTTCCAATCGGCAACGGAGCCGATGACGCGGTCTGGATTCAGGTGCTTCTCCGTCTCGCGGTAGCGGGCGACCCACATCGAAAGCGCAGGCGTCGCCTTTGATTCATTCGGCAGCCACTTCGCGATCCGCGCGTCGTTGAGGAGCCGCACGTCCTCGCTGTCGCAGGCGTCCAAGCACCAGCGTTCGACGGCGCCCATAATCAGATCGGCGAACCGTCCGGCCAGCTCCTCCCGCGTTCTGGGTGGGGCAACGTTTGAAAATAGCGGAACGAACCGCGTCAGATCATCCATCGGAGCCCGGCCCTCAGCGTGTTGGTAGATGCGGGTAACGCCGAACCAGGAGCGCGGATTGGCGATATCGCTCTCCTTCAAACCGCCAAAGGCCGAACGCGGTGGAAAATTGTTGTTGAGCGACTTGGTCACGAGCTCGATATAGACTCGGCGGGTTGCCTGATCCACGCCGCCGGCGAGGGTGGCGAAATTCCCGGCCGTGAGCGAAAGCCAACCAGGTGCCGATTGGTCGAGGAACTTCATTCGCTCGCTGTGAAACGAGTTGTCTACGATGATCGATTGAGCCGAGTGCTGACCGCCCGCGTAACCCACCGAAAGGGTTGTCGGCAGTTTTTCATCGAGCAGGCGGCTGCGCACCGCGCCGGCAAGTCGCGCCGACCATACCTGAGACCAACGTCCCGCCGGAAGGATCTGTGAAAGGGCCCCGTCACCTTCATCGGCGATGACGATTTCACCATCGCGCACCAAACCGTGCTTCATGCCGAAGCCATCCACGTGCCAGCCCGGTGGCAATTCGCGGTGCGTAAAATCCGCGAGTAGCTGCAGATTTGTTTGGTTGCCAGCCATTCGGCGCCGGCGCTCCGACTCGAACTCCGCTGCGAGTTGGGTCCAGGTCACATCCAGCGAAACGCCGTTTTGCGTAGCGCTATTGAATTGCCGCCACATTGCAGCCACCGAGTCCGGAAAGCCTGGCTTCGGCGGTGATTTTCCCTCGGCTGGCACCTTCGGGTTCGCGGGCTTCGCGGGATCGCCAACGGGCACCCTGCCGATCTTCTCGGTCAAAGTTCCCTTTGCGGCTCGCCACTGTTGAGCTAGCTCGCGACGGATGTTGCGTTTGAAATCCCTCAGCTCGTCAATCACCGGTAGGTTTGGGTCGTAGGTGTCCACGCAGCGTACTCCCCAACGCGTGCTCATCAAGATGCCCGCCAGCCCGTAATAATCGAGTTGCGCGACGGCATCCAATTTGTGGTCGTGGCATTGGGCGCAGCCAACGGTGGTGGCGAGAAAACCCTTGCCCACCGTGTCGATGATGTTGCCAATCGCCTCCTGCGTGATGCCTTCCGCGTCGGCATTGTCACCATGCCGCCGTTCGCCGAGACGCATCGCCATCGGGCCGAGGATGGACTCGTTCAAGCCCGTGCGCCCGTCCACGCGGGGTTCAATCAGGTCTCCCGCAATTTGCTCGAGCACCAACTGCCGGAAGGGTACGTCCGCATTAAACGCGCGGACCAGATAATCGCGATACATCCATGCATTCTTCGCCGGAACGTCCCACTCGTAGCCGTGGGTGTCCGAGTAATGCACCACGTCCATCCAATGGCGCGCCCAGCGCTCGCCGAAATGCGGGCTGTCGAGCAGCGACTCCACCAACTCTTCGTAGGCGCCCGGTGAAGTGCGTGCGGCGAAACGCTCCACATCCTCAGGCGTGGGTGGCAAGCCCGTGAGAGCAAAACTCAGTCGGCGCGCTTGTGTGCGGCGATCGGCTTCGATTGATGGTTTGAGTTCTTTTGCTTCGAGCGCGGCGAGAATGAAGGTGTCCACGTTGTTCCGCGGCCACGATGCCTGCTGTAACCGCGGTGGCGGCCCAATGGAAAGAGGCCGAAGGCTCCACCAGGCGAGACGGGCTTGATACACAAATTCCCACTCCTGAGTGACTGCCGTTGTCTTCTCGGCTGCACGTGCGCCGAACGCGAAAGCGAGGGTGCCGAGGACCCATGCCATCAATACGAACATTTTCCCGGATAACCAGAGTGTCGACACAAAGAATTAGGCGTTGGTAGTAGGTAAGATCCGCTTGAGAAATCGAAGACCTTCGATTGCGATCTCAGAACGTGTGGGTTCGATCCTTCGCCAAATAGAAGCCGCCCGGGCAATCACTTTGACGTCGGAGGTAAACGATTCGATGACGACGTCCCCTCGATAACCAATTGCCTGCAGTGCCGCGGCGATGCCCTTCCAATCAATCTGGTCCTTGCCCGGCGTGCCGCGGTCGCTCCCGCACGCGTGAAAATGGCCAAGATGTCGACCCGCTTTCCGAATCGCCGCCGCGGAGTCCTTCTCCTCGATGTTCATGTGGAAGGTGTCGAGGTGGAGCTTGAGAGCGGGACTTCCGACGTCATGGATGAGGGCCAACCCTTGGTCGCAGGTATTGATAAAGTCCGTTTCGAAGCGGTTTAAGGGCTCCAACGCGATGACTTGGCCCCGGTCCATGGCGTACGCACAAACTTCCTTCAGGTTTTTTGTGACCGTTTTCCATTGTCGCCGATATTCGCCTCGCGGGACGGCGTCCGCACGACCCACGGTGGAGTACACAACGCCGATCAGGGTCGGGCAGTTAAGAACGACCATTTGATCGAGCACCCGCTTCATGAACTGTATGCCGGCCCGTTGTTGCTGCCGGGTGCCCCGCAGATCTTTGTCGGGCCCGAGGCACGGGGTCGCCGAACCACAGACCAGACCGTGTCGGTCGAGTTGACCTTTCACATAGGCCGGGTCGATGTGAGTGAGTTCTTCGATGGCGATTTCGACGGATTCGAATCCCCAATCCTTAAAGCGACGAAAAAGGTGCGTGCTCGCGTCGGTAAAGGGCGACGCGAAGAGAAATGTGTTGATGCCGAAGCGCATTCTGAGAGGAGTCGAGGGTTGGTGTGTTCTCGGGTGTAGTTTAGCACTGTGATCGGTGAACCGTTAATCGGCAAGATTTGGAATGAATTGACGTCGTCCTTCAATAAACTCTCCGACGACGTCGTTGGAGAGTCGCAAGCGGTTCTTGATGATCATTTCCGGGTGCTGGTGGAGGAGCATCATGCAGACACTTAGCACGTCACCGGTACCTGCGGTGTTCACCATTGATCGCACGGCCGCCGGCGGCTCGATTTCGAGTACACCCTGCGAATAGTAGCCGGCCCCTTTTTCACCGAGATGAACGACAATGCCACCGGCACCCCATTCCGTAATCCGCCGAAGGGCGGTGTCGAGTGTCTCGGCATCCGAAAACATCATAAGCTCCCGGGCATTGCCGTGGGCCAGCGCAACCCAGGGTAAAACGTCCCGAACCGCTTGCTTTCTTGCGGGAATGTTTCCAGCGCTGGCTTCCCCCCAGTGCGGGTCCCAGTTTAAGTCGAGCGAAATCGGAACAGCCAATTGCCGGGCCTGCTCAAAAAGCTCTTTATTGCCGCCATACAACATCGGCTCCGAGAACCAAACATCGGCGCGCAGGAGGTGCCCCTGGCCCCGGAGGATGCTCAAGTCAAGATCCGCAAACGTGAGCGCTCGATTGGCCGGCAAGCAGCTGATGAAGTGTCGCTGGCCATTATCGAATGAAAGAGCAATCGATGTCCCCGACGGCTGGGATTTGTCCCGGGCCAATCGGGCGATAATTCCGTGCTGGGCCAAGGTCCGATCGAGTCGACGCCCCAATCCATCGGTTCCAATTTTTCCCAAGAACGAGGTCTTGGCACCTAAAGCGACGGCGGTAAAGGCGCTGTTGGCTCCGCCGCCTCCGATGGTTTCGCTGACTGATCCGGTGGATGTTTCGCCGTCGCGGAATAGATAGTCCCCCACCGGAAGCGGGTTCATCTTTATATCGCGATTGATGTTCCCAATGACACAAATCGAATCGCCCGAAACATCTACGGTGCTCAGCATGCCTGCGATCCTCCTGAACCGGGATGGGATGAAACCTCCGCCGCAAGATCTTCTTTGAGGAGGTGCATCAGGAGATGTTCAATGACGAGATGGACCGCTTCGGTCTGAGGGGTTGATTCGATGGGCACGAGAATCGAACAGGTGCACTCACGGTGAAGGACGCCCCCGTCGAATCCGACCAACCCCACCGTGCGTGCCCCGACCTGGTTGGCAAAACGAATGGCCCGGACCAAGTCGGTCGAAAATCCTGTACCACCATGAACTGAGATGGCCAGCACGACGTCATTGGAGGTCAGCAGTCCGCGCATCTGATTGACGAAAACGTCTTCGCGAGCCGCGTCGTTGGCCCAGGCGGTATAGAGTGAGACGTTATCGGTCAGACACCGCACATCAAACGGCCGCCGGCCATCGGGGATCACATACTTGGAGAGATCGCAGGCGAAGTGCTGAGCCGTCGAGGCAGATCCGCCGTTTCCGATGGTGTAGACGCGGCCCGGGCGGTGATAGCAGTCGAGGAGAATTCTTCGGCCAGCCGCGATGGCATCGGCATCGAGCTCACTGAGCAGGCGCTTCGTTTCATTCAGAAATCGGCTAATCCTGGCGATGGTGTTCGGCATAGGCAATCGACGTTGAGTGTGCGACGAACGTTCAGCCTCCGTCCGCAGGAATCAAAAGGCTGACCAGAGGCTCGGAGGCACAAATCATATCACGGTGGAAGCCGTCAATTTCTCAAGATGTGCGCGAATATCAATACTGATAAGTACGAAATGTTCCTGGGCCGGAAAGTTTACGCTTCCGAAAGCAAGCCATTCCCCGCTCACTATCCACCAAGTCATCGTGAAGGATTTGTAGGATGAAAGTCTTCTGGTCATGCCTGTGCTCGCTGGCACTCGGGATGTTTGTCGCATCTGGAGCGCCCGCCATCCCGCCGCCAGCCCACCATTGGGCGTTCCAACCGATCGCCGATGTAAGACCTCCCGAGATTCGGGACCGCTCGTGGTGCCGGATACCGATTGATTCTTTTATCCAGGCGAGGCAGGACGGGATGGGCTTGTCGCCAGCGAAGGCGGCGGATCCGCGCGTGCTGATTCGTCGCATGACGTTTGATATGACCGGGCTGCCGCCGGCTCCATCGGAGGTTGCGGCGTTTGTTTCTTCCGCCCAGCGGGATCGGACGGTCGCGTTGGATGCCCTGATCGAACGGCTCCTGGCATCGCCCCATTATGGAGAACGTTGGGGACGCTGGTGGTTGGATGTAGCGCGATACGCCGATACCAATGGCCAGGACGAAAACAAGGTGCAGGCGAATGCGTGGCGATACCGTGACTGGGTTGTCCGCTCCTTCAATCGGAATCAGCCCTTTGACCAGTTCATTGTCGAACAAATCGCTGGAGATTTGCTGCCTCCGGCTCCATCCGAATCGGAAACTTTCGACCGCCTGATCGCGACTGGATTTCTGGTCCTTGGACCCAAGATGTTGGCCGAGCAAGACAAACCCAAACTGGTCATGGACATTGTCGATGAACAGATCGATACCGTGGGCAAGGCGTTTCTCGGTCTCACTCTCGGATGTGCTCGTTGTCACGATCACAAGTTCGATCCGATTCCGGCCAGCGACTACTATGCGATGGCCGGCATCTTTAAGAGTACCCGGACCATGGAGGATCTGGCCTTCGTGTCGAAATTCAACGAGCGCCCCATTTCACCGCCGGCAGTGATGGCGAGCCTCTCTGCGCACGCCGAACAGGTGAAAGCACAGACCAATCGGATTCAAGAAGTGATTCGTGATGCCAACGCCGCTTTAGTGGCGGATCTGAATCACGAACTCCCAAAAGATCCCCACCTGTTGTATCCGCTCGCCACCCGCGAACGGCTTGCTGCGTTGGAAAAGGAGCGGGATCACCTGATCACCAACGCGCCCCCCCCCGCCGCGTACGCGATGTCGGTGGCCGAGGACAAACCGGTAAATCTCCCCGTGCATCTCCGCGGAAGTCATCTCAACCTGGCCAAAGATCCAGTCCCGCGCGGTTTCCTACAGGCCGTCAGCCGACGGGGGCCCGTGCCGCCGATCCCCCGCGAGCAGAGTGGCCGCCTCGAACTCGCCCGCTGGTTGACGTCTTCCCAAAACCCGCTCACCGCCCGTGTGATCGTCAACCGCCTGTGGCAGGCGCACTTCGGGGAAGGAATCGTCCGTACTCCCGATAACTTCGGTCTCCGCGGAGAAGCGCCGACCCATCCGGAACTGCTGGATTGGCTTGCGTGCGAATTCTTGCGTACCGGCTGGGATGTCAAAGCACTCCATCGACTAATTCTCCGCAGTGCGGTCTACCAGCAGTCGGCAGGTGTTCCGACGGATTCCCCGGGGACATCGAGCGACCCGGACAATCGTTTGTTATTCCGCTTTCCCCGACAGCGCCTCGAAGCCGAAATGATTCGTGATGCGCTACTCGCAGTTTCCGGACGCCTTGACGCGGCGGCAGGGGGTTCGTTGGTGAATTGGAAAAACAATCAGTATGCGCCAAGCGACGACGTCTCCGCAACCTCCGTGCGACGGACACTCTATCTTCCAATCGTCCGAGACAGGGTTTACGACGCCCTGACCATTTTTGACTTTGCGAATCCGAGCGTCTGTTCGGCACGGCGAACGCATACGGTTGTTTCCCACCAGGCCCTGTTTTTTTTGAACAGTCCACTCGTGAAAGATTGCTCGTTGGCGCTGGCAACGTCCCTGCTGGCACGGGACGATCTAGACGATTCGGCCCGTGTGCGCGAAGCCTACCATCGCATTCTCAACCGCCCTGCATTGGATCCTGAAATTCACCGGGCAAGACGCTTCCTGGGTGAGCTTCCACGCGATCCCGGGACCCCGGCAACCGAGGCCGACCGGCGTCGGGACGATTTGGCGCTGCTGTGCCAGACCCTTTTTGCTTCCAACGAATTTGTGTATTACCACTGAAAGGGATACTCGAGCCCATGCTGCATACTCTTCCATCGCCGATCACGCGACGTCAGGCTCTTCGACAATGTGGCGTTGGATTTGGCGCGCTTGCCCTCACGGATCTCCTCGCGAGAGCCTCGGGAGCGGGGCCTGCGAGTGCCGGGTCTAGGCCGAGTGGTCGCCCTGATTCGGGTCCACTGCAGGCCCGATCGCCCCATTTCTCGGCACGGACGAAGCGGGTGATATTTTTGTTCATGCACGGGGGTCCCTCCCATGTAGATACCTTTGACTATAAGCCGGCACTCCTGCGCGATTCCGGCAAGCCCTTGCCGTTTGCAAAGCCCCGGGTGCAGTTTTCCAAGACCGGCAACCTCCGTCAGTCGCCCTGGGCTTTTCGGCCTTATGGGCAGTCCGGCGCCATGGTCAGCGACCTATTTCCGAGCGTTGGGGCATTGGCGGATGAGATCTGTTTCTTGAAGTCGATTCACGGCACCAACGAGGCGCACGGGGGTGCTTTGCTAAAACTCCACACGGGTTCGGATACCTTTGTGCGCCCCAGCATGGGCTCGTGGATCAGCTACGGTTTGGGCACGGAGAACCAAAACCTGCCGAGCTTTATTACGGTGAATCCGACCAAGGGCCATGGAGGCGTCGGTAACTGGTCGAGCGCCTTCCTCCCCGCCACGCATCAGGGCACACCCATCGGCGGCGGCAAGGCAACGGGTGATCCGGCGAAAATTGCGTACCTGGGAGCGGGCGGCGGCACCGCCCGGCAACGAGCTCAACTGGATTTGCTGGCGGAGATTGACCGGGAACAGCTCGCACTGACCGGTCCCGATGCCGAGCTCGAAGCGCGGATTCAGTCGTTTGAACTCGCCTTTAAAATGCAAACCGAGGCTCCGGAAGTTTTTGATCTTTCCGGGGAAACGCCGACAACGCGCGCCCTGTATGGCCTCGATGATCCCAAGACTGAGAATTTCGGAAAGCAATGCCTGCTGGCGCGACGGTTGAGCGAGCGCGGCGTTCGCTTCGTCCAGATCACACACGGCTATTGGGATCAGCACGAGAAACTCACCGAAGACCATGGACGTTTGGCGCATGAAGTGGACCGCCCGATTGCCGGGTTGCTCCGCGACCTGAAATCGCGCGGTTTACTTGAAGATACGCTGGTGTGGTGGGGCGGTGAATTTGGGCGCACGCCCACCGTGCAGGGAAGTGATGGACGGGATCACCATCCCCATGCTTTCACGATGTGGCTGGCGGGCGCGGGCGTGAAGCCGGGATTGAGCTACGGGATCACGGACGAGTATGGGTTCTATCTCGCCGACCAAAAAGTCCACATCCACGACCTCCACGCCACTCTCCTGCATCTGCTGGGACTCGATCACGAACGCCTGACGTTTCGTCAAGGCGGACGGGATTTTCGTCTAACCGATGTTGCGGGTAATGTGGTGCATCCGATTCTGGCCTGAACCTCTCAAACTGCTTTCATCAACAAGTCGTCGTTCTTCCCGACGGTAACCCGGATGGTGTCACCCGCTTTGAACTCGCCCTCTAGAATTCGGCTGGAAAGCGGATTCAGGAGTCTGTCCTGAATTGTTCGCTTGAGCGGGCGAGCGCCGAACTGCGGATCGTAGCCTTCCCGCGCCAGCAATTGACGGGCGTCCGGCTCGACCACCAGCGACAGTTGTTTTTCCTCCAGTCGTTTCACCACCCGCACGAGCTGGATATCCACAATCTGCGCCAGCTCCTTTTCGTCCAGGCTGTCGAAAATAATGGTGTCGTCCACTCGATTTAAGAACTCCGGGCGGAAATGGCCCTTCAATTCTTTGAGGACTTTTTCCTCCATGGTCCGGCGCGCCCCTATCGTCGTCCGGCCATCCAGAAAGTACTCCTGAATAATGGGAGACCCGATGTTCGACGTCATTATGATGATCGCATTCTTGAAATCGACGGTTCGTCCCTGACCGTCGGTCAGTCGGCCATCGTCCAGGACCTGGAGCAGGATGTTGAAGACGTCGTGGTGAGCCTTCTCGATCTCGTCAAAAAGCACCACACAGTAAGGCTTTCGTCGCACCGCTTCGCTGAGTTGTCCGCCCTCCTCGTACCCGACATAGCCTGGAGGAGCGCCCACGAGGCGTGATACCGCGTGCTTTTCCATGTACTCGGACATGTCAATGCGAACCACTGCCTGGTCGTCATCGAATAGAAACTCCGCCAAGGCCCGTGCGAGTTCGGTTTTGCCAACCCCGGTCGGCCCAAGGAAAATAAACGAACCCACCGGACGATTTGGATCTTGCAGCCCCGAGCGAGCCCGCCGCACGGCATTCGAAATGGCCACGACGGCCTGCTTCTGGCCGATCACCCGCTGACCAATCCGTGCTTCCATCTGCACTAACTTCTCCCGCTCGCCTTCCAGCATTCGGGTGACGGGGATGCGGGTCCATGCGGCGACGACATTCGCAACATCCTGATCGGTTACCTCCTGTGAGAGCAGTCGTTGCCCACCCGGCACTTCCTTGAGCGCCTTCTCGGCCGCGGTCATCTTCTTTTGAAGCTCGGGCAGGCGGCCATATTGAATCTCGGAAGCCTGTGACAAATTGCCCTGCCGATGTGCTTTCTCGAGATCCCCCTTCGCTTCCTCCAACCGGGCACTGAGAAGGCTGACGGCGTCCAGCGCCGCCTTTTCGTTCTGCCATTGCGCATTCAACTGCTTGGACTTCTCCTTGAGATTGGCAAGTTCGATGTCCAGTTTCTTCAGGCGGTCGCGGGACGCTTCATCCTTTTCCCGCACGAGTGCGGTGCGCTCGATTTCAAGTTGCAGAATCTGACGGTCCTGCTGATCGATTTCCGTTGGTTTGGAATCCAGTTCCATGCGCAACCGGGACGCAGCCTCATCCATCAGGTCCACCGCCTTGTCCGGGAGAAATCGATCGCTGATGTAGCGGTGGGAAAGGGTCGCCGCCGCCACCAAGGCCCCGTCCTGAATGCGGATTCCGTGATGTGTTTCGTACCGCTCCTTTAACCCGCGCAAGATGGCAATGGTCGCTTCCACCGACGGCTCCGCGACCATCACGGGCTGAAAGCGCCGCTCCAAGGCAGGGTCTTTTTCGATGTGTTTGCGATATTCATCGAGGGTCGTTGCCCCGATACACCTCAGTTCGCCGCGCGCGAGCTGCGGTTTGAGCATGTTTGCGGCATCCGCCGAACCCTCCGCTTTACCGGCGCCCACGAGCGTGTGCAGTTCATCAATGAAGAGAATGATCTGCCCTTCGCTCGAGGTAACCTCCTTGAGAAACGCCTTGAGCCGATCCTCAAATTCTCCGCGGTACTTCGCGCCGGCGATCATCGCCCCAAGATCCATCGAAATGAGTCGCTTGTTCTTTAACGACTCAGGGATGTCGCCATCCACGATCCGCCGCGCCAATCCCTCCGCAATCGCGGTCTTGCCGACACCCGGTTCGCCGATCAGGACGGGGTTATTTTTCGTGCGCCGGGTCAGCACTTGCATCACTCGCCGGATTTCATCGTCACGACCGATGACAGGATCAATCTTGCCTTGGCGGGCCATCGCGGTGAGGTCGCGGCCGTATTTGTCGAGCGCCTGGAATTTTGCTTCGGGATTTTCATCCGTGACCCGCTGATTGCCGCGCAGTTCTGCCAGCACCTTAAGGACGGCATCCCGGGTGATGCCATGCTTTGAAAACAGGCTGCGGATGGAATCACCCCCCTTTTCAATCAGCCCCAGGAAGAGGTGCTCGGTCGAAAGAAACTCATCCTTGAGTTTTTTGGCTTCTTTCTGGGCCGCCGCGAGCACGTTTTGAAAATCCTGCGTGGGGTAGACTTGGCTGGCTCCGGCCACCTTAGCGCGACGCCCCAATTCCGCATCGATTGCCGCGGTAAATGGGCCTGTCTTGACGCCGAGTTTCTCGAGCAGCTGCGGGATGAGAGAATCCTCCTGCTCGGCGAGAACCAGAGCGAGATGCTCTGCGTCGAGCGCCTGGTGGGAACGCTCCTGCGCGAGTTGCTGCGCCGCCTGAATCGCTTCCTGCGCTTTGACGGTCATTTTGTCCAATTGCATGGCATGTGCATCGCACCTTTTGTGCCGGTTCGCAGCAATCAATACCGACCAAATCTTGGTGAATCCTCCGCCGCAATGGATCGCAGTGCGTCGCGGTGAGACACTTTTTCCCGCGGATATTCCCCCGGAGTGCCAAACCGGCACACTCGGCGACCCCTCTTCACCCAGGGATCGAGGCCTCCGATGGGGGAGACGAACTTTCCGCCATGCCCAGCTGGGTCGGACGTCGGGCGGGGGTGGGAGGTATGGACCGCACTCCTTCAACAAATGGCCGCCCAGGCCCTCTGCCGGGATATTCCAGTAATCCAATGAACCGGAGTTTGGAACCGCGGATGAACGCCGACTAACGCTGATTCCGGGCGCTCACTCAGAAAGTGTTCAAAGTGAAAGGCAACGGCTTCCTCTTATCCGCGTCAATCCGTGTGAATCCGCGGTTCTTCCCCCGGCAATATTTTTGTCTCACAACCCCGCCGGGCTCTGCCGATCTTTACTTCAAGCCAAACCCGCCGCGTAATCGCTGATAATGGCCTCGATGTTTACGTCGGGCTTCAAGCCCAACGCCAACGCGCGAGAGGCGCGCCATTCCTTCGGCCACGCGGCGACGATATCCATGACGGAGGCCTGGGGCTCAAAGCGGATGTTGGCCTTGGCTAATCCACTGCGCTTAACCGCGTCGGCGATCTCACCCGCCGAGGGACTTATGCCTGGACCGTTGATCGCCGTGAAATCACCGAGGGCCTCCTCGGGAAGTTCAGCGAGCGTCACCAGTAATTCCACACAACGACGGATTGAGAGGATCGGCAATCTTGTCTCCGGCGTCACGGGACACACGTAATCACGACCGGCCAACGGCTCTCGAATCAAGCCCGACGCAAAGCCGCTCGCGGCGCTATTTGGCTCATCGCGAACCACAATCGCCGGCAGGCGAATTGATCGGCCGATGAGAAAACCCTTGCGCGTGTAGTCGTTGATCAGTTGTTCTCCAAGCACCTTGGCAACGCCGTAACTGTTCTGCGGATGTTGCACCGTCGAATCATCGACCACGCCCGCCAAGTCATGCCCGCCGAACGTAGCGATTGATGACGGGAACACGAAGCGTGGCCGAGCTTCACAAACTCGCGCGGCTTCCAACAGATGCATCGTCGCATGCACATTGGCTCGTAGCCCGGCGGGAAAGTCCTTTTCCGCCCCACCACTGACCAACGAGGCGAAATGGTAGATGCAATCCACCTGCCGATTGACCCATCCCGCGCTCACCGCCGCCTCACCCAGATCGCCCACCGAAAAACGCACCCGGCCGGGGTAATCCCTCATGAGCCCCTTCATTCGCGGATGCTCGGCGATGTCGGTCAGAAGCACCTGCGTCGTCGCGTCGCGGCCCAAGAGGACACGGGCGACAGACACACCCAGGAAGCCCGCGCCGCCGGTAATGAGCGTTGTGAACATAGATTAAACCGCGGCGGAGACCCCCGACATCGACGGACGCCCGGATGCGATTCCACTTAGCACCATGCCCCCGTCCTGGCCGATCGAATTTAAGCAATGATTCATCGGAACCGGGTGATCCACCGATGTCGCCACTCCGCTCGCGACAGCTTGCCACGGCCATCCGGTGCCAGAGACTCAATCGACCACCAATTCCGCGGAATCTGCCAAGCCGGTAGCCGTGCCAGAAGGTGCTGGCGAAGCCCCTCGAATTCCTCACGGGATTCCACGCAAGCCACGACTTCGTCGCCGCGGATGGGATCACTGGAAGGCACGCCAAAGACGATACATTCGCGGACATTCGGGTGCATTCGAAGAATCACTTCAATCGACTCCGGCGAAAACTTACGTCCGGCGACGTTGATCAAATCATCGGCACGGCCAATCAGTCGAATCGTGGCATCCGGGAGCACATCGACCAAGTCACGCGTCCGGTAGACCCCCCCCTCGAGCCGGGCATCCGCCGCCGGCCAGTAGGTTTCAGCCACCGCGTTGCTCCGCACGGCAAGACAACCGTCGACCTCAACCGAAAGGTGAACCCCGTCCAGGGCAGTTCCGACCCGGGCGGCCTCCGATCGCGGCTGTGAGGATCGATCGTAGGCGATACCGCCACACTCCGAAGCCCCAAGGAAATTGTGAATTTTGAGGCCGTGCCGGGAAAAAACACCGATCTCAACGTCCAATGGCAGTGGTGCACCCGCCGAAATCGCCAGGCGAACCTCCCGGGGGAACGCGTCACTGGAATGCCAAGTCCGCCACAGAGCGGGAACTGCGGGCAGCGTGCTTCCCGGGTAGCGACGGGCCATTTCTCCTACCTCTGCCGGCAACGGCGATGACCCCAGCACCAATGGAATCCCGTGCAGGAATAAGGGAAGCACGAGATTTGAGAACCCGTACGAGTGCGCAAGCGAGATGACCCCCAGATTCGGTGATTCCCAGCTCAACCCCATCGTGGAGACAATCTGATCCACATCGGCAAGGAGCTGAAGTTCGGTCAGCGCGACGAGTTTCGGCGCACCTGTGCTGCCCGAAGTCAGTTTCAAATGCGCAATTTTATCTGGGAACTGAACGACGTCGGGTACCGCTTGGTCCGGCTCAAGCGGGCACACCGGGTTTCCAAATTTCCAGCCCGCCAACACTTCCAGGAGAAAATCGACTGTATGACCCCGCGGCGTCCTCAACCGAGAATTACTACCTGGAATTGCGTCCGCTGCCTGAGCCAGTTGGGCGAAGGTCCACTCCCTCCCACTGCACAGCTCGGCCACCGCCAGTCTGGAGGCATTGCGGACAGCGATGTTCTGCCACATCTTATAGAGCATTTGTCCAGTGCTGTTTGCCTACGGGCTCCCCGGGCTGCAAGCCTGATCGGCGATATTCCCTTATTCGAGAGAGATTCCTGTCGCAGTTTCTGTTCTCATTGCCTCCATGCTCTCCGGCACCTCCGACGCATCACCCCCCCCCTCCTGGACCTGCCTCGCTCGATTGTCGATGGCATTTCTGTTGCTCGGGTCAGCTGCCGGCTGCCACGCACTGCATGATGCTTCTCGTGATCCGGTCGCTCACGCCCGCAATCGCTACGCCGTCGAAGTTTCCGGCACCGACCGCTCCGGATCCTTTGTTTTTTTGCGCGACACCCCAGGTCTCACCAACGAAACCGTCTGGGAATACCGGATCGATCCCGCCACGGGAATCATGACCTCTCACCGGCGGCCACAAAAACCCACCTTCAGCCAGCACTGTTTTCCGGTCGCCCGATTGACCAAGCAGTTTCATTTGCATGCGACGTTCGAACCCTCGTTGCCTTCACTCTCGACCGAGGAGATTGCCGGTCGCATCCGGGAGGTCGGCCGCCGAACTCCGCGAAAATCATCGGATCCCGAGCAACGAATTCTTCTGCCCGGCTTTGCGGGCCTGCGAGAATTGAGCGAGGCGATGCCGGGCGAGATTCGTCGGGCGACCGGGGGTCGCTGGCGGAGCTATCTTCAGCGCGGAAACTGGCGAATGGTGTTTCCTTTCACTCGTTCGCAGCAGGTCGCCACATCGCGGCGCCTTGCCACCGTGGCCGCCGCGGGGTTCCCCACCGTCATCCACGTCGTGAACTTTCCTGCCCTGAAGATCAATCATGCCCTGCTCGTTTACGGGGCGAGCAAATCCACCGGGGGGGTCGAATTTGCTGCCTACGACCCCAATACCCCGGGTCACCCGGTCGTTCTACAGTTTACCAACGTCCAAAGCCGATTTTTTTTCCCACCCCAGCCGTACTTCTCAGGCGGCTGGGTGGACGTGTACCCCGTCTTTTCCGATGCCTTCCATTGATTTGCGGGCCGGCGCCCCTGATTTCCTCCAACGGGACCAACGACGAAAACTCCAGCCAAAAAAGGCCGCCCCGCAAACATCAACGCCAAGCGTATAACCCAGCTTGTAGGTGCGCCCGGTGTTTCGAGGCGAATAAATTTCCGCATCCCATCCGATCAGCAACCCGGGCATGGCCAGTGGCATGATCGCCCCATGCAAGAATCCCCGAACCAGCCCTGCCGGTTGTTCAGCCAACACGTCCCCCTCCATCCAGCGCGCCGCCGTTCGCGCGAGGAAAAGAGCAACGACAACTCCAAGTACCGAGCGTAACACGGGACTCCGGACAGGTGGTTTTCTCTGCGCTACCGCTTGTTCAAAAGACATGATTCTGGTTTCTTGCTGCACGATGCTTTTTCGGGAGCGAGCAAGGCAAATGGAATACTTCGATCACCCGGACCGGGTGGGCGAAGAATTACGCGAAAGTTATTGCTCACTCGCAAGGGTCAATCGCATCACTCACTTCGACCGCCCCTTTCGGATCTGGCTGCCGCAACTCCTCGGGCCGGAAAAATGCCGCTCTCTCTCCGTGCTGGATCTGGGAGCGGGCGACGGCACGCTCGGTCGGACGTTGACGGACTGGTCCGCCCGACGAGGTTGGAACTGGAGGATTACGAATCTCGACCTCAATCCAATTCTTCCTGAACTCGCGCCCGACAATCCGTGTGTCGTTGGCGACGCGCTGAATCTCCCCTTCCCCGACCATTCCTTTGACGTGGTCATCGCCATGACCATGACCCATCACCTGCCGGACGATGCCGCGGTAATCCGCCATTTCCAGGAGGCACACCGGGTATCACGCCATGCCGCGTTGATTTGCGACCTGCATCGGAACGTGTTTTTCCACACCCTGCTCGGCCTCCTCCTGCTGGGGTTGCGCTGCTCCCGGGAATTTCGCGCCGACGGACTGCTCTCCATTCGCCGGGGTTGGCGCGTCCCCGAGTGGCGGCGCCTCGCGGACTCCGCCGGGTTCCCGACTGCGAAAATCTGGATGGAACACGCAACCCGGATTCTCCTGTACCTCCCAAATTCACCGACACCCACGTCCGCCATCCGATCGGATTTGAAGAGAGTCTCATCTCATGACAGCAAACCAGTACGGTAGCCGCTGGGCATCTGGTTCTTGACGAGCTTGTATCCATGCTTTAGATGGATCCATACAAAAGATCCAAATCTTCTTTCCGAGTCCCCAACTGCGGATTCTTCGCCAGTTGGCGGCGGCGGAAGACCGGCCCGTGAGCGAAATCGTTCGACGCGCCGTAGATCGCCATATTTCTCAATTATCGGTTTCGGCATTCAATGGAGATTCGAACAATCGCCGCTTTCCAGCCTTCGATGGCGGAAAGATTCGAGTTCGGGCAGAGGATCTGAAGACGGTAATTTACGAGGACGACGAACGATGAAAAGCCTCGACACGAACATACTCCTCTACGCCGCAAATCTTAAGGCCCCCGAGCATCTCAAGGCGAGGGGCATTGTGGATGCGATGCTTGAAGCCCCACGCGAATGGATACTATCCGATCAGACACTTCTCGAATTTTACAAGGCATTGCAAAATCCGAAGGTCTTCGAGAAACCATGCGGAGCGATGGAGGCGGCAGGGATGGTTTCTTTTCTGCGTGGCGATGCCTGCATTCCCCACTGTGCGTTTGAGTCAGGCTCATTTGACGGGTTATTCCAACATCTTGCGGCAAAAGACTTCCCGTATCAGCGCACTCACGATGCCGTACTTGCAATCACGCTCCGACACGAGGGAGTCGAGGAATTCTATACGCGAAACACCAAAGATTTCATCCAATTTGGGTTCAAACGCCTCATCAACCCCATCGATTGAAATCGGATTGAACAAAAAAAGGACGAAAATGAACCAAAAGTGACAGGTTCAATTGAGTAGATTTCCAATCCCGAGAGCTCCGTTATCGAGTCTTTGCGCGATGAGAGACCTGAGGGTAAATGCGATGGGGTGATGGCGATCGATTTAGTGAACCTGACGCAGTTCCGATTTCGCGGGACAATCCGGAAGGCGTCAGTGGGACGGCGGCTTCAATTTCCCCTGATGCTTCCAGAGTCGATCCTTCAATTGCGGAAACAATTCGAGCGCGTTATCGCGCATGACTTGCTGACCAATACGGAGCGCGTGGTCTTCGCGCAGTTCACCGCGTTCAACTTTTTCGGCCAGCGCCTCGGCGAGACTGCGGCGCGTGAATTCAGTCGCTCCGTAGATGCCTTCGACGTGATGGGCGTCGGCTCCCCACATCAAGCGGTTGCTTGGCATAACTTCCAGCCATTCCTGGAACGCCCGCTTGGCCATCGTGTAGCTAATTGTCGGTAGCCAGACGGAATCAATCCAAACGTTCTTTGCATAACGCTGGAGGATGGCGCCCGTCTCACCCACCCAAGGATATCCCCCATGAAAGAGAATAAACTTCGTGCTCGGATTGGCCGCGATCAGGTTCAACAAGTTCATCGGATTGGAGCCCTGAATACGCGCATGGCCCGTGTGGATTTGGAAAGGCAGCTCGAGTTTGGCACTTAATTCGGTGATGTGCCAGAGGATGAAGTCCTCGAACTCCTTAATCTCGACGTCGGATAGCTGCAATTTCGGACGGCCATAGACCCGGGCCGCGCGTTCTTTAGGCACCCGATCGAATTGCAGGGTGCGCTCGTAGGCCGTCGTCGTCTTGAGACATACCCCCCCCGCCCCCTTGCCCGCCGTCAGCCAATGTTCAATAACGGCGAGGTACTCATCCAACGTAGACGTCGGTAATTTTGCCTCCCGCGCGTAGCGGAACGGGGAGTCCACTTCGGCGGCGTATTCCGTCGGATGAAAACCCCGGAGAAGTCGTGTCACATTCAGAACCGCCACACCAAAGGGATAATAATTCGTGCGCCCCAGCCGATCCCAATACGGATCATTGAACATCAATTCGATGTTGGCGCGCTCCGTGACCACTTCATAAATCCAATCCTGGTTCTGGTAATTGGCGAAAATACGCCGATTCACGTCACGCGCCTGTTCGTCCGTGATCGTCTCGAAGTCCACGCCATAAAGGTCCCGGAACGCGGACAGTTGATAGCGGTAGAAACTTGTGGCGCGTGCATTGGAAAAATCACTCTTCGCCTTGGGCCACCAATCGTCAAACCGACCGCTCTCCGGCCAGCGCGTAACCGGGTGAATCCACGTGAAGTAACTGCTGCTCCAAATCGAATACAAGTTCATGCCCACACCGCTATCCGTGCGCACCGAGCCCTGTAGAATGGGGAATGGCTTCAGATGATCATGGGTATCGATCGCGGGAACTCCGTCGATGTGCGCTTTGATCCGACGAAAGGTTTCGGTCTTTTTGACGTCGAGGGACTCTCCCAAACAGGCGACGGCAATACTGGCGCAGAAAACCACGGAGAGAATCTTCATGGCTGGAAGCTAAGGGGATCTTCGGAGGAACTCAACACCGGTAAGACCTCCGGCTCTCCATGAACCGCCCCTCTCCATGCCCTCTCCCCCGCTCCGAGCGGGGGAGAGGGTGGCCCGCAGGCCGGGAGAGGGGGTGCTCTTGTTCATGGTCCCAATTCATGTCAATTTTTTTGGAAAACCTTGCTACCCACGAGTCGCAATGCGCCCGCGGTCGCCACGTCTCCACGCGGTTCAACTAAGTACCGCCGCAATGTGAAAGCCACCGATGGGGCCGGAGTAACCCAGCAGCAAGCATTGTTGCTTAGTTACCGTCGAGGCTCCAGTGATACGCAACTAATCCATTCAACTCACGCACAAACATTTGATCACCCGCCACGGCAAGGTGCGCCCACGTCTCGACGTCGGCCAGGTTCCGCTTGTCCAGCAGAGAAAACTTCTCCTTATTCGCGTGAATCAGCAGCAGAACTCCCCGTTGGTCGAGGGCGAGAATTCGATCCCCACGAGCGACCAGGCTCAGGTATTTTCCGAAAGACTGATCCGTCGTCCAGTTCTCGTGGCCGGTCGCCACATCAATGGCCATCAGGCGTTGGCTTTTGAGGTGGTGGTAGGCGACCCCTTCGATGACAACCGGCGTGCTCATGTAACCCTGCGACTTGTTTCTCCAGGATTCGGTAATAGTGAATTTACCATCCGTCTGCGTCACATGAAACCCAATCGTCCTGCCGCCATAGGTGCTGGTAAAGAGCGTGTCATTATCGACAACGGGCGTTAGTATGTTCATACCGCGAAAGGCCTCGACCGCCTGCTCCCAGATAACCTTTCCGTCTGCCGGGTCCAGGCCGGCGAGCTTCTCGCGGGTTTGAACAACGAGCTGCCGTTTGCCGGCCAGTTCTGCAACGATTGGAGATGAGAAAGCGCTCCCCATCATGCCCCCCTTTTCCTGCATCGACCGCCAGAGAATTTTGCCAGTGAGCTTGGCGAGCTTGGCAATGGATGCGCCCGCCTGAACGTAAACCGCCTCACCATCGACCAGGGGAGAACAAACGAAGCCGAAGTCGGGTAGCGCCGTGCCCAGCTCTTTCACGAAGTCGACCCGCCATTGCTCGGCACCCGTAGAGGCATCGAGACACACCAACACATCGCGCATCCCCGCCACATAAAGTCGGTCGCCGTCGAGCGCGGGAGTGGAGCGAATCCAGTCACCATTGGACTTAGCGAAAAAGGGCACCGACATCGCGCCCTCCCACGAATGGCTCCACAATTTCTTCCCCGTCGCTCGATCGAAGGCGCGGACAATTTCGAGTTTCTTGTCTCTGGACTCCGTGGTGAATACCCGATCGCCGCCCACGATAGGTCCGGAATAACTGGGTCCCAGGTCAACGCGCCATAAGCGCCGAAGATGGTTGGCATCCAGCTTGCTAGGCCAATCGGGGCCGGTGAACTGCCCGTCGCGTTGAGGCCCACGCCACTGCGGCCAGTCCTGACTTGGAGTGCCGGCACTCGTAGCGAGGGCCGTAAACGCCAGGAAAAGTATCAAACAAAGTTTCATTCGAAAAAGCCAGATTGACAATAATTTGTCTATTATTTATTCATTTGTCAAATTTTTGTATCGATAAGGTCGCGGTCGGAAGATTTACCTCTATTTGTCGTATCACGATCAAAATAGGTTCCTTTTTCCGCCTCGCGACAACACGTCTATTGGACGACTTTGGCCGTGACCCGCTTGGACAACCTGGCGATGTCCGCCGAAGTCACGACCTCGATCATGATAGGGCCGGCGACGTCAGCGATGGTTCGAATATTTCCCTTCTCGACTGCGACGCGGATGCGTCGTTGCTCGGTCGTTACAAGATTTGGCTCCACGAGTGTCGCCACGGCGAGGGGATCATGGAGCATCACGGTGCCATCGGAGTAATAAGAACCCACTCCGAAGGTCGCCATGAACTGTTTTAGGCGCGGCTCCCACTCCGCCGTCATGGCTGCCATCGCCTTCGCCACGGGTGTCGGACAATGCTTGATCCGGTCCAGGTCCGAGTTGAGCAGTTTCGTGCGGAAGGTTACCTCCGCCGGGACCAGGGTGATCCGCACGCCGCTTTCCAAAACAATCCGTGCGGCCTCAACATCATTGCGCAGGTTCGTTTCAAAACGCTCCGGGATCTCTTTGCCCTCGATGAGAATCGGATTCAACGAACCACCCATGATCACGAACCGGGCGATCTTCGACGCCAATGAGCCGTTCTTTTGCAACGCCATCGCGATGTTCGAAAGCCCGCCAACGGACACGATGACGACTTTTTCGTCGGATTCCAATAGAACCTTGGCGATCAATTCCGCTGCCGAGAGGGTGGAGATGCCATTTACCTTTTCACCCTCTGCGAGGATGCCTTTGCCTTCCCATCCGCCCCAGAAAGGCGTGTGGCCATCAAACGCGTTGGTGCGCCCAGCGGCCACCGGCACGTGATCCTTGCCCATCAAGAGGAGAAGCTTCCGGGCAATGGCCGACCGCACGGATACGTTTGAGTAGACGGTCGTCACGGCGCGCAGATCGATCTGGGGGCTTCGGGCAGCCAGGACCAGCGCATAGGCGTCGTCCACGTCCGTGCCGATATCGGTGTCGAAGATGACGGGGATGGGTCGCTCTGCGGCTTGCAATGAGCACATCAGGCAGAAAACCAGCAGAAGCTCGAATCGATGGAACAGGACGCTCGTCCGTGTCGTGACTTGCGTGAGAGTGGCCATGGCTATGCCCCCAATCTGTCAGACCCGCCCACTGTTACAAATATGTTCACGACTGGGCCTACACCGCCGGCATCTACTGGACTGCCTGGTGAATAGCCGCGATTTTGTTTCGGGACCAACGGACGTTTTGCCTCGGTGGTGAAGTCGCGGGCCAGCCCAGGTGGGCCAGCCCGCGTGTTTCACAAGCAGGGCGTTACTCGCCGCCCGCGGTCATGCCTTTGATCTGTTTTTCGAGGGACTGCAGACTCCAGTCGCCGGGCGTCTGGCTGGGCGGGTAGTCTTTCAAGGTCATCAGAAACCGGCTGGCGATCACCTGCATCGGTCCGAGCACGTAGGCGCGGTCAATCACCCAGTCGTGATAGGTGTTCGAGTTTTCCTGGGCACGCTCGAACGGATCGCGGCGCAGATTGAAAAGCAGCGGCAGGCGCAATTGAATGAAAGGCTCGCGCCAGACCTGAAGCTGCTTCGCACGGTTCTCCAGATACACGGCCTTCCAGTCGCCGACGCGGATGGCGACAATCTCACCGCCATCGTTCACGTAGATGAAGTCGTTGCGCGGGGACTTGTCGGTCTTGCCGCTGAGGTAGTCGAGCTGGTTGTAGCCGTCGATGTGGTTCTTGTAGGTGCGGCCGTTGAGGGTCACGCCCTTGAGCAGCTTGCCCTTGATGTCGGGCGCACCCGCGGCGGCGGCGAAGGTCGGCAGCCAGTCTTCATGGGCGACAATGCCGTTGAGTGTTACACCCGCCGAAAAATGGCCGGGCCATTTAATGAAGCAGGGCACGCGGTAGGCACCTTCCCAGTTCGAGTTTTTCTCGCCACGGAAGGGCATCGTGCCGGCATCCGGCCAGGTGTTGTAGTGCGGGCCGTTGTCGGTGGAATACTGAACAATGGTGTTGTCGGCGAGGCCGAGTTCATCAATGAGCTTGAGCAATTCGCCCACATGGCCGTCGTGCTCGATCATGCCGTCGGTGTATTCATCGTTGCCCGGATGGCGGTGCTCCTTCTTTACATGGGTGCGGAAGTGCATGCGGGTGCCGTTCCACCAGCAGAAGAACGGCTGTCCGGACTTGGCCTGGCGGGTGATGAACTCCTTGGCGGCGGCGAGTGTTTCCTCGTCAATCGTCTCCATCCGCTTTTTGGTCAGCGGGCCGGTGTTCTCGATGGTCTGGCCGCCCTTGCCGTCGGCCTTGCACTTGAGCACGCCGCGGGGTCCGAAGGCTTCGCGGAAGGTCTTGCCATTGGGCAGCTTCATGTCGCCCGGATAGTCTTCGTTCTCCGGCTCCTCCTCGGCATTGAGGTGATAGAGGTTGCCGAGGAACTCGTCAAAGCCGTGCATCGTGGGCAGGTGCTCGTCGCGGTCACCCTGATGGTTCTTACCGAACTGTCCAGTGGCGTAGCCCTGAGACTTGAGCACGGTGGCCATGGTGACGTCCGTCTTTTGCCAGCCTTCCGCAGCGTTGGGCATGCCGACTTTGGTCATGCCGCTGCGGACTGGCACGGAGCCGCTGATGAAGGCCGAGCGACCGGCGGTACAGCTTTGCTGGCCGTAGTAGTCGGTGAAGGCGACGCCCTCCTTGCCGATGCGGTCAATGTTCGGCGTCTTGTAGCCCATCATGCCACGGTTGTTATGGCTGATGTTCCAGGTGCCGATGTCGTCGCCCCAGATGACGAGGATGTTGGGTTTCTTGTCCGCCGCCTGCGCGGCAGACCCAATGAGCGCCAGCCCGAAGGCGAGCGAGAGGATGTGTCTTGTTCGTTTCATTGTTCGTGTTTTGCTTGTCAGTTCGCGCGATCCATGCGCTGCGCAGGCTTAAAGTACAATACTTTCTACTTCTTCAAATACTTGATCGTCGCCACCACTTTACCGGCATTACCAATAATCTCGGAATGCGCCCGCGCCAAACCTCACAAATCCCTTGTCACTGCCGATTGAACGGGGCAACTTGACTCTGTGTCATAGGATTGAACAAACCAGATCTACTTAACCGCAGAGTGTTGCTAAACCTAATTCCATTGAGCCTGCACCACCGCACACGTTATCGTGACAAGTTCATAACTCGACCGGCGGGCAGCACGAGCCTGAGAGGTTGGGTGTGGGCGACTTTCTGCACGTTTGCCCTTGTGTCCGCGTGCATCCGCTCAGTGGCGGCGACTCCGGGCGGAAAGCACTGGACGTTCGAGCCCGTGAGAAAACCCGCTCTTCCCGCCCTCCCCGGCGGTGTCGAGCCGACGCAAACCGACATCGACCGATTTATCGTCGCGGCACTTCAGACTCGCGGGTTGTCCCTGTCGGCACCGCTTACCCGATGGCAATGGATTCGTCGTGCGACATTTGATCTCACCGGCGTCCCACCCACTTGGGAGGAGGTTCGCGCATTCGTTGAGGACCCCTCCGTCGACGCGAAGGAAAAGGTTCTGGATCGCTTGTTGAACTCGCCACGCTACGGTGAGCGCTGGGGGCGGCACTGGCTGGATCTCGCGCGCTACGCGGACACGCTGGGCGGAAGTGCCATTGGATTTAGCCGGTTCCCGTTCTCCTACACGTATCGGGACTATGTCATTCGTTCCTTCAACGCGGATTTGCCGTATGACCGCTTCGTCACAGAACAATTGGCGGCGGATCAGCTGGGACTGAGCGAAAACGATCCAGCGCTGGCGGGACTTGGGCTGCTGACGGTCGGGATGCAATACCGAAACCGACATGATGTGATCGACGACCAGATCGATGTCATTTCACGCGGCTTGATGGGTTTGACGGTCGCGTGCGCTCGTTGCCACAACCACAAATTCGATCCGATCTCGACGGAGGATTACTACGCACTCTACGCCACCTTCGCTGCCAGCCGGGTTCCCGAGTTGCTGCCGATCATTGGCAAGGCGAAGAATGATGAACCGCATCGCGATTATCAACGTGAGTTGGCGCGTCTTCAGGAGAGTCATGACGCTATGGCGAGCGAACAGAATGACGTGATGCGCAGTCGTCTGCGGATGCAAGTCGGGCTGTATCTGCGCGAGCTCGCGAAAGGGGTTCCGGAACAGGATCTTTCAACGGCTTTCCTATCCTATCGCACCGATGATACCCGGCCTCTTGTACTGAATCGTTGGCGGAACTACCTGAAGAAAATGCCCGAAAACGATCCGGTATTCGGCCCGTGGATCCGACTTTCGCGAATGCCTCCGGCTGAATTTTTGACCGCTTGCTCCAACCAGATCCAGAGTTTCGAAAAGGAGAACGGTGATCCGGCGAAATTTAAAGACCCGCATCTCCTCGCCGCGCAGGCGCCTGTGTGGAATCCGCGAGTACTCGAAGCGATTGCCAAGAAGTCTCCACAATCATTGATCGACGTTGCGGATGCCTACGGGGATCTATTTGCCAACGTGCATCAGACTTGGTTAAAGGGTCTGCAAGCGGCATCCGCTGAAGCCGCCGCCGGTGCCGAGATCATTCCCGACGAAGACCCGCGGCATCTGGACGTCAATAGTCCGATCAATCGACAACTGCGTCGCCACCTTTACGGAGAAAACACTCCAACCGCAGTTCCCGATGACTTGGCGGTGCATCTCTTGAACCGGACGGTGAATGACAATTTGTCCGGGCGACGCGGGGCGATACACGATCTCCATCTGAACTCCCCGGGATCGCCGGCGCGAGCCATGGCGCTGCAGGAGGAATCGTCTCCGGATTCGTTTCATGTCCTGAGGCGTGGGAACCCACTCGACCGCGGCGCGGTCGTTCCAGCGCGCTTTCTGACCGTGCTCGATTCGACGAATGCCCCACCGTTTCCGGACGGTCACCGTCGTTTGGGGCTGGCGCGCAAGGTCGTATCGGCGGATAACCCGCTGACACGAAGGGTTCTCGTGAACTGGGTGTGGCAGCATCATTTTGGACAGGGCTTCATGAAGACTCCGGACGACTGGGGAACCCGAGCGAGCAAGCCGACCCATCCCGAGTTGTTGGACTACCTGGCGTCGGTGTTTGCCGAAGATCGATGGTCCATCAAGAAACTGCATCGTCGCATCATGCTGTCCTCGGTCTATGCGCAGGGTGCGATTGAAGATGCGCGGTCACGCCAAGCGGACCCCGAAAATGAACTTCTCTGGCGGATGCCGCGTCGTCGGTTGGAGTTGGAGGCGATGCTGGATTCCCTCTTGGCGGTGTCCGGGGAATTGGATCCTGTTGTCGGCGGAAAGCCTTACGATCGCGATACCAAGCCTACGGTGCTGCGCCGTAGCGTCTACGCGTTCGTGAACCGGGACATCGTTTCCAATCTTTCGAGCACCTTTGACGCCGCGAATCCGAGTTCGTGCACCGCGCGCCGTCCGGACACTACCGTGCCACAGCAAGCACTCTTCGCAATGAATTCGGAATTCATCCAGGATCGTGCGGCGGCACTGGCGGCGCGGGTTGGCCCGATTGCTGGGGACGACGATGTTCGGCGAATTCGCGAGCTGTATCGGCGCGTATACTCGCGCGAACCCGAAGCGGCCGAACAGGAGCGCATTCTTCGCTTCGTGCGCGACGCCGCCCAATCGTCCTCGATTACGGCGTGGCAACAGGTCGCGCACACGTTGCTCGCGGCGAACGAATTTGCCTTCGTGGACTGAATCCTATGACTACCCAATTTCCATCCTCGCGCCGAGAATTCCTCAAACGCTGCGGCATGGGATTTGGTTCGCTGGCGCTGGCGGACCTGATCTGCCAACCGGGCCACGCCGGCGACATCACGACGCATTTTGCGCCGCGCGCCAAGCGAGTGATCCATGTATTCCTGAACGGTGGCATGTCGCAGGTCGACACGTTTGATCCTAAACCCGAGCTGACGAAACGCGGCGGGCAGATGCTGCCGTATGAGAACTTGCAGACCGAGCGCAAGACCGGGGTGGCGTTGCCATCGCCGTTCACATTCCGGAACCATGGCGAGAGCGGGATTCCGATCAGCGATTTGTTTCCCCAGTTGTCGCGCTGTGCCGATGATCTGGCGGTTATCCGGTCGATGCATGTCGAACTGCCCAGCCATGAGCTGTCGCTGATGTTGATGAACACCGGTGATCAGCGGTCTGTGCGTCCAAGCATGGGTTCATGGCTCACCTGGGGCATGGGTTCCGAGAATCAGAATCTGCCTGGGTTTGTCGCATTATGTCCCGGGGGAATGCCGGTCGGGGGCGCAGCAAACTGGCGTTCTGCATTTCTGCCGGGAGCGTACCAGGGTGTTCACGTGGACACGTCCCAGGCCGATCCACGCAAACTGATCGACCACATTCGCAACGGACGAATGAGCGCCAATGCTCAGCAGAACCAATTCGAATTACTGAGGGAATTGAACGCGCAGCATTCCGCGTCGCGCCCAGGGGAAGCGGCTTTGGAGTCGCGGATCCGATCCTTTGAACTCGCCTACCGCATGCAAATGGAGGCGACCGACGCACTGGATGTGGATCAGGAACCGGAACACATTCGTAAGGCCTATGGTGAAGGGCCTCAAAATCGACAGCTACTCATGGCCCGGCGGTTGGTGGAGCGGGGAGTTCGGTTCGTCCAGACGTGGCATGGCAACATGCAACCGTGGGACAGCCACTCGAACATACGCACGGAGCATCGCAAGGTGGCGAACGAATGTGACCAGGGCTTGGCGGCGCTGATAATGGATCTCAAACAGCGCGGCCTTCTGGACACGACATTAATTTTGTGTTCCGGGGAGTTCGGCCGCACGCCTTCCGTCGAAATGGGGCAGAACGGTTCAGGGGCCGCCCAGGGACGCGATCATAATCATTGGGGATTTTCCTTGTGGCTGGCCGGGGGTGGCATCAAGGGCGGAACCGTCTATGGCGCGACGGATGAATTCGGATTTCGCGCCGTTGAAAATCCTGTTTCCGTCCATGACTTGCACGCCACAATGTTGCAATTGTTGGGCTATGATCACGAGCGACTCACCTATCGCTACGCGGGTCGTGACTTCCGATTGACCGATGTATACGGGCGTGTGGTGCGCGATATTATTGCGTGATTTTCGATCGGGTTGAATCCGCCGTTTCCGCAGTTCGATTTTCTGGAGCACGGGACCGCGCAAAACTATTTACCCGTCTTTTTTGTTTCCGAGTATTCCAGCAGGTATTTCCTGCGTTGATCGGCGAAGTTCTTTAAACCAATCGTACCGCCACCAAAAGGACCCTGACCGCTTCCCTCGATGTCTTTCACAAGCCCTTTGAAAAAATCTTCGGTCGAATCAAGTTTTCGCGTGTCGGCTTTAACATCCTCCGCGATCAGCGCGTGATAACGCTCGGCGGTTGGGCCAAGCTTACTCCAATCAAGCCATTTCTCCGCAATGTCCCGAACGTAGCCGAGATAGCGTGTTCGCAGCGAGGGCACCGCCAGAAGTTTCGAGATGAGGGGCTTGTTCGGATCATTGGCTGCCACTAAGGGATCCAGTTCAACTCCCTTTACGGGTGGCAGGTTGCCGAAACCCGGTCCACCCGGCCCACCCGACCCGCGTCCTCCGGGCCCAACCGGTCCTCCGAAACCACCCCCGGGACCACCGAAACTTGGCGGTGGCAACGCTGCCGACAGTCCCGTGCGCAACTCCGGTTCACTCAACGATCCGCTCTTGTCGGCGTCCCAATCGGAAGACCACTTTTCGAAGACGCCTCTGAGTTCAGCACGAGTGAGCGATCCATTCTTGTCAGCGTCTACCGCCGTGAATAGACCGGGGCCGATGAATCTTCCCGGGCCGAATCCGCGTCCACCACCCGGGGGACCAAATCCCTGGGGTGCCGGGACAATGTCTCCGAGCCTCTCGGCGAATTGTTCCTGTGTGACGGTGCCGACCTTGTCCGGATCCAGTTTATTGGACCAAACGTCGGCCAATGCGCCCAATTCCTCTCGAGTGAGTTTTTCGTCTGCGTTCTTGTCCCCTTGCGATAAGATCTGAGGAGCCAGCATCATCCCCGGCCCGAGCCCTCCCCGACCCCCTCCCCGACCGCCGCCTCCGAAACCCGGCCCGCCGGGTTTGACAAACGTCTCGTTCACATCCGCGGGCAGGATGTGAAAGCGCCCTTTCACATCCTGGTAGATGCTATAGTCGCTGGTTCGAATCCAGTAGCCGTCGTTGTTGATCAGGGCGTTGTCGAGTGCGATGAACTTGATTGCACCGTCAATGTCGAGCAATGGGCTCAGGGCTGCCTCCAATTTATCCGGCGGCGTTTCATTGAGAACCTTACACATCTTAATGAATGACGCCCAGACCTTCGGATCATCTTTGGTCTTGATCGTATAGATCGATTTGTAGACTGCCGGATCTTCGCCGAGGTAGGTGAGTCGGCCCTGGCCGCCGGGATTCCCACGCACTTTCCATCGCGCGCCCTGGGTCGTGCCAAACCATTCTTTGACGAAGTCCTTGTTGAATTGCTGGAGATTGTTGTAGACGCCCCAACTCTCACCGTTGATGGCGACGCGCGCGAAATTAGCTTTCGCCGCAGGGAGATATTCACGCGCGATATCCAGAAAGAGTACCGGCCGCAGATAGGTCGGATCTTCGTGGGCATTGATCAAATTCAGCGTGCGATACCCTCCGATGTGTTGCTCCTTATGCACAAAATCCAGGGCCAGATTCAGGGAACGCTTGCGGCCTTCGCCGATCATTCCGTAGGAAGACATGCCACGGAAGTGGACCCCCACATCGTGGTAGGTTTTGCCGTCCACGATTAGCTTGGCCGGCACCTCGACATCCGTGTTATGAAAATCCTCCAGTTCTTTTTCCCAGTCCGCATTCGCGAATTCCAGGAAGAACGTCCGCAACGTCTGCGGATCGTACAAGGGTGCATCAGCAAACGATTTCACGTCGGTCGGCGATAATTTCACACCGGGCTTGGCCGGTTCCTGTTTTCCACGCGGCCCACCCAACCCGCCTGGGCCTCCGGGTGGCCCAAAGCCACGCCGGCCGCCCCCTCCCGCTCTTTCCTTGCGCAGGAATTCACGCGCGGCAATTCGCTCGGCCGCATTGAGATGGCCGTCAGCATCCTTGTCGAATTGCTTCACCACCTTGGTCTCCGGCTGCATCATGCCGCCAAATCCACCGGGGCCAGGGCCGCCTGGGCCAAACCGGGGCGGTCCACCCGAGTCGGGGTTGCGGTCGCGTTGGGGCGGATTGTCCTGAGCCGGCATTGCCGTGGTCAGCGCGCAGCAGCACACGAGCAAGCGGGCGAGGAGTGGTATCCGTGAACGGATTGGTCTTGTCATCCGAGTGTTCATAAAAATTGGACCTGTCTTAATGTTCAATCTGCCACCCACGCGGGCATCAGTAATCACGATCAAACGAATAATCGTTGGTGCGCATCAGGATGCGGCCTGGCACCAACACGATCCGGGTGAACGCGGCGTGGCCGTCGGCAAAGGTCATGTTCCAGCGGTGATCACCGTAGGGTGTGTGGGTATAGTGCTCTTTCGGTGCCGGCACTCCGTTCCACGGTGGATAGAACGAACCCGCCTCCCCCATGATGACGAACCGCGACGGGTTTCGAACTTGGGTCTCCCGGCAACTGTTTCCCTCGGAATTGATCGTCAGCGTGTTCCACTCCACCAGGCCGGTATTTGCCGCGTAGGAAGATCCAGCAATCGAGTACATGGCGGTCTTGGCCGGCTCCCTCGGACAGCGCGAAATTTCGACACGGTCGCCGGATCGGTTGATGCCGAGGTAAGGATTCAGCAAACGCTTCGATGAATCCACCAGCGCCCACAAGGAATCGCTGCCGCCCCACCCCACCCAGGCAAATTGGGTGCTGATCGGCGTTCCATTCGTTCCGATCAAGACCCGGCCGGGAAAGCGGCCGTCGAAATCGGCCCGGTACAGTACCGAGGCCAAGCCGATCTGGCGCAAATTGCTCAAACACTTGGTGCGGCCGGCTCTTTCCTTCGCCTTTGACAGCGCCGGCAACAGCATCGATGCCAGAATGGCGATGATGGCAATGACGACGAGCAGCTCGATCAAAGTGAACGCCGTGATCCGTCGTCGGGCGGGAATCAGCGAGGATGATGGATGTTGCATAATACGCGAAGTTGCCCACGGTTGACTCCACTGAACGACCACCACTGGCGTATCAAGAATTGGATGGCGGGTCTGGAATGCAAGGACCATTTGGGAACCTCCACAGCCCACGATGTACCCGACAAACCATTGATGTGAATATTAAGAACAACGCATGGCGCGCCCGATGGAACAACGACAACGATCCCCACGCCGCGATTGGAGTCCGGGGCGCCTTGTCACCGGCCGGGTCGCGCGTTCAGTTCCGGTTCGGTCCAGGGCGTATCCCTCGGTCCCGCGGAGGCCCGGATGGACTGCACCTCGGCGGCCTTCACCGGCGCGGCACTCGAACCATAGGTTCCCCGAACGAAGGTCAACACATCCGCAATTTGCTCATCGGATAATCCCCCCATTGCCGGCATCGGGACGGCACCCGGGCCACCAAAATTCTGGCCGCCCACGGTCAACGGTCCACTCAGACCATGCAGCACGATCTTGATCAGCCGCGACGCGTCGGTACGCACCCACTCGCTGCCGGCCAGCGGCGGATAGACGCCGGGCAACCCTTTGCCTTCGGGCTGATGACACGGCAGGCAGGCCATTTCGTAGACCTTCTCCCCCGGGGACGCTTGCCTCGGCGGAGTCCCGATGAGTTCCTTCAAGTAGTCCGATTGTGCCGTGCTGCCGAGATGGAGCGACTTTGCCGCGAACGCGGCTGCCCAACGCGGCTGCAACGCGCGGGCACTCTGGCGCAGGGCGTAATCGAGGAAAGGATCGCGCAAACGATCCATCGCTGCCGCCACCACTTCCACGGATTCCGGTTTCGCCACGTAGCTGGCGGCAACGACCGCTTCCAGGCGGACGCGTGGGTGCTCATCCTCCACGCGCTCGCGAAGGAGCTTGAGCGGGTCAGGAAGATGGTCCGCCCACATCCCCGCCACACGTACGCCGTAAGCCCGCACGCGCGCATCCTTGGCGGCGAGCAGTCGCGCGAGCAGCGCTGGACGTGGAGATTCATGGGCTTCGTAGACACCGGTGACTTCGAGCAGCAGACGTTCGTCAGCTGACGTTGCCCAGGGAAGCTTCGCCACAAAGGCATCCGCCGCCGGCAACACGTCCGCTGCGGGCGCGTCGAACAGCAATCGCTTCGCCTGGTAGCGCGTCCAGCGCTCTTCCGAACGGAGCTGTTCAAGCAAGGCAGTTGGGTTCATCCGGGCGAGATTAGGCTGATGGATTGGCCCGCGGCCCTTGGCAGTGACCCGCCAGATTCGGCCGTGAGTGCGATCGCGCCGCCGATCGGCGTAGCTCGCCTGGTAATGACCGATCACCGGGTTAAACCAGTCCGCGAGATAAATTGCGCCATCCGGCCCAACGTTCACGTCCACCGGACGGAACGCGTTGTTCGTGGATTTCACCAACCGCGGCAGTTGCGTCGTCTTGAATCCGGATCCGGCGTCTTGGAAGCGGTGCAACTCAACGACGGCGCCAAAATATCCGCCGATCAGGGCGCAACCCTGGATGTCGTCCGGCAGCGCACGCGTGCCGATAATGTCGAGCGCCGTTGTCTTCGGCGAGGTTTCGAAAAGCGGTCCGACCGAATGATACTGCTCGGGTGTGTTGGCATAGGACGCGCTGGCTTCGATCGGGGAGCTGCTGCCGCTCGGGCTGGCACCGCGGACCATGCCCGGTACCGTCCAATATCCGTGCGGCCGATCACCGGATTTGTGGAAGACCTGACCGAAGTCATCGAACGCCACGCCCCAACAGTTCGCGCCCGCCATGCCGCCGCCAAAAAAACCTTCAAGCCGAAGCTCGCGAGGGCGCAGCCTCCACACGGCTGCGCGATCCAGACGCGCCACGCCCCACGGCGTCTCGACGCGCGACATCGCGTGCAGCCCTTGAGTGAACCACAAGCTGCCGTCCGGCCCGTGGCAGATGCTATTGATGAGTTGGTGGGTGTCGCCGATGCCGAAGCCGGAGAAGATCACCCGCCGCTCGTCCGCCTTGTCGTCGCCATCCGTGTCGCGCAGATGCAGCAGCTGATCGAAGTCGCAAACATAGACGCCGCCGGCTCCGGGCTCCACGCCCTGCACCATTGTCAGACCCTCGGCGAACTTCCACGATTTGTCCGCTCGCCCGTCACCATCGGTGTCTTCGAGCACGAGGATGTAATCCGTCGGCGGCACGCTCGCGAGCGTTTGCGGATACGTCGGCGAACAGGCAACGTAGAGGCGCCCCTTCTCGTCCCACGAAAACTGCGTCGGTTTCACCACACCGTCGCGCTCGGACGCGAACAGATTGATCTGGTACCCCTCCGCTGTACTGAACGTGGCCAATTGATCCTCCGGCGAAAGGCTCTTCATCTCCTCGGGTGAGGTCGGCAACTTCGGCAACCTCAGCGGTTCGGGCTGCCGGCCGCGAACCAACGCGTGAATCCGAGCGTCCGCCTGTTCCACTAACGGCCGTTGTCGCTCGAATGCATCGCGCAAGGACGGCTCGGTGTCGCCCGCCTTGCCATACTTTTGCTCCATTCGATCCCCGTAAACGAACGACCAGTTTGCCGGGCGCCAGCAATCGAACCAAAGCCGGTTTTTCTCCACGATGACCGTGCGTACCGGGTCAAGCGCTGACGATCGATTTGGCTCGGCACCGAGACGTTGCGCCACGGCGAGGGCAACTTCGCGCAATCCCTCCGCAGTCAGGTGAATCCCATCCTCGGTCAAACGTCGGCCCGGCGTTCGTTGCGCAAGGGCGGCGGGAAGGTCCACAAATACCGCACCGCGTTGACGGGCAATCTCGCGCACGGCGTTCGCGTAGGCGGCGATGTCGGGATTGCGCTCCGTGAGGTCGGGAGCATGCGATGCGCTTGGTTTCTCGAAGGGCATCGGCGCGATTAACACGAGCCGGCGCGTGCGTGTCGCGAATTGATCGAGCAGACGATGATACGCCACGGTGAATTCCGCCAGCCGCTTCACGCCGTCCAGCGCCTCCATCTGTCCGAACTGCGCTACGATCATCGTCGCGCCCGCCGACTCGATCTGGCCGGCCCATGAGCCGAAGTTCAACTCGCGCCACTGTTCGTACACCGTGTCGGCTTCCCACGCCATCGAGCGAAAGCGCGGTGCCTGCTCAGCGAACGCGGAAGCCAGTTGCGCCTCCAGCTCACCGGACTTCTGTTCGCGCGTGAAATTCTCCTGTCCGATCAGCACCACGGTTTCGTTTGTGCTAAGCTGGAATTTGCCGTCTGGGAACGGCTCGACAGGCACGCGGGGCTGACCTTCGCCAAAGCGGCGAAGAATCTCCGCCTGGGTCCGACCACCCGGCACCGGAAGCTCCTCGATGCTGATATTCCGGAAGGAAATCTCCGCCTTACAGTTCCCGTGAATCTGCAGCGCGATCAAGCCCGCGGCCTCGATGCCTTCCACACGTTCGACCCAGGAGGCGGTGCGCTGGCCATTGAGCAGAAGCTGGATATCCGCACCACGCGCGATGACCTCGTACTGATTCCAATCGCCGGGCTTCTCGAGTCGCGCGATGAGATTCGTGTCCGCCATGGCGAGCATCTTGTTCCGGCGGGATTCGTCGTAGAGACACCCGGAGAAGCCGGCACCGATGTCCGCCTGATAGCCGGACATTTCATTGGCTGGATTCGTGATCCGCTTGCTGCGGAATTGCACGCCGCCATTCACGAAGCCCTCGGTGCCGACGAGTTGGTATTCGAAGCGCAGGTGGAAATTCGTGTAGGCCCGGCGTGTGGCGAGAAACTCGTTGCGGGGATTGCCCTTGAGCGAACCGCCGAAAATGGCGCCGTCGTGAATGCGCCAGACGGCGTTCGTCTCGCCCTCCCAGCCCTCGAACGATTTGCCATCGAACATGGGCACGGGCGCAGCGAGTGTGGCCGAGATCAGAATGAAGGAGATGAGCGAGAAGCGCAGGATCCAGATTTTTACGGTCATGGGACGGAACGGTGTTCGGACGCAGCATACCGACCGGTGCGAGCATGTCACGGCTTTCGCGGACCACTCCCGCGGGCACCAGACCGGACCTGAAGACACGAGTTACCTCCCGAAAACAGGCAGTAGTCCTTAAAATCCGGATCCGATGCCAACTTCGGATGAGGTTTCAGTCGTCGCGCCGACCGCCGAGTCGCCCGGGACGGGTTTGGATTTCACTCGGATCCCGGTGTTTAAATCGTTCGCGTTAGGCCGGCTGCAAGCCGGCGCTCCGGGCCGCTCCGCACGGATTGGAGATTCGCTCCAGGAGTGCTTCGATCATTGCATCCGCAGTGTCGACGGCCTTAATCCCGGAGTCGTCCACAAGTCCAAATCCACGACCCCAGGCGGGGCCGTTCACCACCGTGAGATCGGTGCGGCATTCAAGTCGCTGGCGGCGTCCCTGTTCGAGCGCGTCGTCTCGACTGCCATCCACTTCATACTTCCAACCGACGAGCAAGGCGTTTGGGTACCACTGGCGCAACGAAGCGAGGATCTTCAGAGTGGGTTCGAGTTCGATAAAGTAGCCGCCGTCGCGGGTCGACAGTTTGCCGGCCTTTGTCAGGGCCAAGTTTCCGGTGGAATCCCGCTTCCAGATGTTTCCAAACCGGAAATCACTGACCGCCGCAGCGTGGAATAGGGCGACCCGCTCCGGCATCGCCCGCAATTGCAGACGATTCCGCAGGTCCTCCGTGGTGGTGAACTCCTCGACCGCCACGGTTGCCACCGGCAGTGCGGCGGTCGCGAGTTTGCCACGCAATAAGAGGACGTCATGACCTGCGGCAGCCAGGTTATTGGCCAAGCGAGTACCGAGGGAGCCGGTCGAAAAATTCGTCAGGCGGCGGACATCATCCAGGGGTTCAAATGTGGGACCCGCCGTTATCAGGCAACGCATGGAGAGAGATTAACGGTGGGCGGAGGATGCGAAACCAGAATCCGGCAGCAATGGGGTCGGTCAATAGTATTGTGCTTTTTGGAAGCCGGCACGGGAGATTTTGAAATTTTTCCTCATCTTGCAAACCTGACACTTCCGCCCGGGAAACGGTCTCGGTAGGATCGCCAGCGCAAAACAGGATTCAACATGAGACCACTCAAAGCGAAAAAGGCAACCCGAGTGCCGACGAACATCACGTCGTACTCGAAGGAGAACCGCATCTTCAAACCCTCCCCGGCATTTAGTGCGAAGGCCCGAATCCGTTCGATGGCGGAATACACGCGACTCTGGACGGAATCGGTGAAGTCGCCGGACCGTTTCTGGGGTCGGATGGCACGGGAGGAGCTTTGCTGGTTCACGCCTTTCAAGAAAGTGCTCCGTTGGAAGGAGCCGCAAGCGACATGGTTTGGCGGTGGCCGCCTGAATGTATCCACCAACTGCCTGGACCGTTGGTTGGGGACGGCGACCGCGAACAAAGCGGCCCTCATCTGGGAGGGGGAGCCGGCGACGGACGGGAGGCCTGGGGAAGAGCGCGTGCTGACCTACCAGCAATTGCACCGGGAGGTGTGTCGTTTCGCAAACGTCTTGATCCGCAATGGAATTGGCAAAGGGGACCGAGTTATCTTGTACCTCCCGATGGTTCCGGAGGCGGCGATCGCGATGCTGGCGTGCGCAAGGATTGGAGCGATTCACAGCGTGGTGTTTGGTGGTTTCAGTGCGCAATCGGTTGCGGATCGTATTCAGGATTGCCAGGCGAAGGCGGTGATCACGGCCGATGGCGGATTTCGTCGCGGGGCCGTGGTTGCCTTGAAGAAGAATGTGGACGAGGCCCTGACGATCAAGGACGCGGATGGAAAATCGCTGACGCAAACAATTAAGCGGGTCATCGTGCTAAAGCGGACAGCGCAAGAGGTGCACATTGAAGAAGGGCGCGACGTTTGGTGGCATCGGGAATTGGAGTACGTCGATTCCAATTGTGCGGCGGCGAAAATGGATTCGGAGGCACCGCTCTTCATCTTGTACACCAGTGGTTCCACTGGAAAACCCAAGGGGATTCTGCACACCACGGCGGGTTACCTGCTGGGAGTAAAGTTGACCTCGAAGTACGTGTTCGATCTACGGGAAGAGGATGTCTACTGGTGCACGGCGGATATCGGATGGGTAACCGGGCATAGCTATATCGTTTATGGACCGTTGGCCAATGGCGCCACTGTGTTGATGTACGAAGGGGCGCCAAACTGGCCGGAGCCGGATCGGTTCTGGCGAATCATCGAAAAGTACCACGTCTCAATTTTCTATACCGCTCCGACCGCCATTCGGGCTTTTATGAAATGGGGCGATGCGTGGCCGAAAAAGCACGATTTGTCTTCCCTCCGATTGCTGGGCTCCGTCGGAGAGCCGATCAATCCCGAGGCGTGGATTTGGTACCACAACGTGATTGGCGCCGGTCGCTGTCCAATCGTCGACACGTGGTGGCAAACCGAGACCGGCTCGATTCTTATTTCGCCGCTGCCTGGCGCGACACCATTGAAGCCCGGCACGGCCACCCTGCCCTTCTTTGGCATCGTGCCGGAGGTCGTAGACGACAACGGCAAGGCCGTACCGCGAAACACCGGGGGCAAACTGGTTATACGAAAACCCTGGCCCTCCATGTTGCGCGGCATCTGGGGAGATGCAAAACGGTACAAGGAAACCTACTGGACCGAGGTGAAGCACTCTTATTTCACGGGAGACGGATGCCGTCAGGATGCGGACGGCTATTTCTGGATTGTGGGGCGGATTGATGATGTCCTCAATGTCGCGGGACACCGGATTGGTACGGCCGAAATTGAAAGCGCGCTGGCGAGTCATCCCTCTGTCGCCGAGGCAGCGGTGGTGGGGCGACCGGACGAATTGAAGGGTCACGCGCTGGTCTGTTTTGTCACACTGAAAACGGGGATTAAGGCGTCGCCCGAATTGAAGACGGAACTGCGGAATCATGTGGGCAAGGAAATCGGGCCGGTCGCCAAGCCGGACGATATCCGGTTTGCGGATGCATTGCCGAAGACACGTTCGGGCAAAATCATGCGACGATTGCTGAAGCAGGTGGCCACGGGCGGCGAGATCAAAGGGGACACCTCGACCCTCGAGGACCTGAGTGTATTGGCGAAACTTTCGGCGAACGGGGACGAATAATCCGAGCGGCCGGGGCGGAAAGGCTGGAGCGCACGGGAATCCGTGCGCTCCGTTCGTCGGATCAGCGCCGGGAAATCAATAATGCGGGGGTTTCGTCGAACTGGCGCGAATTCGATCCAACTCCTGCTGGTCCATTGAATCCCCGATCGCCTGCAGTCGCTTCTGCAAGATTTGCAGTGCCCGGCCCTGCTCGACGATAACTTGGTTCAATTCACCGACTAATTTCTCGAGGTGGGCGAGAGATCGCTCAAGACCCTCCAGACGGTCGCCCAAAGGGCCCCTATTCACAGTTCATCCCCCCGGTCCGCGTAAAACAGTTGGTAGGCTCTGTCATAGTCGGCCGGGCTAACATCGACACGCATTTGTCGATCCAGGTCATTCGGATCTGAGTTTTCGTCCAAGGCCGTCTCGATGGCGGCGATGCCATGCTTTTCGAGCCACACCACGAGCAGCTCCGTTTTGATGGCGGGTCCGGCGAAAAATTCTCTCATAGTTTGGGACAGTGTTCGGGTGACAGCGGTCATTCGAGACGGATCTCCGCCGCTGAATGAGTCACCAGCGGAGGGGCCTTATTGCGACCACCATTCAAAGCGGAATCCGTTGGCATCGGTTCCGCCGGTGAGCACGGAGATCCCTTGATACCGGGCGATTTTTGCAAACGGTGGCAGCCGGCTGAAATCGAGACAGCCGGCGAGGTTCGGAACCATGAGGCTCAACCCATGGGCAACGGCCGGCGGCGCGGATTCCAATCCCGACTTCCGGACCGACTCCCAGGACCCCGCACCGGCATTGGCAACGTCTTCGTAGGTAAATAATCCCCGCTCCCAGCCACCCGCCTCCCGTGCAGCCTCGATGACGCGCGGAACTGAGCGCAGGCCACTGGCGGGATTGTCTGGGCGGCGCAGCAACTCTTCCAGGACCAAGGGTTGATCGGCAATGATTACATAGCGGCCGTTGATACCCATTTCCAGCGAACGTTCCGGCTCTCCGTCGGCGGCGGGAATTGTAATCCGATGCAACGTTTGCCCTAGGAAAATCCTTTCCGAAAAATCGCCGCCGCCCTGGATCATATTGAGAGTTAGCATCGCACGGACTCCGACGAGTAGTGCCGCAGGTCTGGGGGATCCGATCAACGTCACTCGGCCCCCATACGATGCGTTGGTACCAATCGGCAATTCGTAAGTCATGAAATCATCACCCAACGCGTTGGCGACATGATGGGTGACGTTGAATTGCTCATCCACGGACTGCCCGGCGGTTTCAAGAGTCAATCGAAGTAGTGCGAACATCTGCGGCGAGACCTTATTAAGAGACTCCTCCAGAGTTTTCCACATCCGAGCACCGTTCACCCGCCCCCGCTGAAATCGAAGAGCATCGGCGGGGATATATGCCGGGGGCAGTGCCTCCTGAGGTTCCAGAGCGAGCAGCTGAAAAACCCCCGTGCGACGCGTCGACGGAACATCGAGGAACATCCGACTGCGGAGCCCGCCTTCCGAAGCGACAGCGGAAAAGGCGGCCTGACGGAGCCCGTCGAGCCCCAGAGCGGATCCGACTTGCGCCGGCTGACCACCCAGGCTGGCGAGCAATCCAAACAATAGGGAGAATTTCTGATCTAACAGCGGTCGAGTTGCCGCGAAATCAACCCAGGCGAAAATCCCTGGAAGGGCGGAGGCGGTTGCGGTTGGAAAGCGCGCCCGCTTGGTCGCAACCGGAGTGCCAACATCGGAAAGTCTGCCCGCCAGCGAGGTCGCGGCGGATGCGTTATCGGCGATCAAAAGGACGTTTTGACGGCGGCCAATCCACAGCGAAGACGTGGACAATGATTTATTTGCAGGACGGTTGGAGGAGCCCGCAGCCTCACGGGCCCACCCACGGACGGTAAGAAACTCGATTCCTGAAAAGGCGTTCGTACCTAAGGAATACCCGGCGGTCGTCCAGCGGCCTCGCAGTCCTTCGATCTCTCGCCCCAATGCGTCCCCTTGACCTGACGTATCGATGAGAGCGCCCCAACCGGGCGAATTCGTGGCTGAGCCTTCGGGCGGAAACCAGGCGACCGTCAATTGCCCGCGGAGCAGCGGCAGCCACCGGCGGAGATCGATCGAGAGTTGATGCTGCCAGGGGCCTAAGCCATCGTTCAAAATGCACTCCGTTGCCTGAGCTCGAAATGCGGCCATGGATGAATCGCTCCAAAGCCGACCCGCGGGAGAACGTCCCAGCCCCGCCTGGGCTGCCGGGAAATCCGGAACCGTGACATAAGCAATCGCGTTGGTTGGCAACCAATCTTCAGCGGGTGGGAGCGGGGACACGGCCGCCGTCGACGACGCAATCAGGGGGAACACCGCGATCACGAGGCAGCACCGCCGAGTTCGGCCGAAAAGACACTGAATCATTCGCATCATAGTACTGACCTCACTCTTAGTGGCGCGAGGCCTCACGAGCGAGAAAAAGTCGCTGTTGGAGCGGGGCCCCCGGACCTGAATCGAGCGCTCCCGGAATTCTCCCCATCGAGCGATCGGTGAAATTCATCCCGCCGATCCTCGGGTTAAATAATAAAGTCCATCGGACCCATGGGGACTGCGCGGAGTTTTTGCGCGCGGGCAATCAGGTCTGCCAGGGTGGTCTTCTCCATCATTTGCGCCACGGCATCCCGTACTTCCTTCATTACCGACCGGAGAGCGCACCGGGTTTCGTCGGGACACGAGCATTTTTCATAGAATCGTTCACTGACACAACTTACCGGGGATAGCGCTCCGTCGATGTAACGGATGATGCTTGCGAGAGGGACCGCCGCCGGGGCCATGGCAAGACGGTAGCCACCGGCCATCCCCCGGCGGCTTTCCACCAGCCCGCTCGACTTCAGGTCATTCAGAATCTGTTCAAGGAAACGCTTGGGAATATTCTGCTCTTCAGACAGCGTCTGGATCGACACCACCGGTCCGCCGTGCCGCTCCGCGAGCACCTGCATAGCTCGCAATGCGTACTCACCGCGGAGAGAAAGTTTCATAGCGTGAGCAATAGATAATAAACGATCAAATCGATCAAGAATTTCATACTCCAATTTTTAAACCGACACTACCTATTACACATCAACATTTTACAAAGCATTACAATCTCTATTGCATAAGTAGGGATTTGTGTGATTCTCAGTCTTTAGCATCACGTTCCTCTTTAATGACCTGGATCATGGCACGAATCGTTCGCGCAGGGTTGTTCGGATCGCTTCTGCTGGGGGCGATGTTTGGCATTTCCTGCACGGATCCTCAGCGCGTGTCGTTGTTAAACGTTTCGTTTGACCCAACGCGGGAATTTTTTGGCGAAATCAACGCGGCCTTTCAGAAGAATTGGACCGCAACCAATGCAACCACGTTGCGGATCCAGCAATCGCATGGCGGGTCCGCCAAGCAGGCGCGGGCGGTTATTGACGGACTCGATGCGGACGTCGTGACCCTGGCACTGGGGCACGACATTGACCGAATTGCGGCGGAAACGGGGATTCTCCCCCGGGATTGGCAGCAACGATTGCCCAACCGGTCCACGCCCTACACCTCGACCGTTGTATTCATGGTGCGGAAGGGAAATCCGAAAAGAATATTGAACTGGCCGGACTTGGTCCGGTCGGGCGTTCAGGTCATCACTCCGAACCCCAAGTCGAGTGGAGGTGCCCGCTGGAATTATTTGGCCGCATATGGCTGGGCTCGCCGACAGCCGGGCGGAGACGACCGGAGTGCGCGGGAATTTGTGGCTCGAATATTTCGGAATGTGCCGGTGCTCGATTCGGGTGCCCGCGGTGCCACGGTGACCTTTCTTCAGCGAGGGATTGGCGATGTCCTTCTGACCTGGGAGAGCGAGGCGCATCAGGCATTGTCGCACGCGGAAGGGTTGTCCGGCGAAATTGTAACTCCCTCAGAAAGCATTGTTGCCGAACCACCGGTGGCAGTGATCGACCGGAATGCGCGAAAACACGGTGTCCTGCCGCTGGCCGAGTGCTATCTGCGGTTCCTGTACACCGAGGAAGCCCAGATGATCGCGGCTCGGCACCATTTTCGTCCCCAACTGGAGAATGCGGCGATGAAGGCGGGGGTTCATTTTCCTCCCATCGTGCGCTTTTCTTTGGCGGAAATCTGCGGTGACTGGCAGGCCGCCCACGCGGCACATTTCGCTACGGGCGGGTGGTTCGACCAGATCCAGAGCCAAAGAAAACCGTGAAGCAATACTGCAAAACGCGACGGCTGCTCCCTGGATTCCGACTCACCCTCGGCTTCACACTTTTTTATCTGAGCGTGGTGGTGCTGATTCCGATGTCGGCGATGATCCTGCGAGGTTCCGGAATGGGGTGGGGTGGATTCTGGAAGTACGTGCTCGATCCGCGAGCGATTGCTGCCTACAAGCTGTCATTGGTCGCGTCGATGACGGCTGCTCTGCTGAACGTCCTGTTCGGCACCCTACTCGCATGGGTGTTGGTTCGGTACACTTTTCCAGGGCGGCGATTGATGGACGCTCTAGTCGATGTGCCATTCGCGCTGCCCACCGCAGTTGCGGGACTCACCTTGGGCAACCTTTACGGACCTCAAGGCTGGATCGGGCAATGGCTCGCACCGATGGGAATTGCCGGTGTGAATTCCCGCTTCGGTGTGGTGATTGCTCTGATGTTTGTGAGTCTCCCCTTCGTTGTCCGGACCGTGCAACCCGTGCTAGAGACCTTCGAGCAGGAAGTGGAGGAGGCAGCGGCAACGCTGGGGGCGGGGCGCTGGCGGACATTTTTCCGAGTGGTGCTGCCGACGCTGCTGCCCTCAATCATCACCGGTTTTGCGCTGGCCTTTGCTCGCGCCTTGGGTGAATTCGGCAGCATACAATTCGTCTCCGGTAGCATCCCATTCCGGACGGAGATCGCACCGCAGATTCTCATCCAGCACCTTGACGAACACGAAACGGCGGGAGCGATCGCCGTGGCGCTGTTCCTTCTGATCATCTCGTTTCTGATCCTGGGAACGATCAATCTCATCGAAACCTGGGCCCGCCGCTTCCAGAACTAACCCCCATGGCTCGTAATCTTCACCGCGTACTTACCCCGGCAAATACCCGCTCGCGGCGGGGCGCCGATGAATCGCGATTAACGCAATGGATTCTGATCGGGATTGCTGCGATCTTCGTGGGTCTGTTTCTTGTGCTTCCGCTGGTGAGCATGTTTTACGAAGCGTTTCGTAAGGGGCCCGGGGCCTATATTTCCGCCCTCACTCAAGAGAACACGCTGGATTCCATCCGCTATACTCTCACGATCGCGGTGCTGGTCGTGCCCTTGAATGCGCTGTTTGGCTTGGCGGCGGCGTGGGCGCTGACACGGTTTCAGTTTCGCGGAAAAGCGTTGCTCACGACCTTGATCGACCTGCCCTTCGCCATCTCTCCGGTGGTCGTCGGCGTGATGTTGATCGCGCTCTTCGGCTACCAAGGCTGGCTCGGACCCTGGCTGCGCGCACACGATCTCAAGGTTGTCTTCGCCCTGCCCGGCATGGTTCTGGCCACGGTCTTTGTTACGTTCCCTTTCGTGGCGCGTGAGTTAATCCCCATGATGCAAAGTCAGGGCACCGAACCGGAGCAGGCCGCCCTCACCCTCGGTGCCAGCGGCTGGCAGGTCTTCTGGCACGTGACACTTCCAAGCATTAAGTGGGCGCTCCTCTATGGATTGATCCTGACCACCGCCCGCGCCATGGGGGAATTCGGCGCGGTGTTCGTCGTCAGTAATCGCATCGCCGGCGAAATGCCCATCCCCCTTTGGGTGGACAATCTCAATGCCGATCACCGGGGATCCGAGGCCTTCGCCGTCGCCAGCCTGCTCGCATTTCTTGCGCTGGGCACGCTCGCACTCAAGGCCTGGCTCGAATCTCGACACCAAGAGGAGGAGGCCGCCGGTCTGTGGACGACGAGCTCCCCCGTCATCAATTCCGGTGAATCGGAAACGGCGTTTACCACCCAAACTCCTCCATGAGCATCGAATTGCGCCATATTTCCAAGCGGTTTGGCGACATCACCGCCGTCCGAAACATTTCCTTCACCGTCGGCGAAGGGGAACTCGTCGGCCTCCTCGGCCCGAGCGGCGGCGGTAAGACAACCGTCCTGCGCATGATCGCGGGCCTGGAAACCCCAACCGAAGGGGATCTGTTTGTCCGCGGTCGACGGATGAATGATGTCCCTGTCCAGACGCGGAACATCGGCTTCGTTTTCCAAGGGTACGCCCTGTTCAAGACGATGACTGTTTTCGACAACATCGCCTTTGGACTAAGAATCCAAAAGCAGCAGCCTGCCGACATCGCGGCCCGCGTCGAGGAGTTGGCGAAGACCCTGGGCTTGGAGGGATTGGAGCGGCGGTTTCCGCATCAATTGAGCGGCGGACAGCGGCAGCGAGTGGCCATCGCTCGCGCCCTCGCACCCAAGCCCAACGTGCTCCTCCTCGACGAGCCGTTTGGGGCCGTTGACGCCAAGATTCGACAGGAACTACGTGAGTGGCTGGTCCAGCTCCATGATGAACTCAACATCACGACGGTTTTCGTTACTCACGATCAGGAGGAGGCGATGGAAGTTTCGAACCGGATTCTTATTTTCAGTCGCGGCAACCTGGAACAGCTCGGTTCTCCTCGCGAAGTCTACGAACAACCGCGAAACGAATTCGTCGCCCGCTTCATCGGTGTCATGAACGTGCTGGAAATGACGGTCTCCGGCGGCATTGCCCGACTGGGTGGACTCTCCTTTCCGGCGCACGGCCATTCCGAAGGGCAGACGCTCCGAATCGGCTTCCGGCCTTACGCCGTTCAGGTCTCAAAGTCTCCCAATGAATACCGCCACCAGGCTATTCTGAAGCACACTTATTTTCTTGGCATAATGCTCCGCCTCGAACTTGAAACTCCCGATGGTCTCGTGGTCCGGGCGCGGATGAGCAAGGAGGACTATGCCCGATTAAAACTGGAAGATGGCATGAGCGTGAGTTTCCAGATTCGCGAATACCGTGTGCTGGCCCGTGAAGGGGAAATTCTTACGCCCGAGGTCTCCCTCTCCCAACCCACGGTGCTCGGCGAAGGGATCTAAATTTGTCCCTTGAGTCTATGCCTTAGCATGTCATGGGTGCTTCGTGACTCCCGGTGGGACACCGAGCCGGCCGACCCGGGCGCTTTACGGCACGCTCTACGCACGCAGGCAGCGGGCGCTCTTAATCTGACATGACCGCAGCGCCCCTCATTCGACGAGAATTGTACACCGCCGCACGCCGGGGTCGGAATCAACGGGTGCGTTGGTGGATCTCAGCACTGGGTTTGGTGGGGCTGGCGTTGTTCCTATTTACCCTCACGACGGGCGCGATTCTGCCCGTGTCCGGGAGGGTGATCTTCCAATCCATTGGTGTCTGGATCTATTACTACTGCCTGGTCGCAGGAGCGGTCATCACGGCCGATGCGATCAGCTCCGAACGCCGGGAAGGCACGCTGGGGCTGCTCTTCCTGACCGATCTAACCGGCTGGGACGTCGTGGGCGGCAAGCTGACTTCGGCCTTGCTACCCATTCTCTACGCGGTGATGGGGCTGGTGCCGATGCTTTCGGTATTGATGCTGGCGGGGGGCGTGACGCTGAGTGATCTCGGACGCATCGCCCTCATCGGCCTGACCGCCGTGGTCTTTTCCGGCTCGGTTGGGCTCTTCTGTTCGAGCCTTAGTCTCAATGAGCGGAAATCAGCCTTCGCCGCTCTGGTGATCAGCTTGTCGGTGACCGAACTTCTCCACGCTGCCGCGACGATGCTTGGGCTGCATGTGCGATCGGGAACGCTGGATGATCCAGTGCACTGGTGTTTTGAAATGGCTCTGCCCTGGGCGGACCAGTTGGATCAATGGACGTTGCCTTATTTGCGGGATGAAGCAACCAAACCTGCGATTCAAAGGGGCCTGTTCAACTTTGGTACCCGGATCCTGGGACATTGGCTTGCCGCGGGAGTCCTGCTCGGATTCGCCTCGCATTTCGCGCGCAAGGGGGCGGGCGGCATCGCTCGGAACCGATTCGGAGAATGGATCTGGCAGTGGAGCAATCGCTGGACCTACGGGAGTGGAGCGATGCGAGCGGGTCGACGCCGGCGGTTGCTGACTTTAGACGCCGTGATGTGGCTCTGCTTGCGACACGCACGCAAGCGAGCGTATGGGTGGATTTTTGTTTTCGCGATGGCGATGGTGGCGATCGCGGTTGAGTCTCGAATGTCAGGATTCGTCTGGCCGTGGGTTTTTCTCGCCATATTCCTGGGCACAGTTCACGCCGTTTTCAAAGCCTGGATCGCGAGTGAGACTTGCTATCAAATGGTGGAGGATCGACGCAGTGGCGCTCTCGAGCTGATTCTTTCAACTCCGGTCGATGCACTCCAAATTGCACGGGGGCATTTTCGATCCCACCGCCATCAATTGATGCTCCCGATCGTCGCGTTACTGGTCGGCGAATTGGGGTGGTTATCGCGGATGAGCCGAAACGGGCAACTGCTCGAAGGCGAACAGGTGATGGCGGTCTTCGTAACGTGCCTGGTGACGTTGGTGCTGGATATCTGGGCCGTACGGTGGCTGGCGCTCTGGTACGGATTGATTAAGCCCACCGCGAATGCCGCCGTTCAGGCCTGCATGCGGAGGATTTTCGTCCTTCCGATCTTGTTGTTCTTGCCCATGGTGGCGGTGCCGGGCGCGGGGCCTCTTGCGGCATTGGGTTTTCAAGATTACAGGGTCGTTCGGATCGCGTTCTTGTGGATTGCACTGGTTGCCGTGATCGACATCCCCATGGGGCTATGGGCTCGGGCACGATTTTTCAAGTACATGCGTCGTGTCGTTTCCGAAGGCGTCGGAGCCCTGATATCAGGCGCTCCCGGCGGCACTGGAAGGCAGTCGTCGAATTCATCAACGAGCCTGAAATCATCGGAAGCGACACCCGTGCTCCGTCCCGCATTGACTTCGGAGTCTCTTGATCCACGAGCCGATGCCAACGATGGCGCATCGATCGCGCCGATCGAGGGGCGAGCAGCGCAGCGAACCACGGCGGTGGTGCCTTGGCCACAGTTCCGCCAACGGGACTACGTCCTGGCCGCTGCTGCCGTTCTCATTCTCGGTTTCATCGTTTCGGCAAAATGGAAACAGCAATCTCGGCGGATTGCTTGCGAACAACACGTGGAAGCAATTCGAGCGCGTGGAGAGCCCCTTCCAAATCAACTCCCGGAACAATGGAAATCGACCGCAGCTCCCGACGACAACGTGGTCGCCGGACTCGCGTCATTGATCCGTGCAAGCGCGCTATCCCGGGCCGAGACGAAACCGAGCGGGATCAAACTGACCCGGCCCTTCCGCACCCATCCCCTCCAAAAGGACGAGTTCGCCAAAATCGAGGCGTGGCTCGCGGATTCGGCCATCGATTTGGACACGCTCCGTCAGGTCCTCCGCCGCCAGCGGGTGCAATACGACTATACGTTGGCGGCCGCCCCGGATCACGGATTGCCCGAATCGTACCGACTCGAGCGCTTCGTACTCCTGCTTAAAGGTGTGGCCGTGCTGGCAAGCGCTACGGGGCGGCAGGATGACGCGGCGGACGCCATTCTCGATATGCTACGAATGGCGGAAGTCTTGGCGGATCACCCGGGTTCGAGCGGTCAGTTCTTTCGGATGAAGATTCTACCCACCGCACTCGAAAGTCTGGAAGGAGTGCTCTCCGCCGGTCCAATTGAAACCGCCCGACTTTCCCGACTCCGCGCCGGCTTGGTCGCCGGGGCAAACGATCGATTTCTTGAACAATACCTGACCTGGGAACAATTCCAACGGGCTGACATCGCGACAACGGCTGCGGGTTACCGCAAGAGTCTGGACCGAATTGTCCGGGGCGGCCCCACGTGGGTCTCTCCGATGATGGAACTTTATCGTAGGTATGAACGGTTTATCGGAATTGACTATATCGAAGCGCTCCGCAGCTTGCGGCAGCAGGAGACCCTTCTCACGATCTGGAGGCAGCCGTTGATCGAACGTGCGAGATCCCTGACGGGCTTGGAGAATGCCGGTCAAGGATCCAGGAGAAGGAGCCAATTCATGGGCATACCTACGGTCCGGCCGGACATGTCGAGCGCCTTGATGCAGATGGAATTGGAATGTGTGGCGATGATCCATGCCACGTGTACCGCCTTATCGATCGAGGAATATCGCGCCCGCACTGATCGCTTGCCGGCAGGGCTGCTGGCACCCGATCTGGTTCAGGCTTCGGATTTGAATATTAATCCATACAACGGCAAGACCCTGCATCTGAACCTTCATGCGCCCGGGTATTCTATAACCGGAGAATGGTCATCACGAGCCCCGCGGACAGCCTTCAAGTTTCTAAAGAAAGGCCAGGGCTATGAGTTTAGTTTTTCAGTCGATCGTTAATGCGAGGTGGGGGCCGGCCATTGCCACATTTTGTCGTCCCAGATGTGCGGAAGGCACGGTGTCCCGCAGAGTTTCGAGTCGAAGCGCAAAGTGCCGGAGGGAAGAACCGCGGATTGACACGGATTGACGCGGATAAGGGGAAGCCGTTGCCTCTCAGCATCTGAGTGAGCGCCTGGAATCAGCGTTTATCGGCGTTCATCCGCGGTTCCAACTCCGGTTATGAATTACTGGAATATCCAGGCCGAGGGCCTGGCCAAAATTTATCAAAAAAGCATGAAAACTGAATCTTTTCGGATTTTTGTCCCACACCCGATGGTCGAAAACAACCGTGAAGACACTTGACCCCTTCAAGACTGCAGTGGTACCGGTAGAACCAATTCCTCAAACTATGAACCGGTTCAATTCTTTGACCTCACTCAGCTTTCGGCTATGAACCGACGTCATTTCCTCGGTGCCTTGAGCGGAGTTGCCTGGGCCGGGGGCGGCTTGGGCCCGATTCCACAGGGGGCTGCGGCAGTACCATTACCCTCGGAAGCTCGCGACATCAGTTCACGGCTGGAGCTCTTCGTTGATGACTGGCTGATCGACAAACTCCGTGGCCTGGATCGACGCCTGCACCACCCGACGCCGCAAAATGTCGCCTTGGATGCGGATAAGCCGTGGGAAGGAAACGGCGGAAACTATATGACCGTGTTTCAGGATGGGGACCGGTATCGCATGTACTACCGGGGCGTCCATGTGGTCTACAGCCAAGGCAAATTTGACGAGCCCCACCCCGAATACACCTGTTACGCGGAAAGCACCGACGGGATTCATTGGACGCGCCCGAATTTGGGGTTGTTCGAAGTGGCGGGCACCCGCGAGAACAATGTGATTCTCACCCGAGAAACCGGTGGCGAAGCGACTCATAATTTTTCACCGCTCATCGATACACGACCCGGGGTGGTGAAGGAAGAACGTTACAAGGCCTTGGGGGGTGGCGGGAAGGGCTTGATCGCGTTTAGTTCCGCCGACGGTATCCGTTGGAAGAAGCTCCGTGAGCAGCCCGTGATCACCCAAGGAGCGTTTGATTCTCAGAACCTCGCCTTCTGGGACACAGATCGAGCGGAATACCGCGCATACTTCCGGGATTTTCGAAAGGGACGTGATATCAAGACCTGCACGTCAAAGGATTTTCTCGTCTGGACCGAGCCAGTCTTTCTCGAGTACACGCCGGATCGGATCAGCGAATTGTACACCAATCAGATTCTTCCCTACCCTCGAGCGCCGCACCTGCTGCTGGGATTTCCGACCCGCTACACGGATCGTGGCTGGACGACGGCGGCGAAGGCGCTTCCGCAGTACGACTACCGGCGAATTCGCGCCAGCCAATCCCAGCGAGAAGGAACCGCGCTGACCGATGGAATGTTCATGAGCAGCCGAAATCGCCACCGATTTGTCGTTTGGCCGGAATCCTTCATTCGTCCCGGCCTCAAACTCAAAGGCAATTGGTTCTACGGCGACAATTACCAGAGCCTCGGATTGGTGGAGACCCCGTCGCGCATCGAAGGTGCGCCGGGGGAACTGTCATTCTATGTCACCGAATCCAGTTTGCAGGGAGAATCCGTCCGCTGGCGCCGCTATACCCTGCGCATCGACGGATTTGTGTCGGTACATGCGGAGTCCACCGGAGGGGAAATGATAACACGGCCGATTCGCTTCACCGGCAAGCAGTTGGTCATGAACTACTCGACCTCGATCGCCGGGGGAGTCCGGGTGGAAATTCAGGACGCCCAGGGCACTCCCATTCCCGGCTTCACGCTGGCGGACGGAGAGGAGTTGTACGGCGACTCGCTGGGTCAGGTGGTTTCTTGGCAGAAGGGTGATGACGTCAGTTCACTGTCCGGCCAGAGTGTCCGACTGCGGTTTGTGATGAAGGATGCCGATCTCTATTCGATTCAGTTCAGGACTTAACCTTTGAACGATGCATACACGTCTGGAGAAGCAATCGATCCTGTGGGCGGTCCCTGCAGAGACCTCGGATATTCGGGAGGGGATTCGGCCCATTCCACGGATCCACCGGATGGCTCGGCCGGGCTTTACTCTGATCGAGCTGCTGGTGGTCATTGCCATCATCGCAATTTTGGCCAGCATGTTGTTGCCGGCGTTGGGACTTGCCAAGGAGCGGGCGAAACGCACTCAGTGCCTGAACAACATTCGACAACAAGGCCTGGGACTCACCCTTTATGCGGGTGAACACAGCGACCTTTTACCGATCCGATCCGCCTTTGCCTACGCGCTTTCTCCCGACGGCAAGCAGCCGAAAACGGACGCGCAAGCCGTCGAGTATCTTGAGGGATTGGGGAAACTGTATCCTAACTATATCAAGGAGACCCGGGTTTTCTATTGTCCTTCATGCCGATGGGAGAATTTAAGCTATGACGGGCCGTACGGGTGGAAGAAGAACTTTCCCCTGCACACCACCGGGGGTGATAACGGCATCAATAACTCCTATGTCTACCTGTTCACGAGCAACCCGCTAAAGCCGAGTCGCGTGTCTGAAATTGGGCAGGGAGCCCTCACCACCGATTTTTATTTCCTGGGCGCCGGCGATGTCATCCACAAGACCGGATACAATGTTTCCTATGCCGATGGGCATGGTGCCTGGTACGCGGACGGGCAGCGCCAAATCGCCCGGTCGAACGGCGGCGTTGGTTCGAATGACCCGATCAACCGGGATTGGTGGGAGCATTTTTCGAGGAATATCCCGCCCAAAACGAAACTCTAGTACCGAGCCGAGCCTAACGTCATGGATTTTTTAAATCGCTGGCCCAAGACGACCGGCTTGATTGCCGCCGGAGCGTCGATTCTCGCGGTTGGCTTTTTGATTATCCACTCCATCCGCAGCAATCAGAGACCCAAGGGAGATCTTTGGTTTTACGACGTGAAGGCCAAGCGCTTGTTTCCCGCCTCCGACCTAAGCGTGCCTCCGATCGATACTCCTTCCGGTTCCCGGACGGGTGTCCGTGCCCAGGTATTCAGTTGCGGAGATTGCTCGGAATCGAGTCGTTTCATCGCCTACCTGGAAATGCTCACTCCCGACGGCAAGCGGGCTGTGGAGGCACAGATGAAGAACAATGGAAGCCGGACCGGCATCGGGTTCGCCCTGGAGAAATTACCCTATGCCGTCCTGGTCCGATCCCCAGAAGATGACGCCTGGTATCCCCAATCCAGTCCGGAAGGACAGACTGTAGTGCAAGCGGGCAGACTGAAAGGCGGATGCCCTCATCCCCGGCCATGCGTGCCCTGATTCCCCGGGGCCAAAGCCTCCGGTATTGGCCAGTCGGGCTAATACCGTCAATTCCAATCCCTCCGAATTACCAGCTGCACCCGCGTGGATGAATGTTACTCGAAGGACTGTACCCCACATGCCACTCCAACTTGTCACCGAACTTACCGACACCGACCGCCGATTGTTGGATCGCGCCACCGAGGGCTTTCTGCCCCAGCGCGTCTATGACATCCATTCACACCTCTATCATACGCGCCACTTCGCCCAAGGAACCTTGCCGGCGTTTCTCGATGCCGACCGCGGTTATGGCTTGCGCGATTTTAAGGAGGCGATGGCGCGCTGGATGCCGGGACGCGACGTCGAAGGATTGTTCTTTGGCTATCCGTGGCGGGGTAATGACCGCGCGGGAGAGAATGCCTGGCTACAGGAACAGATCGCACCGACGGTCGCATCGACCCATTCCCGGGCTCTGGCGCTCGTCGCCCCCCAGGATGATCCATCCGGGGTTCGGCGGTTGCTGGAAAACGGCGTTTTCATCGGCATTAAGCCCTACCGCGTCTACGCCGACGTGCCGGACACGAACGAGGCCACCATCGAGTCCTTTGCTCCGGAATGGATGTGGGAACTGTGCCACGACCATGAGGGCGTGCTCATGCTGCACATCATGCGGTCCGGCGGCATTACCGATCCGGACAATGTTGACAGCATCCGCCGACTTTGCCGTCGTTATCCACGCTGTCGACTGGTCCTGGCACATGTGGCGCGTTCGTTCAACTACCGTCATGCCCGCGAGGGCCTGCACGTTCTGGCGGATATCGACAACGTCGTGGTGGACACTTCCGCTGTGACACACACCGGCGCTTTTCGTGCAGCATTGGAGATTCTGGGCCCGCGGCGCGTTCTCTGGGGGAGCGATTATATGGTCAGCGAGCTGCGCGGCACCTGCGGCACTCAGGGCGATGGCTTTACCTGGATTTATTCCGAAGACGCATCGGCGAAGGACCTCACCGTTTTTGGCCATTACACCCTCGTCGGCATCGAGTCGCTCCTGTGCTTGCGCGAAGCCTGCGAAGACACCGGGATGAACCCTGCGGATCTGCAGGATATCTTTCATGACAACGCCTTGCGCCTGCTGGCACCACATCTGCGCAGCGACGGACTCCGACCGAGTCTCCACGGTCCTGAACTGTGGTCACAGGCCAAAGCGAAAATTTCCTGCGGCACGGGCTTGCTCTCAAAGCGTGCGCATCTCTTTGATCCGGTCACCTGGCCCTCCTACTACTCACGCTGCAAAGGAACGGACATCTGGGACCTCGACGATCATCGCTACACCGACTTCACCGGCGGGGTGGGGGCCATTCTGCTTGGCCATGGCGATGAAGCCGTAAACGCTGCCGTAAAGCGCCGAGTGGACCTTGGCAGTTACTGCACGCTCGTCTCGCCCGACGAGGTAACGCTCGCCGATGTCCTGCTCGATCTGCATCCATGGGCACAGAAGGTGCGCTATGCACGCGGTGGCGGCGAAGCGCTTGCCCTGGCGGTGCGCATCGCCCGCGCGGCGACGGGCAAGAGTGGCATCGCCTTATGCGGCTATCATGGCTGGAGTGATTGGTATCTCGCGGCCAACCTCAACGAATGCGATGCGCTCGACGGACATCTGCTGCCGGGACTTGAGCCGCTGGGTGTGCCACGGGAACTCCGAGGAACGGCGGTTCCATTTCGTTACAACGATCCCGTCGCGTTCCAAGCAGCGCTCGACACTCTCGGCAACAATCTTGCCGCTGTGGTTATGGAACCGATGCGTTCAGAACTGCCCCGTGACGGTTTTTTGCAAAACGTGGCCGCATCCTGCCGTGCCGCTGGCGCGGTTTATATTGTGGACGAAGTCACCAGTGGCTGGCGCTTCGGTTTTCCGGGCGCCTGCCCGAAGCTCGGCATTCAGCCCGACCTGGCGGTGTATGCGAAGGCGATGAGCAATGGCATCCCCTGTGGCGCAATCATCGGCACGGAAGCGGTGATGGCGGGTGCGAATCGGAGCTTTATCTCGAGCAGCTACTGGACCGACGGCATCGGCCCGGCGGCTGCGCTGGCCTGCATCCGTAAGATGCAAACGCACGGCGTGCAGCAGCATGTGTGGCAACTCGGCGAACGCCTGCAGCAGGGCCTGCGCGCGGTGGCTTCCCGTCACCCGAGCTTAGGCATCAAAGTCGGCGGGCAACCTTGCGCGCCCTCCCTGGCGTTCGGACTCGGAGACGACAATGCCGCCGCGAAGGCACTGATGATTCGCGGCATGTTAAACCAAAACTTTCTTTTCAGCGGCCAACTTTACGTCATGTGGCCGCACCACGAGCAGGGGATGGCCGACTTGCTCTCCTCCCTCGATGAAGTCCTCAAAAATCTCGACGAATTGCACCAGCACGGCCAGCTTCGTGAGGTGGCAGGGCCGGCGGTGGTCGCGACCGGTTTCGCCCGATTAGCCTGAATTATTGCGGATCATGACTTACTGCCGATCCAGGCTGCCACGATATGAATCCCGTCCCACCGCAAACCGGTCGATCCTGCGGAGCCCAGTTCGCATAGCCGTAATGGGAGATTTCCACGCACGGGAGCTTTTTGCATGAGACTTTTAGATTGGCTGGTCATTGCGGGCTACGCGATCAGCATGTTGGGGATCGGGCGCTATTTTGCCTTACGAAACAAGACGCTCGATGACTACCTTCTGGGCGGCCGGCGCATGAGCCCGTTCGCGGTGGGGTTGTCTCTTTTTGCGACCCTGACCAGCGCGCTCTCCTACCTTGCTGTGCCCGGCGAGATGATTAAACACGGGCCCATGCAGCTCTCGCAGTTTGTGGGATTCCCGTTGATCGGCCTCGTCGTGGGCTGGGGAATGATCCCCTTCATCATGCGCCAGCAGGGGACCAGTGCCTATCAGATGCTGGAACAACGCTTCGGCCTGAGTGTGCGATTGATGGGCGCGACGATGTTTCTGACGATGCGCATGGCCTGGATGGCGACGATATTATACGCGACTTCGGACAAGGTTCTGGCACCGATGCTCAACCTGGGTCCTCAGGGAACGATTCTAGCCAGTATCTTGATGTGTGTCATTACCCTGATCTACACGGCGGAAGGGGGTATGCGGGCGGTCGTGATCACCGATGCCGTCCAATCCTTGATCATGCTCGGCGGCGCTGCGGCCGTCATCGTGATTATCACGGTGAATCTCGGCGGTGTCTCGGCCTGGTGGCCGCACCAATGGGCCGCGCAGTGGGACGAGCCGCGCTTCGGTTTTGACTCCACGACACGGATAACCTTTCTCGGGATGATCACCTCCGCCTTCGCCTGGTATGTCTGCACCTGCGGTTCGGATCAAATGGCAATTCAACGTTGGCTCTCCACCCGCGACGCCCCCGCCGCCCGCCGGTCACTCTTCACCACGCTCGGTGCGGAAATGCTCGTGGGCATTCTTTTGGGAATGGTCGGACTTGCGGTGGTGGGCTATTTCACGGCCCATCCCGAACAGTTCACGGAATCCGCCAGCCTCATCACTGGGGCGGACAGGCTTTTCCCCCACTTCGTCATGGTGGGCCTGCCCGCTGGTATGACTGGAGTGATCATCGCCGCTGTGCTGTCAGCCGCCATGTCCAGCTTGGCGTCCGGCATGAACTCGTCGTCCTTAGTGCTCACGGAGGATTTCGTGGTTCGTTTCCGATCAAAGCCGCTAACGGATGCCGGTCGGATGCGGGTCGTGCGCTGGATTTCCGTTGCCATTGGCATCATCGTGATCCTGATCAGCCTGCTGGTGAGCCGGATTGAGGGGAATCTGCTCGATATTTGCTACCGTGCTGTGAACCTGCTGACTGCGCCGTTATTCGTACTTTTTTTTATGGCGATGTTCGTCCGCTGGGCCACGACCTTCGGCGCGCTGACCGCCGCCGTGACCGCTGTCGCAACCGCGGTGCGAATCGCGTATGCCGAACCCCTGGGTCTTCGCCCCATCAGCATGATGTGGATCATGCCGGGATCGTTCGTCGTGGGCGTCTTCTGCGGCAGTCTGGCGAGCCTAATGCTCATTCCGTGGCGACCAAAACACAGCGCGCCGGCGATGCCACAGGACGCCGGGAAGCCATTGTAATCAAAACCCCATTCAAAGGGCCGCCGGGGACACCTACCCCACGGCTACTTCGCGGAATATCCACCATCCACGGGCAGGTTCACGCCGGTGATGTAACGGGAAGCGTTGCTTAAGAGAAAGACCACCGCACCGCCGAGATCTTCGTCATTAGCCATGCGGTTGAGCATGGTGTGCTCGGCGTAGCGTCGCACGAAGAGTTCAGGTTGGTTATTGTAGAAGCCGCCGGGCGCAAGACAGTTCACGCGCACGCTCTGCGGGCCGTAGAGGGCCGCATAAAATCGAGTGAGATTCGCCATACCGCCCTTGTGGAAGAAGTAGTCGGGTGGCACGTCACCCATGGGGGTGCCCGCATACAGCTCATAGCTCGGGCCAATCAGGCCCTGAATGCTCCCGATGTTGACAATACTACCGCGCCCCGCGTCGGCCATCGCACTGCCGAAAACACGGTGCATGAGCATCACTCCCGTAGCATTGACGCGCATCGACTCGTCCCACTGCGCCACCGTGCCGTCCGCACCTTTCATCGGGCGCAGTACGGAATTGTTCACAAGCCCATGCAGGACACCGAATCGTTCCGTGATGCGGGCTCGCAACGATAAAATGGACGCCTCATCCCCCTGATCAAAACTCTCCGCAAAGACGCGATGGCCTAGGTTGGTTTCCGCATCGGCGACAGTTTGCAACGTGCCAAGATTCCGCGATGCGATGATGAGCGTGGCTCCGGCCTGCGCGAGTGCCGAGGCGAGCCCGCGGCCGAACAGGCCCGCCGCTCCCGTGAGGAGAACGATATGATCGTTGAGGGAGAAGGAGGGAAGAATCAAGGGGGGGTTGGTTGGCGATTTTGAATTGGATAATCCGGCCCGGCCCGATTTCACAGACTAACTACGGGGTGACGCATAGATCGAACTCGCCCGGGCCCGGGTGTCATCACCCGCAAAGTCGCTAATCAATTTGCGGAAGGCGTTCCCGAGTTCGAGCACATCCGCACCGAGCGTAAAAACTCGGGTCCCTTCGGCGATGAGTTGATCTTTCTGCCCAAAGAGAGACGCCACGGCGACGAACTTCCCGTGCTTGACCGCCGCGGCGTGGACGCGCTTTCGTGCCGCCACAACATCAGGGTGGGTGACTTGGCCGAGTCTGCCGATGCGATGGCTAAAGTCACCGGCGCCGAACAGCAGCAGGTCAAAGCCGGGAACCGCCGCGATCTCTTCGACGTTTTCGAGCGCCTCGGGAGACTCGATCTGGAGGATGACGAATTTCTCGGTGTTGCAGTGGGAGACGTAGTCACTCAACGATACTTGGCAGAAAAAGCCGTCCATATTTCCGGAATCGAGCGGCTTTTTGCCGACCGGGTGACAGCGCACCATCTCGACGACGTTGCGAGCCTCGTTCGCGCTGGTGATATGCGGCACCATGATTCCGGTCGCATCACACTCGAAAGGCTTCACGTAGTCGCTGTAGCTTCCCTTGCTCACGCGCACGATGGTGTCCATGTCGTAAAGCTTTGCCGCGCGGATCTGATGCTCGAGATTGAGCCAGTCATTGGGCACATGCTCATTGCACAGCCACACGGCCGAGGCTCCGGCAAGTCCGGCCAACTCAACAACGCGCGGGTCGATGAGGTTCATCTTGAGGACGGTTGAGTTTTGTCCCGCGCGCAATTCGCGAAGGATTCGGGAGGGGCGAAGTTTCATGGATTCGAGGAGAGTGAGACGGGAGAGTAAGGTAAAATCGTGAGAAAACTTGCAATGAGAATAACCGTGCGATCTGAAAATGGATTCCATGCCCTCACAAATGGCGCAGGAAAGAGCAAATGACCGGTTCCTTGATCTGCATGCAAGCTAGGTCCGTGCCGGTGAGGTGTGGGCATCCCGGATCTGGAGGAAAGTGGCGTTCGGGATCGCCTTGCTAAGGAGCCATTCCTAATTGAAAGCCTCACGCAAGAATGGACTCGATGACCTTGCCGTGAACGTCTGTCAGGCGCCGTTTGACGCCATTGTGGTAAAATGTCAGCGTCTCGTGATTGATCCCCAACAAGTGCAGGATCGTTGCGTGAAAATCGGGAATGGTCACCTTGTTCTCCGCTACAAAATACCCCACGTCATCCGTGACTCCGTGCCGATATCCCTTCTTCACACCGGCACCCGCCAGGAAACACGTAAATGCCGTCGGGTGATGATCCCGCCCGGGCGAACCGATCCCCTGCGTGGCCGGTCCGCGTCCGAATTCTGTCGCCCAGACGAACAGGGTGTCGTCGAACAGGCCGCGCTGCTTGAGATCGTGGATCAACGCCGCGACGGGGCGGTCCATGGTGGCCGCCTGCGTATCATGGTTTTCCTTCAAGTTTTCATGCCCATCCCAATTAATGCGGGGACTGCCGAACGAACCGCCATTAAAAATCTGCACGAACCGCACCCCCCGCTCGATCAGTCGTCGCGCCATCAGGCAGTTCCGCGCAAACCCCTTGTTCGTCGGATCGTTTAATCCGTAGAGCTGCTTGGCCTCCTCCGATTCGTTGTCAAGATTCGTTGCCTCCGGGATGCTGACCTGCATGCGGGCGGCGAGTTCATAAGAGCGCAAACGCGCGGCAAAACTGTTGTCGCCCGGATGTTCGTCGGCAAATTCGCGATTCATCGCACTCAGCAGGCGCATATCCGCCGCGCGGTCGCCGGGCGGGATGTTGGCCGGCGTGTTCAAATCGACAATGGCTTCGCGGGAATTCGTGCGAAAAGGAACTCCCTGATGGTTGGCCGGAAGGAATCCCGAGGTCCAGTTGATCGAACCGCCGGCGATCATTCCGCGGGGATCCGGCAGGACGACAAAGGCGGGAAGGTTCTCATTCTCGGTTCCCAACCCGTAGCTTAGCCAGGCGCCCGCGCTCGGAAATCCATTCAGAGTGAACCCACTGTTCATTTGGAAGGTCGCCGGCGTGTGGTTATTGCTCTTGGCGAACATGGAATGGATGAAACAGAGATCATCCACGCATCCCGCCAGATGGGGCAACAGGCTACTCACCCAGGCGCCAGATTGGCCGTGCTGACGGAAGTCATAGACGCTCTTCATCACCTTGCCCGGTTGTCCAAAAAAACCGAGATTCTCACCCTTGTTATCGAGGGTCTTGCCGTGCAAACGCTCCAACTCCGGTTTGTAATCGAACGTATCCAGATGGCTGACTCCACCACAGCAAAAGATTTGCACCACGCGCTTCGCTCTCGGCGCAAACACGGGAGCTTGGGACCGGCCACCCTCCGCCGCCGAGGCCCCCCGGGCTTGATCCCGATTGAGGAGCCAGGCCAGCGCGATCCCGCCGATTCCGCCGGCCGAATTCCAGAGGAAATGCCGGCGCGGCAGCAACGGTGGCGTTCTCGTCACAGAACCGGGCGAATGGATCGGATTATCGGACATAGATGAACTCGGTTGAATTGAGCAACGTCCAGCAGACGTTGACCAGGCTGCGCTGCCCGACCACGGTCACCGCGCGCTGGGTTTCGTCCGTTGTCGCGACGCGCCCCAACGCCAGCCGATAGGCGGCCTGCACCGCCTTCGTTGGATCCCCCTGCCCTTCCTGCCAAGCTCGGTCTGCCAGGCGTGCCGCCTGCCGTTGCACGAAGGAGTTATTCATCAGCCCCAGCGCCTGCAGGGGAGTCGTGGTGATCCCGCGTCGCGGAGTTTTGACGGACGGATCCGGGCAGTCCAGCGCGTCGAGGAGCGGTTCCTTGCCTGAATTGACGTTCATCCGGAGAACCGTCCGACGATTGTATTCCGGGCCGGGTTTATCCACCGGCACATAGGCGTTGTCGGGAAACTTGAGGATGTCGAACGGACGAAAACTCGGTCCGCCCATCTGCAAATTGATCTGGCCGCTGACGGCCAGCATGGCATCCCGGACCACTTCTCCTTCGAGCCGTCGCGGGCTATAACGCCACAGCAATTGATTGTCGGCATCCAGGGCGGATGCCTTGCCGTTGAAATCTGACGCCTGCTGATAGGTTTCCGAGTTAAGAATCAATCGGTGCAATGCCTTAACACTCCATCCTCTTTCGATCAATTGGACCGCCAGCCAATCGAGCAATTCCGGATGCGTCGGACGCACACCGCTCGCTCCGAGATCACTGGGGGTGGCGGCGAGCCCCTGTCCAAAATGAAACTGCCAGACACGATTCGCCATCACCCGGGCGGGGAGCGGATTGCGAGGATCCGCGAGCCAGTTCGCAAATTTTAGCCGCCGTTGTGCCTCCGGAGCGTCCGCCGGCAACCCAAACTCGTGATCGAGATCGGCAATGGCCGACAGCGCCGCCGGTGTTACGATCTCCTCCGGTGTGGTCACGTCACCCCGCCGAAGACGTCGAGTGGGGGCGGGTTGGACGCGCTTGCCGGCATACGAGGCCGGAAGGGGTTTCACGGTATCCAAGGCCGCCCGGGCCGCTTTCTCTCTCCGCACCGCCCGTTCGTAATCGGCACTCTTGGGATCCGTGCCTTTGAGTCTCGCGACCTGCTCCTGGGCGGCGGCAATCTCCGTCTTCAAGGGGGCAATTTGAGCCTCGTGCGCGGCAACCTCAGCCGGACCTGCGATGGGGCGTTCGCCATGTTTCACACCGTCGAAAACAGCTCGGATCCGGTAATAGTCCTCGTGCGGTATCGGATCAAATTTATGCGCATGGCAACGCGCGCAATTGATTGTCAATCCCAGAAACGTTTGCCCGACGACACCGAGGGTATCCTCCAATTCGTCCTCTCGCGTGATCGCCTTCTGCGTCGCGTTTGCCTGGGCGTTCCCCGCTTCGTCCCAAGGCCCGCAGACCAGCATGCTGGGGCCAATGATCGCATCCATCGAAAGCGGCTCCAGGACGTCCCCCGCGATTTGTTCCTTCATGAACCGATCGTACGGTTTGTCGTCGTTAAAGCTCTGGATGACATAATCCCGGTAATGCCACGCGTTGTCGCGCAGGCGATCATACTCGAATCCCTGGCTTTCGGTATACCGCACCACATCCAGCCAGTGACGTCCCCAGCGTTCGCCATATCGGGGTGACGCCAGCAGACGATCCACCAACTCTTCGAAGGCCCGGGGGGATCGGTTGTTAACGAACTCGTCGATGTCCCGGGGAGATGGCGGCAGGCCGAGCAGATCAAAACTCAGCCTTCGAATCAGAGTGGTGCGATCGGCCGCTGGCGAAAGCGACAAACCGTTCGTTGAGAGCCGGGCAATGATAAACGCGTCGATGGGATTTCCGCCAACCGCATTGCGCGAACTCGGATCGGACATCAAAGCGGTGCCGCGATGGGATCGAGACGTTTCCGTATGCGCAATCAATGGCACCCGCGGTTTTTTCACCGGCTGCAACGACCAGTGGTCGCTGCGAATTCGACCGGAAACCGCATTGTTCGCCGGGACTGCCCGATTGGCGGCCGTCACGGAATCGGCCACCACGGCCTTCGGAGGCGGGTCCGCAGCATCGGCCGCCCAAGCGATACCCGAACCGCCGTACAACCCCACGGCAATAAGAAGAGTCCATAAGACATTCATACGTTCAGCCTATCCCGAAATGTGTTTTTTAATGGCCTTCAATTTCTGGTACTCCGGCCGACCGGTATAATGCGAATCCAGCGGATAGCAACCGCTGACCAAACCATTCCGTGGGGCGGTGGTGCAGTCGCTGAATGTTCGGCAAATGGAGCGAGCCTGCAACGCTCCTTTCTGAATCGCATCCGATAACATCGTCGGATAGCTCAAGACCGCACGACCGACGCCGACCAGATCCGTCCACCCCTGCCGTACCAGATATTGTGCCACGTGCGGCAGATACTCCTGAAGGTAGCTCAACCCGGAACTGACGACCAACGGGGCCGGCGCGCTCCCGGCCGGTGATAGGTTCGTCGCCAAGTGTGCCTTTACCCGGCGGACCGCGTCCACCTGCCGATAAACATCCATGAGAGGATCGGTCGGCGACTGGTAACCATCACCCGGCGGATAGGCTGCCGGGCGCTGGATATGAGGATTGTAGTACGGAGAACCGGCGGTCGTGTTGAGGATCTTGACTCCCAAGGTGGCGCACAATTCAACGAATTGGAACGTTTCGGACAAGTCGATCCGCGTGGGATCCTCGGGACTGACGCCGAAACCGTAGAGATAGGGCAGATGCTCGAGGTACGGTTCGGGGATCCCCGGCCCCAGCTTTCCTGGCACCGTCAGGGCCGGGTCGGGCCGAAAAGGCACCAGATCAAACAGGCTTAAGCGAACTCCGAGGTCGATGCCATTGCCGGTGGCACGAATGCCCGCAACGATTTCGCGAAGAATTCGGGTTCGGTTTTCAAAGCTGCCGCCATAGCAACCGCCGCGCGTGTGTGCCGCGAGAAACTCGTGAAGCAAATAGCCATGACAATGCTTCAGATCGACAAAATCGGCCCCGACATCCCGTGCAAGAGCGGCCGCCTGAACGTAATCCTGAACCAAATGAGCAACGTCCTCATCGGTGAAAACCTGAGCCGCACTGGTAACCTGGAATTTGCGGTCCAAAATGGGGTGCCGGAAAGCAACGCGAGGCTCGCCTCGCGCCTTGTCGTTGGGCCGGCAGAATCGTCCAGAATGCGTCAACTGAAATCCCACCACCAGGTCGTCGCTGGTTCCATGGTGCTCTCGGTGTGAGGACGTCAGTATTTCCAGCAACTCCGCGAGGGCGCCTTCGTTGCTCCGAGAAATGATGAGTTGGTTCGGATTTGCTCGGCCCGAAGGACACACCGCCATGGCCTCGGCACCGCAGATAAGTTTGGCGCCACTTTGGCCAAAACGCCGCCACCGACGGCGGACCTCGTCCGTCACGCCCCCCGTGGCGGTCGCGTCCCAACCTTCCATGGGATGCAGCGCGAGCCGATTGCCAATGCACTTGCCATGAATGCGAACATCGGAAACCGGCATCGCGAGTGGAGACGTGGCTCCCGCAACGATGTCCTCCTCGCAAAAGAGAGAGATTCCAAGGGAGCCGACGTGCCGGCGAAAATCGGCAACGGACTTGAGCGAAGGAATCCGAGTGAGTTTGAAAGGATCGGCCATCGAATGTCAGGGGGTCAATCGTTGGACGATATCTCGCAGGAGTTCACGATCCGAGTCCGGCCTTTGGGGAGACTGCGGGTGGGTGGCGTCACATCCGATCCAGCCACGTAGCTTCAAGAACATGGCTGCGGAATGTTTATAGGCAGGGACCGGCGGCCGGAACGAGAGGAAGCCAAGGTATTGCAGCAGGTCATTCAGGGAATAAAACGCGGGATCCCCGGCCACCCAGGCGGCATCCCGGCGGGCAAATATGTCCGGAGCAAAGGTGCTCAAACCGAGGAGGTAATCGCTGCCATACATCACCATGTCGATCGCCAAGTCGTTGCCCGTGTATACGCGAAAATCGGGGCGAATGCGATCCCTCAGCCGAAGCCGCTCCCATTCGAGATCGCGAGACAACGAGGAATGCTTCGCACCCACGCACTGTGGAATGTCCAGCAGGCCCCGGTAGACCTCCGACGAATAGATCCTTCCAAAGGGAGCGAACTGGGTGCTGAGTTCAAACCCAATGAATTTTCCGGCGTAACGACCCAGCGCCCGGTACGCGGCAACGATTTCCACATCCGACTGCTGGGTGAGACCGTACGACTGAAAAATAACCGGCGTCCCACCCTCCTGCTGGATCATGACCATCTGGCGCGCGTACGCATCGCCGTCAAAGGACGCGCCGGGCAGGTCGCTCACAAATGCGCCGGCGGCAAAGCGTCCACCCCCCAGTTCGATCCGCGTTCGGCGGAGGACTTCACGGCGCGTAAAGTCGTCGAGTAGATTCCCGAAGCCGGTGTCCATGTTAACGGCCGGGACCAGACCCGCCGTGGCGGTTCGGCGCAGATGGGCGGTGAAGCCGGGCCAGTCAACCTCGCCTGTGGTCAGGAAGGGGAGCAGGATGGCGGAGATCCCTTCAATCGGACGCCGTGGACGCAGCAATTGAAGTGGATCGGGTACCGAAGAATCCATGCCGACCTCAGCGTAGCCATCCTATCCCTGCAGGCAGAAGCCCCATTTTCGGGATTGATTCCGCCGGCCTGGTACGGCGTTGAACCCCGCTTCCGGTCGAGCGCGTGCTGGTTTCTCCGCCCGCGGCACCCGGGAGCTTCTCCGCTGGTGCTTGACCATACCGACCCCGTGCCGGCCAACTAGGGACGTGAACCGCATCCGACTTCTATCCGACCAGGTGGCCAACCAGATCGCGGCGGGGGAAATCATCGAACGTCCGGCGAGCGTCGTGAAGGAGTTGGTCGAGAACGCACTCGATGCCGAGTCGACGCGAGTTCACGTGGAAATCGGCGCCGGAGGACGGAGCCTGATCCGGGTGACGGATGACGGGTGGGGAATGTCCAAGGACGATGCCCTGCTCTGCCTGGAGCGGCATGCCACGAGCAAGATCCGCCAGGCGGAGGATCTCACCACCCTGGCAACAATGGGATTCCGGGGGGAGGCGATCCCGAGCATTGCGAGCGTCAGCCGGTTTAGCCTTACCACCCGGGAGCGGAGCGATGCCTCCGGAGAGGCAACCCAGATTCTGATTCAAGGCGGAAAATTGACGGACGTTCGAGCGGCCGCGGGGCCGCCGGGCACGACGGTCGAGGTGCGGCAACTTTTCTTTAATCTGCCGGCCCGGCGAAAATTCCTCCGGACGGAAGACACGGAGCGGGCACACATCCAGCATTATCTGACCCTCGCGGCGTTGGCCCATCCGGCGGTGGGCTTTACCTTCACGAGCGACCAACGCGTTGTCTGGCAGCTCCCGGCGCTGAAGCCCGCCGCGGCCGGGGTGGGCGGCATGCATGGGGCGTTGCGGGAGCGACTGCGGCAACTGCACGGAGCGGATACACCGCTGCTCGAACTAAATTTTGTCGCAGCCTTGCACGAATCCCACCCACCCGTCGACGACTCGCCTGCGGCCGGGGATGTCCGCAATGCGATTGCCGAAGACGTCCGTTTCTGCGTCTGGGGGTTCGTTGGCTCGCCGGGTGTCTCCCGATCCACGCGCGAGGAGCAACACCTCTTTGTAAACCGCCGACCGGTCGAAAATCGCGGACTGAATTTTGCCCTGATTGAAGGCTACCATAATTCACTGATGAAGGGCCGGTATCCGGTCTGCACTCTGTTCCTGGAAATCGATCCGGCCGCGGTGGACGTCAATATTCATCCCGCCAAGCGGGAGGTAAAATTTCGAGATGAGGCCGGGGTTCGCCGATTGGTCGCAGAAGCGGTCCGCCACCGATTACAGGACTTTCATTCGCCCACCGGAATAGCCGCCGGGCCGAAGGTTTGCCAGCCCGTGCCACCGCCCACAGCGGCCCAGCCTCTCCGGCCTCCTTCCTCCGAACCGCAACTCCCTGGGTCGCCCCACACCCCTCCCGCGCCCTCCCGGGCACCGTTGGGTCACACCCCCGTTCCCGAGCCCGCTCCCCAGTCCCATGAGGAAATCCGAATTTCCGCCGTCCCCTCAGCCGGACAACCTCCCCCCGTCGTCTTCCCGTCTCTCCCCGCCCACGAAGAAGCCAACCACAAGTCGGCCGCGAGCCAAACGCGGACGGTGCCGCCATCCGGGTTGACATTGCCACCGGGAGCCCCCGTCCCGCTCCTGCACGTCCCGCTCCGTCTCGTCGGCGTGATTGGCCGATTGTATGTGGTGCTTGAGTCCGATCGGGGAATGGTGCTGATGGATCAACACGCGGCCCACGAGCGGGTGTTGTACGAAGAAATGCTGCAGCGAATGGAATCCGCCGAAGCGGCACCGTCGCAGCGGCTGCTTCTTCCTGAAACCGTCGAACTCAGCCCGCGAGACGCCAACTTTGTCCTGCGTCATCTTTCCACACTCTCCCGACTGGGCGTGGGCTTGAGTGAATTCGGCGAGCGGACATTTCTCTTGGATTCCCTGCCGCCCTTTGTTCAAGGCAGCAATCCGAAGCAATTCGCGCTCGGACTGATTGATGAACTGCAGGCGGTGGGCATCGGGGTCAACACGCTCCGGTTGGGCGAAGATGTGATCGCAAAAACGGTCTGCCGGCATTCGGTCAAAGCGAATGATCCCTTGCAAGGGCCCGAACTGGAGCATTTGATCACACGCCTGCGGAACTGTTCGATGCCTTACACCTGTCCTCACGGTCGGCCGACTTTGATGGAGATGAGTTGGCGGGAATTGGAAAAGAAGTTCGGGCGAACCGGCTGAGGAGCCGGGGATCTATTTGTCCGCGGAGTGGCAAAAAAGGGTGCATGTTCAGCAAAATTTGTGTAGCGAATTTTTAGCCAATGGTTCAGAAGTGGAACGCAACAAGTTCACTGAATAAAAATCCAAGCAAGGAAAAGTATGCACTTTTTTAAACACTCTCGAATTACCGCAATCCTGTGTGTGGCAACCCTCACCTTGGCAACCGTCGGAGCCGTCAATGCCCAAGTGAAGAAGGGCAAGAGTCGCCCGGCGAAAACGTCCCAGTTGATGAAAGGCTTGATTAAGCCGAATTGCGACGCCTTGAAGAAGGGTCTCGATGCGGGTCCCGAGGACGACAAGGCGTGGGCGGCGTTGGGGGTTAATGCTTCGATTTTGAATGAAGGTAGCTATCTCTTGATGGATGATGGCCGATGCCCGGATGGCGTCTGGGCCGAATCCGCCTCCAAGACCCTGCGGAAGGGAAGCGCGGATCTCCTCGCCGCGATTGAGAGCAAGGATCTCAGTGCCGCGAAGGCCTCGTTCGGGAGTATGACCAAGTCCTGCGGAGCGTGCCATGATGCGCATAAGGAGAAGAAATAGCCCGGCACATTCGGACCGATCGTCGGTCGTCGCGGAACACCCAGGTAGATTCCAGTCCACAATTCCGTCCTTGCGCGGGCTCTGGTGCGGATAGGCATGCTTGGGTGTTCTGCGTTTGTTCTTTGTTTGTTCTTTGTTGTCTTCTGCCCCTTTTTTGCGATGCCCCGCTGGCAATTAGCGATCGTTGGTTTGTTGGTGTTTTTGCTGCACGCCTGCGCGCCCGCCCAGGAGCCTGCCGGGTTCGAACCCGAGATTCGTCAATTCGAACTGCGCGATGCTACCAATCCGCCTCCGGCCAATCCCATCCTCTTCGTGGGAAGTTCGAGCTTTCGGATGTGGACCAATCTCGCCGACGAATTTCCGGGTCTTCCGATCCTGAATCGCGGCTTTGGCGGAGCGCACCTCAGTGACGTCAATCATTACTTCGACAGGGTGGTGCGGCCGTCACGGCGTTTCGTTGGGATTGGGAATGTGACTGCGGCGGCGTGAGTTAAAGATATTCCTAGACTCAGGGCGTCTAAAGCCCCACCTTCGAGTGGGATGAAAGCTCTCACGAACGCATCCGTTGGCCCTTCGGCGCCACGACTTACCACCCACGTCATCACCGAGCAACTCGCCCGCCGCCGCTTCAATGATCTCCTCGACGCCGAGCACGCACTGGGTTCCCGCCATCCCAAGGGCCGCTCGCTTTACCAGGTCGTCTGTCGTGGCGACGAGTGGGTCGGACTCGTTTTCTGGACCGGTGCCATCTGGCACCTCAAAGCCCAATGCCACTCAGATTTGGTCAAAGAAGTTGGGCATTAGCGGCCGCTCGTGAGCCGGTAAACGTCGGAAATTTCTGAGGGTGGTGGCGAATTTTTCGAATTTGGCCAGGTCGCGGTTTCTTGCGCTTCGGCAGTTCACAGAGGC
>CAMAUY010000004.1 GCA_945861565.1 Akkermansia muciniphila
CAGATCGAGAATCCCGAATAAAGAAGGCCGCACCTCGGCGGGGGCGGCGAACCCAGCGTCGCCCTCGCCCATCTCGGAAATACCCCTCAATCACTGTGCGGTTTTCAAATCGGCACTTTCACACGGTTTTCAGACCGTCCTCCGCAGTCGCCTGCCAAGGTGCGCGGCTATCTGGAGCTGCCCGGGCATGGCCGCCTCATCAACGGATATGGCCCGACGGAGAACACCACGTTCACCTGCTGCGGCGGGTTCGATCGCGCCGAACAGATTGGTGAATCCGTGCCCATGGGGCGACCCATTGCCGGAACGCAGGTTTACATTCTGGATCCGCAAGGACAGCCCGTCCCGATCGGCGTCCGGGGTGAAATCTATACGGGCGGCGACGGTTTGGCGCGCGGATATCTCAACGCGCATGAACTGACATCCGAGCGGTTCATTCCAAATCCCTTCAACCCCGACTCGCGAGCGCGACTCTATAAGACCGGAGATATTGCTCGGTGGCTGCCCGACGGACAAATTGAGTTCCTCGGCCGCGGAGACAATCAAATTAAGATCCGCGGTTACCGGATCGAGCCGGGCGAGATCGAGACCGCGTTGCGCGTACAGTCTGAGGTGCGCGAGGTGGCAGTCCTTGTGCGCGAGGACACGCCGGGCGATCGGTTGCTGGTCGCGTATCTCGTCGCTCATGCCCAAGAGAAGCCCGACGAGTCCACTCTCCGCACGCGGCTCGGGGAGATTCTTCCGGATTACATGCTGCCCAACGCGTTTGTGTGGCTTGATAAATTGCCGCTGACGCTCAACGGCAAGCTGGATCGCAAGGCGTTGCCAGCGCCGCAAGCAGGTGTCAAAGGCAGACCTGCTGAAACGGATCAACCCACGAATATCCTCGAACTGCAATTACTCCGGCTTTGGCACCGGCTCTTCCATCGGGAGGATATCGGACGGCACGATAATTTTTTCGACCTCGGGGGGCACTCGCTCCTGGCCGCGCGACTGGCGACGGAAATCGACCAGCTTCTCGGATGCAAGCTGCCGATCGCCGCATTGTTCCAGTCGCCTACGGTCGAATCGTTGACCCGCCGGCTCACCGCGGAAAATTGGGTGCCTGCCTGGAAATCTCTGGTGCCGCTGCAACCGCTGGGGGCAAAACCGCCGTTCTTTCTCGTCCATGGCTGGGGCGGTGATGTCTTTGTTTTTCTGGGATTGGCCCGGCAACTGGCACCCGACCAACCGGCGTACGGCCTGCAGGCCGTTGGCCTCGACGGCAAATCGCCGCGACACACCACCCTCGAAAACATGGCGGCGCATTACGTTCAGGAAATCCGTTCGTTCCAACCCGAGGGACCGTATTACTTGGGAGGATACTCGATGGGAGGATTGATCGCCTTCGAAATGGCTCAACAGCTCCATCGCCTTGGCCAACGAGTCGCCCTGCTCGCACTGTTCGACACCGTCCCGATCTGCACGATTCCGTGGACGGTTTATGGGCGAGTCATTCCCTCCTACCTCTGGGAGCGCTTGAGGATGCATCTGCGAAGGGGGTGGAGAATGCCGAATCGGGAGCGGCGCGATTACTTCCGAGGACGCTGGACTGCGCTCCAGCATTGGATGGTCCGAAACCGAGTTCGACTCCCGGTGACTCCGATCGCTACGCCGGGTGGAAGTCAGCCTCTGCAGCTGTCCGGATTTGCCGACTACTACCTCGCCCTCGCGTCGGCCTATCGGCTCCATCGCTATCCGGGTTCGGCGGACGTTTTCGTCAGTGAACACACCAATCCCCACTGGGCATCGTCCTGGAAGCAGTTGGTCCGCGGCGGCGTCTCGTACCACCGGATTCCGGGCACACACCTAGAACTTCTCACACCGATGTCCCTACCCGTGCTGTCGATTGCTTTAAGAACCGCCCTACACCGCGCCCAGAATGAGAACATTCACGTCAACCATGGCGCAACCAAAGTTCCGTGAGATCTCGGGTGCGCGGCCAAATAACCTGATTTCTTGATGCCATGAAGAATCGAGACATCCAGGAAGTTGCTGGCGTTACCGACGTCGAGCCGACACCGCCGTTGACCGACGGACTGTGCCTCCATCGTCGCTTCGAATCGTACGCCGCCCATCGTCCCGACGCGGTGGCAGTGGTCGAGGGGGACCTAGTCTTTTCGTATGCTCAAATCAACGCCCAGGCCAATCGCCTCGCCCGCCATTTGCTGAACTGCGGAGTAACAGCCGAAGTAACCGTGGGAAATCTGGGGAGCTTTGTCGCAGGGAGGCACCTTGGTGATCCTCCCCTCCGTCAAACGCCTCTCCGGCGGTTATTTTATAGACCTGCTGCGAAGGACTGGCGTCACGGTGTTGAGCCTCACGCCATCGGCATTCCGTCACCATTTGCTGGAAGGTGCATTTGATGAAATGGGTACCCTGCCCTCTTTGCGCACCATTGCCTTAAGCGGCGAAGCCCCGGTGGCGACTGACCTGAAGAAATGGTTCGCCGGAAATCCCGATGGCCGCCCGAAATTGATCAGCACCTACGCCATCACCGAGACCGGGGGGCAGGTCACCTGGCGGGTGCTGCTTCCCGGCGACTCCGATGCCGCCTGGATGGGGCATGTTCTTGCCGACACGAGAATATACCTGTTGGACGAAAAATTGCGCCCGGTCCCGGTGGGAACGCCCGGGGAGATTTGCGTGGCCGGACCCGGCTTAGCTCGCGGCTACTTGAACCAACCGGATTTGACCCGGCAGAAGTTTGTCCACGATCCATTTGGCGATGGTAGCGAAGCTAAACTTTACCGCACCGGCGATCGGGCACGCGTTCGCAAGGACGGCAAAATAGAAATCATCGGACGCACGGACGATCAAATTAAACTTGGCGGGCATCGCATTGAGTTGGGAGAAATTGAAGCGGTGCTCCGCGAGCACCCGGCGATCGCTGAGGCCGCGGTGGTCATGCGTCAGGACAATGGGACCAATCCCCGCCTCGTGGCCTATGTCGTCGCGCAGGGCGGCACTTGAGGGAAAAAGTGCCGCTTATATTCTGTCCCAGGCCCTGCGTCTGCACGGCATTTTAAACCGGAGCGCCTTGGAGCGCGCGATCTATGAAATCGTAACGCGACACGAGAGTCTGCGCACACACTTTATCGAAATCGAGGGTGAACCAACCCAGGTCATCGTTCCAGATTTAGCAGTGTTCCTGCCCTTGGAGGATTTGAGCGCGATGGACCGCGAAGCCCAGCAGGTTGCCGTTGCCACGACGGTGCGGAGAAACCATCAGGAACCGTTTGTTCTCAGCAAGGGCCCGCTGCTGCGTGCTCGCTTGATCAAGCTCGGCGATCGGGAGCACATTCTGCTGTTGGCCTTTCATCACATCATTACCGATGGGTGGTCCATGGCCGTGTTTCATCGCGAGTTGACCTCGCTGTATGACGCATTCCGCGAGGGTTCGGAAAACCCGCTCCAGCCGCTGGCTGTGCAATATGCCGACTACACGCTCTGGCAGCGGGAGTGGCTACAGGGCGGCAACTTGAATCGACAGGTGGACTATTGGACCGCCAAACTCGCCGGCGCCCCTCCGGTCCTGACGCTTCCTCGTGACGAGCCACGCAGCACGCACCCGAGTCCTCCGGGGGGGCGTCGCACCCGGGTGCTGCCCGCGGACCTGACCCGGTCCCTAACCGCTCTTTGCCACCGCGAAGGGGCCACTCTGTTCATGGGATTGCTGGCCGCATTCAAGGTGTTGCTCGCCCGGTTGTCCAGACAGGATGACATCGTTATAGGGACTCCGATTGCGAATCGGAATCGTGTCGAACTCGAAGCATTGATTGGCTTTTTTATGGGCACGCTGGCCCTGCGCACAGATCTTTCGGCCCGGCCGACATTTCAGGAACTGCTCAGGCAGGTGCGCGCCACAGCACTCGAGGCCTTTGACAATCAGGACCTTCCTTTTGAGAGGCTCATTGAGGTGTTGCGGGTGGAGCGGAGCCTGGCGCATTCGCCGGTATTTCAGATCTTCTTCAATATGCTCAATCAGGAGGGGGCTACGCCAGCGTTGTCCGGGTTGGAAGTGGAACGTATCCCGCAGCCGGATGGGGAGTCAAAGTTCGACATCACCCTTTACGCCGCCGAGGCGGGCGGAGAAATCCATCTCCACGCCGTCTACAATGTGGCGCTGTTCCATGGCGAAACCATCGAACGGATGCTGGACCAATTGCACCGGCTTCTCGACCAGATCGTGGCCAATCCCGCGCAATCCATTCACACCTACTCGCTGATACGTCCCCGAGACGTGGCGATCCTGCCTGATCCCACCCGCCCGCTGGCAAAGCGAGAGGAGATGGGGATGCATGACGGTTTCGTCATTCAGGCAAAGCGAGTGCCGCACCGCGTGGCGCTAACCGATGGGGTGACGGAATGGACTTATGCTGAAGTGGACGAGATCAGCAATCGCCTCGCCTGTCGTCTTCGACGGGAGGGATTGCAGGCGGGGGAAGTTGTGGCGGTGTATGCCACCCGGTCGCCCGCACTTGTCTGGTCCCTCCTCGGAATCTTGAAGGCGGGCGGGGTCTTTATGATTCTGGACTCCGCCTACCCGGCCCGACGGCTGCGCCGTTATCTGGATCTAGCCGAACCGGTGGCATTGCTGAACCTTCTCCCGGCGGAAGGCCTGCCCGATGCCATTGCGGAATTCACGACCCCACGCGGATTGCGTTTTCACACGGACATTCCGGCGGAAAAGTCCGCTGCACTAGCTCGATTTGAACCGTCGAAAGAGGACCACGATTTCCTGCCCTCCGTAGCCGGAGATGCTCCGGCCTATATCGTATTTACTTCCGGATCAACCGGCGACCCCCTCGGCATCCTCGGCACTCACGCGCCCGTCAGTCACTTTCTGCGCTGGCATATTGACCGGTTTGATTTGAGGGATACCGATCGCTTCAGCCTCCTTTCCGGCCTGGGTCACGATCCACTCCTGCGTGATATATTCACGCCGCTCTCGTTGGGTGCATCCCTGCACCTTCCGCCGGCCGACGTAGGGGAATCGCCGGGCGCGCTCGCCCAATGGCTGGACAGGGAACAAATCAGCGTGTGTCACACAACTCCAGCCATGGTTGAGTACTTGGGAGATGCCGAACCGGGGCAGGAGCTCGACACGTTGCGCTGGATGTTCATTGGCGGGGATCGATTGAACGTTGCCACCGTCCGAAAGATTCGCGGTTGGAGTTCGTCGTGCGGATTGGTCAATTTCTACGGGACCACCGAGACGCCTCAAGCCATGGGTTTTCACGTCGTCACCGTGGAGGACATTGCCCAACAGTCCCCTGCCGGAACAATACCCATCGGCCGGGAGATCGAGGGTGCCCAACTGCTGCTGCTCAACGCGGCCGACGGCGTCGCCGCAATTGGCGAGCTGGCGGAAATCTGCATCCGTACACCGCATCTAAGCAGAGAATATTTGACAACGGACGACCGAACCAAGGACCGCTTCCAAAGTAATCCGTTCCACGCGGTCGCGGAGGATCGAATCTTTCGGACCGGGGACATGGGACGCTATCGGTCGGACGGCACCGTTCTGCTGGCCGGCCGGAAGGACGCCCAGGTCAAGATCCGGGGATTTCGCGTGGAACTTGGCGAGATCGAGGCAGCGCTTCGCACTCTCCCCGAAGTGAAGAGCGCGGGGGTTTTCGGTCGCGAGAATGACTCCGGCATTGAAGATCTTGTGGCCTGCCTCGTCTCCCGGACGGAAGCGCCGACTCCGGCAAAACTTCGCGCGGAGTTGGCGAAACTCGTGCCGGACTACATGGTCCCATCCCGTTTCGTGTTGATTCCGGATCTGCCTTTGACCCCGAATGGCAAGCTGGACCGAAAGGCCCTGGAGAAACTGACGGGCGGGGAACTGGCATCCGACCAGACCTATGTCGCTCCACAAAATGAGCGGGAGGAGGCGCTCGAGGAAATCTGGCAAACCCTGCTGCGACGGGAGCGAGTGGGCATCCATGACAACTTCTTCGATCTCGGTGGACACTCGCTCCTGGCCACGCAGGTGATTTCCCGGATGCGAGGTAAATTCGATGTCGAGATTCCCTTACGCGCTCTCTTTGAAAGTCCAACCATCGCCGCCCTCGGCACTTTACTTGAGGAAATGGTGACCGCCTCCGAGAGAGCGGAAGACGTCGAACACCTGCTGAGAGAATTGGAATCACTAACCGAAGACGACGCGGCAACGCGACTAATTGCCGACGGCGATGGGGCCACGAAGGCTCCCGGCACCCCCGCCAGTTCCAGGTAAGCTTGCGAAAAAACTCTGCCTACCCTCGGCGGAGCGATTGACACGTGTCCGGGTGGAAGGCTCGTGCGGTTGCGAGTGCGGCGCAACCGAAGCATCCAGCGGACGAATGCAGCCGATCGACCAATCCCCCGAATAACCGAATAAATCCGTTGCTCCTTTGGCGAGAAACGGATCCTCTGCCGGTAGGTGAATCTGGAACAAATCGTGAGACCACCGCCCATGCCCGCTGGGGGGCAAAAACTGGGCCCGCTTCCGCAGACCGAACAGCGGCCCCGGGTGATCGAAAGTGCCTTGTGCTTACCGCTCCCCCCTTACGGAGAGCGGCGACACGTTGCGGCATTCACGCTCATAGAATTGTTGGTCGTGATCGCGATCATAGCGATCCTAGCCTCCATGCTCCTGCCGACGCTTGCTGGCGCCAAGGAGCGCGGCCGGCGCACGTATTGTGTGAATAACCAGAAGCAATTGAGCTTGGCTTGTCATCTTTACGCCAATGATACCGGGGACAAGCTGCCCGTCGGCGTGCGTGACCCGGGGGGTGATTCCCATATTTTTTGGATTCCAACCAATACGTGGGTCGCTTTCACCAAGTTAGCCAATGTGAAATGCGTCGATTGTCCCAGTTTATGGCCATTCGAATATCCCTACGACCAAGTCCCAACCAAGGACGGGATCCGGTCCGATGGCACGAGCGCTCGGACCCGGTATGGTCTTGGTTATGTGATTGGCTACCACTACCACGGTGGCCACAAGATGCCCTGGGGAGCAAATAACAAATGGTTTTCACCCCAAAGGCTGACCGATGTGAGCACCAATGAAATCGTGCTTTTCTCCGACCTGAACCATGCCAGCGCAGAACAAGGCAGCTACACGCTGGTACCCCACGGAGCCCGGGGCCGGGTTGGGAGCGCTAGGAATCCCTGGAACAAAGGCAGCGGCGGCGCGTCGCCGCAATCCTATGGCGCGCAAGGCGGCAACGTTGCTTTCCTGGATGGTTCGGTGCGCTGGAAGCCAATCCTACAGATGCGTACCTATGAAACATGGTCTGGAGGTCCCGGCTACCGGGGCACGTGGTGACCGCCAGCGTATGAAAGTGTTTCCCGATGAGTTCACGTGCGTAGGCAACGAGTACCGTCATCCGTGATGACTGCCGGTAGGGTATGGGCAAGAACGGCATCCTCGCAATTATCGCCCTGCTAGCCCTGATCGCGGGCGCGATACTGTTTCTTGTCAGGGAGTATCAGGGGGGACCGAAAATCAACTTGAGGCCTTACCAGGCGCTCGGTGCAGTCACCGCCGAGGAGACCGCCAAGTTGCTGGGTAATCGTGGCTCCATCGCCGTCATCGCCGAAGACTTCGGCCGATATAACATGGCCTGGGTTAAGGTACAGATGAGCGCGTTCCGATCGACTCTCCAAAAGAATGGCATCGCACTGACGAAAATTGAAAAGGTGATCGATCCCCAATTGAGCGAGGGTCAAGGTCAAACCTTCACCGCGGAGGTCCTCCTGCGGTTGATTCAGAATAACCCCCAAGTAAGTGGCGTCGTTATTTTTGCGTCGTTGCCTGATTTCAGCGGACAAGACCTTGCCCAGCTCAAGCAGCACGGCAAGAGAATCGTCGTCGTTTCCAAAACCACGGTTGGCTATCGGACCCTGTTCGAATCCGGAGCGATTCATCTGGCTATCGTCGCCCGGGCTGAGGCCCGTGTCCCCAGCGAGAAAAAACGGAGGACGCCCCGCGAGTTGTTCAACGATGAATATATCGTGGTTACGGGTGCGAACCTTACTGATCTGCCGCCGTAACGCCTCTACCCCACGATGGCTTTGATCACGTTGCCCGCCACGTCGGTCAGACGAAAATCCCGTCCGGAGTAGCGATAAGTCAAACGCTCGTGATCCAGTCCCAGCAGGTGCAGGATCGTTGCGTGCAGGTCGTGGACGTGGACCGGGTTCTCCACGGCCTGGAAACCGAACTCATCGGTGGTGCCATGTGCGATCCCGCCCTTTACGCCGCCGCCGGCCAACCACACGCTGAAGCCATAATGATTATGATCTCGACCACTGAGGGCGGGTAACTCGGCGACAGGGGTCCGACCGAACTCGCCGCTCCACAAGACAAGCGTCTCGTCGAAGAGCCCCCGCTGCTTCAAATCGGCGAGAAACGCCGCGATGGGTTGGTCCCATTCACCGGCCAGTTTGCGGTGGTCTTTCTCCAGGTTTTCGTGGTTATCCCAAGGCTGGCCCGCACCGGACCATACCTGTACGAAGCGAACGCCTCGCTCGATCAGGCGGCGAGTGATCAGCAACTGGCGGCCGTGGGTGCCGCTACCGTAGGCCTCGCGAATCGCCTGGGGTTCCCGAGTGATGTCAAACGCATCCGTGGCCTCGGCCTGCATCCGGTAGGCCAGTTCAAAGGCGGCGATGCGGGCTTCCAAAGGCCCATCGTGTGCCCGCTGCGCCGTGTGCTCCTCGTTGATAGCCCGCACGAGATCCAGTTGCCTTCGCTGTTCAGCGTCGGACATCTGGCGGTTGTGGATGTTCGCGATGAGCTTCTCCACCTCCACATGTTGGGTATCAATGTAGGTGCCTTGGAAGGCACCCGGCAGAAACGCCGAGCGCCAGTTCTGCGTGGAAACAATCGGATACCCACCCGGGCACAGCGCCATGAACCCCGGCAGATTCCGGCTCTCGCTGCCCAGGCCATAGGTGATCCATGCGCCCATGCTGGGCCGGGGCAGTCGCGAGTCGCCGCAATTCATGAGCATCAGCGACGGCTCGTGGTTCGGCACTTCGGCCTGCATCGAGCGGATCACCGCCAGGTCGTCGGCGTGCAACGCGGCGGTCCGCGCAAACAACTCGCTGACCTCCAGTCCGGACTGGCCGTAGCGTTGAAACTTGAACGGCGATCGCATGGCCGCGCCCGTCTTGCGCTCGGTCCGAAGATTATTCAGTGGCAACGGTTTTCCGTGATAACGATCCAGCGCTGGCTTGGGATCGAACGTGTCCACCTGCGACGGTCCGCCATTCATGAACAGGTGCACCACTCGTCGTGCCCGCGGCGCAAAATGAGGCGCGTTTGGATCGAGTGGGGATAACCCAGGAATCCCGCCCGCCTGAACTCGATCCGCCAGCCAACCGCTGTCGTCGAGCAACGACGAGAGCGCCATCAACCCGAAGCCGGTCCCGCAGCGGGCGAGCAGCCGACGCCGTGAAAGAATTTCGTTCAACGGTGTTTTCGTCGAAAGGGTTTCCATAGGATCAACTAATCGACGAATACAAACTCGTTCGTCAGCAAAAGCGCCTGGATATACTGTTTCCAGGTTCGTTCATCGGGTGCCGCACCGAGAAACTCCGCCGCCCGTGCGTGGTCGGAGGTGGACGCGGGCCGCAGAAAAAGCACTGCGTGGAGCCGCTCGATTCGTGCGCGCAGCGACGGCAGTTCAGCGACGTCGCCACGACGCCCCAAGGCTGCCGCGCATTGGGCCACGAAATCATTGTTCATCAAATAGAGCGCCTGCGGCGCGACCGTTGTATCCATCCGCTGCGGGCAACTCGTCGAGGGGCTCGGAAAGTCGAACGTAGTCCGCACCGGAGGCACGTCCATGCGATTGACAAACGTGTAGACCGTGCGTCGCGGCACAGCAGCATCCGTGGGCGCACCGCCGGCCTTCGGGTCTAGCAGTCCCGCCACGAAGAGAAAGGCGTCCCGCTGGGTTTCGAAATCATGCCGGCGGCGATTCATGCGAGAGAGTAATCGATTCTCAGGGTCCTCTGTCACCGCACGGTCCTCGGGGCGGAGGGCGACAGCGTCACCGTTTATCCGGCTCATAACGTTCGGGGTCCTCTGGCTTGCCCGCTGATAGGTCGCGCTGTTCAAAATCAACCGGTGCAAGCACTTCACCCGCCAACCGCTGCGAATGAACTCACCGGACAGCCAGTCGAGTAGGGCGGCGTGCGACGGGGGCTCGCTGCGCAATCCGAAATCGCTCGGAGTCGTCACCAGCCCGGCACCGAAGTGATGGCCCCAAACGCGGTTCACGAACACTCGGGCGGCCAGCGGTTGATTGGTGCTGACGATAGCGCTGGCCATTTCGAGCCGTCCGCTCCCCTGTTGAAAGGCGTGGCCGGTCGGGTCCAGGAAACCCGGGAATCGGCGCGCCACCGACGCGCCCTGCCGATTGGGATTGCCGCGCAGAAAGATACGCGGCTCATAGGCCACCGGAGTATCCTGCAAGACCATCGCCCGCGCGGGAGCCTCCGGGGCATTCATCAGCCATTGCTCCAGGCTCGTGAGCAATTTCTGGAATTCGCCCTGGCTGGCTCGGTCCGGCAGCAACGAAAGAAAGCCCCAGTCCAGCTGTGCCGGCACGTCGGGCGGTGCCTCCGGACCATGGAGAATACGCCACAAATCCTGGTCCGCGGCCTCCGGCAACCGCGCCGGGGACGCGACGGTGCCCCGCACGAGGTTTGTCCGGTTTTCCTGCCATTGCTGTTCCGCGGCATCGAGCACCACGGCATAGCGAGCCGCCACGTCTTTCATGGTGTGCGGCGGAGACGTCGCGAATGCGGCCGCCACCCGAGGATTCAGCCGCTGTCTGCTGGCACCCATTAACATCGAGTGCATGCCTATGGCCTTCGCGGAGAAATCGGCGTCATCGAGATCGGCAAAGCGAATCCACGGCTCCCAGATGGGATCCGTCGGGCTCGCTCGCTCGATCAACGAGCGCCATCGGGAGATGACCACCGGATTGATGTCATCGGGGTCGGCAATGAGCATGAAACTCTCGGTTGCGGGTTGATGGCGTTGGGCATGAACGGCCATCAGTGAATCTGCGATCCGGGCCCGGGATTTTTTGACGATTTCGTCATGCTTCCGCTCCACAAAATCGCGCAACCGCCGTTCCCGGGCGATCAATTCAATTTCGAATCCCTCGGAGATCTCGGTCAGCGCGCGGACTTCGATCACCGGCGGCACCAAAGGCTCGCTCGCGCTGCGGAACACACCATAGAGCCCATAATAATCGGCCGTGGTGATCGGATCGAACTTGTGATCATGACATCGCGCGCACCCGACGGTTAGGCCGAGCAGGCCGCGAAATGTGACATCGATCCGATCGTCCAGGATGTCATGGAGGTTGTTGGAAAAATGATCCCCAACCGTCACAAATCCAAGAGCCGCCAATGCCCGGGGATCACCCTGGAGATCCAGTTGATCGGCGGCGAGTTGTTCCAGTATGAAGCGGTCGAACGGCTTATCCTCGTTGAAGGCGCGGATCACGTAATCGCGATACGTCCAGGCCCACGGATACGTTTTCTCCTCAAAAAACACATACCCCTTGTTGTCCGCATAGCGGGCCACGTCGAGCCAATGCCGGCCCCATCGCTCCCCGTAATGGGGCGACGCCAGCAGGCGATCCACCACGCGTGCGAAGGCGCTCGGCGAATCGTCGGTAAGAAAGGAATCCACTTCCTCCGGAGTCGGTGGCAGGCCGATGAGATCAAACGTGGCGCGCCGCAGCAGCGTCCGTTTGTCGGCGAGGGGCGAGGGTTGCAGCCGGCTCTGCTCCAGTTTTTCCAGGATGAATGAGTCGACGGGTGTCGCCGCCCGCTCCGGTTGGCTCACCCTGGGCGGTCGAAGGGCGGGAATCGGTTGGAAAGCCCAGTGAGTGCGAACCCGCTTCAGGTCCGGGCGAACGGCTTCACTTCCCGCCGCGGAGACGTGGAAAGTCCCGAGCTCAAACCAGGCAATGGCCAGCATAACCAGCCCCGCGGTTAAAGTGAACCCGGACGGGATCGCCTCATGCCACGCCAAACCCGGTAGGCGGACGAAAGGGCGGGAGTGGGCGATCATGATATTTCACCGCGAGTCTGGGCTGGACGCAGACGTCAATGAGGTCTTCAAGGAAGGTGGCGGCCAAGGAGGGAACATTACGATCCGATAGATTCCATCTGCATCCGGCCCAGTTTTTCAGCGGAGACTCTCTTGGAGAGATACAACATTTCGATTCCGACCACTTTTCCCTCGGCGTTGTTATCCAGAATTACACCTGGCGAAATTTCCTCGCTCTCGGCGGCAGGTGTATCGTCAAGATCCAGATATAGGGCATCCGCGTCGCGATCAATGGTGAGCTTCATAATTGGCCTTTCTGACTTCCGCTTGGGAAACTTGCCAGAGCGCGGCGAGACTCCGGATGCGTTTGGACGTGGCGTCGTCCAAGGCGAAGGTACTGCGATGGATCATGGTTGCCACACCATCACGCGTACCATCATCCAGAGGTGTCGTCAAGATGCGCGTCTGCGCTACAGATGCGTGTCGACGCGTAAGGAGTCCCAGTCGGATTCATCGGGGCCATCAACCATTCCATACGGCGGATTCTATTTGCGACATCTGCTGCAGCTCAATCGTCGTCACCCCAGCACTCTACTTCCTTCACGAGGCAACGCAACGCTGATGTGGCGAACGACCCAAGCTCCCGTGTACTCCGAACTTGTTGGAGACGGTAGCGGACGCCGCGCAGCGGCCCTATCCGCCCGCTGGACGCGGGCGGGGTTGTCGCAGCGCGACAACCTCTACCAACAACTTCGGGATGCGCCCTTCAGCGAGTGCCGAATGCCCGCACGCCCTCCCTCACGCATTGTATGTGGAACTGGACACTCGCCCTCCGTGACCCGTCCAGTTGGTGTGGAAAAACTGGCCGCGTGGCTGGTCGATCCGCTCGTAAGTATGAGCACCGAAATAGTCCCGCTGCGCCTGGAGCAGATTTGCCGGAAGCCGGGCGGTGCGATACCCATCGAAAAAGCTGAGAGCGGTGCTGAACGCAGGAACCGGAATCCCTTTTTTCGCGGCCATCGAGACCACATTCCGCCATCCCTTTTGGCATTTCTTGATCTCGCCCCGGAAATAATCGTCGAGCAACAGGTTCGCGAGCTTGGGGTTTCCGTCGTAAGCCTCCTTGATCCGAATCAGGAAACGGGACCGGATGATGCATCCACCGCGCCACATCAGCGCGATGCCGCCGTAATTCAAATTCCATCGATACTCGGCCGCCGCCGCCCGCAGCAGCATATAGCCTTGCGCATAACTGACGATCTTCGACGCATACAGAGCGTATCGGATGTCTTCGACAAATTTGGCACGGTCCCCACGAATTGCCGGCCGCGGACCCTTGAGCTTGCGGGCGGCCTTGACCCGCTCCTCCTTCATCGAACTGACGCAGCGCGCAAAAACCGCCTCGGCGATGAGTGTCACCGGTTGGGCCAACTCGGCTGCATTCACCACCGTCCACTTGCCCGTCCCCTTCTGGCCTGCCGCATCGAGAATCTTGTCCACCAGGGGTTGGCCGTCGGCGTCCTTAAACTTGAGAATGTCCCGCGTGATCTCGATGAGGAAGCTGTCGAGCTCCCCTTCGTTCCAGGCGGAAAAGACGGCGTGCATTTCATCGGCTGTCATCCCGAGTCCGTCCCGCATCAAGTGATAGGCCTCGCCGATCAACTGCATGTCGCCGTACTCGATTCCATTGTGAATCATCTTCACATAGTGGCCTGCGCCTCCCTCTCCAACCCAGTCGCAGCAGGGGGCACCGCCTTCGACCTTGGCGGCGATTCCCTGAAAGATCGGCTTCACATGAGGCCACGCCGCGGAACTTCCACCCGGCATGATACTCGGTCCCCGCCGGGCACCTTCCTCGCCTCCCGAAACCCCGGTTCCTATAAAATGGATTCCTCGCGCCGCCAACGATGCCACGCGCCGGTTGGTGTCAGTGAACAGGGAATTGCCGCCGTCAATCACGATGTCGCCCGCTTCCAAGTGGGGCAGCAATTGATCGATAAATTCATCCACCGGGGCCCCCGCCTTGACCATCAACATCACTCGGCGCGGTTTCTTCAAAGCCGCGACGAGCTCCGGAATGGAATGGGCACCGACAACGCGTGAGCCTTTTGCCTCGTTGGCGAGGAATTCATCCACTTTGGAGACCGTCCGGTTATAGGCCACGACCGTGAAGCCGTGATCGTTCATATTGAGGATCAGGTTCTGGCCCATTACGGCCAGACCAATCAGTGCGATATCGCCCTGGGGTTGCATGCTTGAAGAAAATGTTAATGCGTTGCCTGTACCGGAACCTGTAATGCGAACTTCGAATTCCAGGAGCCGCGACGGTACCCGGGGCGGCCAAACAGAAAAGCAGGATTTTGCGACCCGCTACTCGTATCGCAGGGATTCGATCGGATCCAGGTTGGCTGCCTTCCATGCGGGGTAGGTGCCGAAAACGACTCCTACGAGTGAACAGACGGCCAGACCGATCAACGCCCAATCCCAAGGGATCACCGGCGGAGTTTTCAGCGCCATTGCCCCCAGGTTCCCAGCGGCGACGCCGAGGAGCACTCCCGCGATCCCGCCGATCTCGCAGAGCACGATCGCTTCGAGAATAAACTGGGTCATAATGTTCCGCTTCTTCGCCCCCACCGCGCGCCGGATACCGATCTCGCGCGTTCGCTCCGTCACGCTGACCAGCATAATGTTCATGATTCCAATGCCCGCGGCCAGCAGGGCGATGCTTGCAATCACACCCGCAACCGTTCGAATCACGAGTGTGAGAGAGCGAAACTGACTGATGATCGAATCGTTCGAGACAATTTCGAAGTCGTCCTTCTGACCCGGCGGCACTTTGCGCAATGTCCGCAGGACGGCCCGCGCCTCCTCCACCGTGTCGTCGAAGTGTGCCTGATCCCGCGCTTGAATCTGGATCTGAATCGATCGCTCCCTCCCATACCGGTCCAGGGCGGTGGAGATCGGAATCGCCATGAACGAATCCATGCTGCGGCCAAACATCGAACCTTTGGCCTCGAGGACTCCCACGACGTTATATCCGATGCCCCGATACCGGACCGATTCGCCCAGGGGACTGCCGAAGGGGAACAACTTCTTCGCCAAATCCGCCCCCAGCACGCAGAACAAACGGGAACTGTCCACGTCACTCTCCGAAAACGCCCGGCCTTCGGTGACCGCAAGGTTGCGGGTTTCAAACGCCTCCGACGACAATCCCTGAAGGGGGATATCCGGATTCGTCTTGGCGAATCGGGAGGATGCCTCGCCCACGTCGAGATCGGCGCTGACGCCGACCGCCTGGGCGAGTTTGAGCCGTTCCGACAACTGCCGTGCCACGGGGAGATAGAACCGGCGACGCCGCCAGTATTCCTGCTCGGTCTCGGAGTCGCCATCCACCTGAATCGCCGGGAACCGCTGCACCTGGAATGTATGGGATCCGAGTTGAGCCAACTGCTTCTCCAGATTCGACTGCAATGCGCGCAGGGCGGTCATCACCAGAATGATGGAAAACACTCCAATCAGAACTCCCAGCAGCGTGAGGGCCGAGCGCAGTTTGTGCGCGCCGACCGCTTGCAATGCCATCCCAACGCTTTCTCGAAATTCGGTTGTGAGAGGCAGATTCATGGGACGATTGCGGGACGCGCGGGCTATTCCGCGCGCAGAGCCTCCACCGGATCCAGGTTCGATGCCCGCCAAGCGGGAATGAATCCGGCAATGACGCCGGTCATCACGGAGACCAATAGGGCGATCGCCACCAACCACCACGACATCTGGGCCGCCATGAACCGATTGATGACCAGTGTCAGCGGCCACGCCACGAGGATGCCGAGGATTCCGGCGAAAAGCGTTATGAGGGCCGCTTCCACCAAGAATTGAAGGAGAATGGAGCGGCGCTTGGCACCGATCGCCTTGCGAATGCCGATCTCCTTGGTTCGCTCCGCGACGCTGACGAACATGATGTTCATAATCCCAATGCCTCCCACGAAGAGCGATAAGCTCGTGATGAAAAGGCCGACGGCTGCAATCGTGCCGCCAACCGCGCGGAAGAAGTTCAAAAACGCCTCCTGTCGGTTGATCGCAAAATCGTCCGGCAAGCCGGGCTCGATCCGACGCAGCTTCCGCATAATGCCGCGGAGTTCCTCCTCGGCATCGTCAAGCCGGGTCACGTCTTTCACCTTAACAATGATCTGGTAATCGGGCCGTTCCTGAAAGTCGCCTTCAAATCGTGTGACCGGGATCACAATCTGGTTGTCCATGTTGAACCCGGTGAAAAATGTGCCCATTTTATCGATGACGCCCACCACCTCGTACTGGATCTCGTTCACTTTCACCCGATGTCCCAGGGGCGATTGATTGGGAAAAAACCGTTCCGCCAGATAATTGCCAAGCACACAGACATTGCGCGCCGAACTGATCTCCGCCGGACTGAACCACCGCCCCTTGGCGATGGAAAGCCCTCGGACATCAATGCTGCGATCCGTGTTGCCCATAATCCACACGCCGCGCGCCTTCTTTTTGTCGTAAGTAACCGTTCCTCCGAAGTTCGACTCGACACTCACGGCTGCCGCCAGCGTGGCCATCCGCTCCACGTCACGGGCATTCTGCATGGTCATCGGCCGGCGGTTTCGGACCACACGCCAGTCGTCGTTACTAAACCAGGCAAACCTCTGGATGAAAAGCGTGTCGGATCCCAGCGTGGCAATACTCTTCTGAAACGCGTTGTTGAGTCCGTTGATCGCCGTGCCCATCAACGTCACGGTGACGATTCCGATCACGACTCCGAGCGTGGTCAGTCCCGAGCGCAACACATTGGCACGAAGAGCCGCCACCGCGATCAGAAACGTTTCCCGAAGCTCCGACGTCGTAATCATGCGATCGGTGGCGGCGAGATTCCGTCCCCCACGGTCGGGGGCGTTCGGTACCGAATATTGAGTTCATCCACCGCGATTAATCCGTCCCGGAGCCGGATGACCCGGCGGGCGTGCAGAGCGACCTCTTCCTCGTGCGTCACCACGATGATGGTGTTGCCCTTACGCGAAAGCTGATCGAATAGCGCCAAAATCTCCTCGCCCGTCCGTGAGTCGAGATTCCCTGTCGGTTCATCCGCCAGGACGATGCTGGGGTTGTTGACCAACGCGCGGGCGATCGCCACGCGCTGGCGTTGTCCGCCCGAGAGTTCATTGGGCCGATGGTGCATGCGATTCTCGAGACCGACATGCGCCAGAGCCGATCGCGCCATCTCCCGACGCTCGCCCTTCGCCACCCCGGAATAGATCAGCGGCAATTCGACATTATGCAAGGCATCGGATCGTGGCAGCAGATTAAAGCTCTGGAATACGAATCCGATCTCTCGATTCCGAATCTCCGCCAACTGATTGTCATTCAGCGTCGCCACGTTCTTGTCGTTCAACAGGAACTCTCCCTCCGACGGCGTGTCGAGACAGCCCAGGAGATTCATCAGCGTCGATTTGCCCGAGCCGCTCGGCCCCATGATTGCGACATACTCGCCCTTGCCAATATCCAGCGATACACCCCGCAACGCATGGACCACCTCCGAGCCCATCACGTAACGTCGGCAGAGATTGCGGATGCGGATCAGGGACATGTCAGGTTCTGGGGTTGCTGTGCGACGGACCCGGCCGGCCGCTCACTTCACAGCCACTGAGGTGCGGTCCTTCTCGTTGTCAACCTTGGCCGGCTTGTCCTCGTCAAGGTCCCGGGCAATGGCTTTGAATCCGCCGCTGACCACCTCCTGCCCTTCGGTGACCCCTTCGGTGATCTCGTAGTAGTTGTCGTCACTAATGCCCCGCTTGACCGGCAACATCGTTGCCTTCCCATCGACCACTGTAAATACGACATCAATCGGTTTCGCCCCCTCTTTCTGCCGCTTCTTTTCGGAAATCCCCAGTTGATCCGCGGCATCTTTCTCCTCCTTGGCCTTCTGCGCGCTTTTCGCATCCTTCTTCGCGTCGGGGCGGACCGTCCCCTTCGGAAGCCGGGTGGTCACACTCTGGATGGGAACCGTCAGGACATTCGTTCGATAACTCGTCTCGATATCCGCGGTGACGCTCATTCCCGGGCGGAAGAATTCTTTCCCGGTGATCCGGATCCGGACTTCAAACTTGGTTGCCTCCTGCTGCGTGCCCATGCCTTGGGTTTTCGCCGAATTCGCAATCTGTGTCACCAGCCCGGCGAACTTCCGATTCCGGAACGAATCCACCTCGAGTCGTGCCTGCTGTCCAACGACCACCTTCACCACATCGACCTCGCCCACCTCCACCCGTGCCTCCATCTCGTCGAGATCCGCAATGGTCATGATCTCAGTCCCTGCCATCATCCCGGTTCCCACCACCCGTTCCCCAACCTCCGAGGTCAACTTCGACACCGTGCCGTCAATCGGGGATAGAATCGTCGTCTTGAGCAAATCCTCCTCGGCCTTTTTCAAGGCCGCGGAGGCCACCTGCACCAGGTGGCCCGCCGCCGTCGAATTCGCCTGCACCACCTCGATCTGCGCCCGCGCGGTTTCCAGGGCCGTTCGGTACTCGTCATAGACCGATTCACTCAACAATTTGCGCTTGAATAGTTCCTCATTCCGACGGAACTCCGCCTCCGCCTTGCGGACATTCGCTTCGGCGGTCAGCAGGTTGGCCCGGATGGATTGATGATTGGCCTGCGAGGAATTCCGGCTTGCCTCGGCCGAATTCCGGCTGGCTTCGTAAAAATCCCGTCGGATGCGGACTAATAGGGCCCCCTTGTGCACACGCTGCCCTTCCTTGACCGGCAGATCAATAATCTCGCCCGCAACCTCCGGACTGATCTTCACCTGCAGGAACGGCTGCACTTTGCCGGTCGCGGTGACTTTTTCCGTAACATTGCGGCGGGCGACTTTCTCGGTCTGGACAACCGTCGGCTTCTGCCTCCAGCATCCAGGACCAAAAAGAAGGATCGCCGCGACACCGAATAAGGGAAACAGCGGGCGCTGCCTCGAAAGATAAGCACGGGAAGGCATGATGCTGAAGTGCAAGACACTCAAGGGATACGATTGTTTCAAAGAAAGCGTATCATCGCCAGCTCACAATCGAGCGTCAGGCCAGTTCCGTTGTTCAGTTGGGCCAGAACCCCAGTAAGGCTGCGCCAGCACCCGCGGCGATTCCGAAGCTGACGGCCACGCGCCAGAACAATCGCCGTTCGCCGAGCACGGCGACGGTGCCAGCCTTGAACGCCAGGTTCGCCATCGCTGCGACCAGAATCAATCGCCAGCCGGTGCCCGTGGAAATCTGCGCCGCGTTCACCAGTTGCGTGACGGAGAGCGTGATAGCGTCCATGTCCGTGAGTCCCGACAGAACGGCGACCACGTAGAGTCCGCTTTGGCCGAAGTATTCCCTGGCGGCCGCAACCGCCAGCAGCACGCCGGCGTAAAGCAGGCCAAAAATGATAGCCGGTTTCACTTCGGTCGGATTGACCTGCTCCGCCATAGAGGAAGAGCCGACGGCGGCTCCGCGCCAATTCCACCAGCCGAGCAGCGCCAGCAGCGCGAACATCACGAACATCGGGGCCAGCGCGGACGGAAGGAATCGCGGAGCCGTGGCACCAATCAAAACGCCCAGACGCACAAAAACGATGGCCGACGCGACGAGAATCACAAACGCGGCCAAGCCCGGAGGCTGCGGTGACTGCTTGCTGCGGCGGGCGAGACTCACCGTCGTAGCCGTGCTGGAGATGAGGCCGCCGAGCAGGCCGCTGGCCCAAGCACCGGCGCGAGCACCGAGGAACTTGTATGCGATGTAACCGCCCAGGCTGATGCCAACAATGAGTACGACCATCAGCCAAATCTTGAATGGGTTGAGCACCAGGAATGGGCCGTAGTAGTGGTTTGGCAATACCGGCAGAATAACCAGCGAGATCAGCGCGAACTGCATAATGGCGGTGAAATCACGGTCGCCGATTTTCGCCGCAAGCGAGTGCATCTGGGGCTTGAGGTGCAGCAGCACAGCCACGGCGCCGCCGACAGCGGTGGCAATCGCAGGCGATCCGGCCATCAAGTAGGCCCCCACGGCAAACATGACGAGCATCGCGACTTCCGTCGTGATGCCGGGCCGTTCCTCCTCCGCCCGCAGGAGCGGCAGGTTGCCGCCCACGATAACGAGGGCAAGCCCTCCGAAGGCCACGGCCACGATCCATCCGCCAAAGCTCTGCGCGAGCAACCCGCAGAGTGCGCCGAGCACCGTGACGAGCGGGAAAGTGCGGAACCCCGCGAGACGCGCATCCGTGCGCTGGCGCTGCAAGCCGACGAGCAAGCCCAACCCAAGGGCAATGCCCAATCGGCTGAAAGTTTCCGGCAGCTCGAACACGATAAAGAACTATTCCACCCCGACCTTTGAAGCGAGCAAAAGACGCGCCCCGCTGAATTTGTCCGAACGCCGCAAGCCCCAGTCCCAACAACCGTTGCGCGTCCTCTTGCCCTCGCCGCTGTAGGTCGTGGGCCGTCCTATTCCCAACGTCTACAGCCATCTCTTGCGGTCCCTGTCGTCGGCGCAAATGGCCTAGCCTTGATTACCACGCCCCATGACATGGCAAACCGCGCCCGCGTATCCAATTCGAACTTGTCGAGCCATCCCCAATTCTCAGAGACACAATTGGCGATACCTGCAACCAATTTTCAAAATTCCGGGCTTGACCCCTTTATGGCTCGCCGCCGGAGAGCATGTCGAAATCACGCAGCAGGATCTGGAGTTTGGGCATTTTCCGGCGTGCGTGTCCCGGAAGAACAATGGGCATTTAGCAAAGCCGCGGAGTGGCGACAGACCGTAGCCCACGGCGCGAGCCGTGGGACAACGTTCGAACACAACGTAAGCCCCGTCAGGGGCGACAGAACCACAGGATAGCGGGCCAAGTGCCGATTTCTCTGTCGCCTTTCCAGGGCTTGCGCGCGGTCCGCCAGAGAACCCACGACTGACGCCGTGGAGCTACGTTCCGACGCCGCTCCGCGGCTCCGGAGTGTGCCACCGCTAATGAGCGGCAAGGCGGAAATCAGTCTGGGGACCGATGACCTCTCCCCTTCTTGTCATAATGTATTTTCTGGGATGAGGTCAAAAGCGCGGTTTGCCGGGATCGACCGTAAAACCACCTTGATTCTTCTGGTCGAGGTCGAAGAACAAGCGGCTCGGAATTCGATCCTCCTGTCCAAACCAGCCCCCGGTGCGGAAGACCTTGGTTTGGGGACTTTGGCCCTCCCGTGCGGGTATGACTCGAATCACGAAATCACTCGATCCGAAATTGTGGAATGTGCCGTCCATATCGCCCCAGACACGAAGATCGACGGGTGTTTTTCCGATGACGTCGTCGTTCACCTCGACCCGGGCGCCCGGTTCACTGGATTCAATCTTCACCATGTAAGCGATGGTGCCGCCTGGACCGCGCTCCTGCATGGGAGAACTGGTACTAGCGCAACCAGCCATGGCGACAAGTGTTGCGGTGAGGAGAACTGCTTCGATTTGATTTCGTTTCATTGTTATAATCTCTTATTGGAACGATGTACCAGGATATCAAAATGAAGCTAGGGATAAATGGACAAGTAGACGGCAGCGATTCCCCGGTTTCTAAGCCAACATGTCAGGAGCAGTGCTTGAAAGCAATCAACACCGATCGGTATTTGATGGCGGACACCGAGCGGCTGGATCCTGGCGGCCGAGCCGAGGCGGAGATAGAGCGTCAAGTGCCTGCTTATGTCCGGAGGTGCAAGCCTTCATAAAACTCGACCAAATCGTGGAAGCGGAAATCGACATCGTATGGGTTCTGCGATGTAGAAAAGCATTTTAGCGGTAGCCTGTTGTTCCTACGGTAGTGGCAAGGAGATCATTAAGAATGGTGAATATCGGGAGTGGCAACTGGAAATGGCCGGAGAGGTTTGTGTCAATGCGGCTGGGAGGTGCAGTCAGAGTGTTTGATGGAGATCCTTTTCATCTGGTAGAGGAGACGCCCCGAGGTTAATCGGCCGGCCAAGCATTCGGGATTTGTTTTTGTGAGAACATTGGCGGGAATGGTTGTGACTAAACAATACCAAGAACCGACCCTTTCATGAATGTGGGTGCTCACCACCTAAATATATTTTTGAGACACCATCGGCGATGCCTGCACAATTCCAGGCTTGACCCCGTTAAGAGTCTTTTCCCGATTCCTTTCCTTGGTTATACTACTAATTATATAAACATCTTACACCACATCATGCCGATGCCGTGGGCACCCCCGTCCGACACACTGCCGGCGAATCACTCGGTTTGGCAGAACAAAATGGGGAGAGCCTTGGTCAAGAACGGTGTAGCACGAAATGAGATAGCAGCCGACGCTTGAACCGCGGGGACTAAAGTAGCGTGCAAGCGGATTAGTCGCGGAGCGTTAAAAAACAAATGCCTATCGATTTGGTCGGAAACAAGTTCCTTTCGCGTGGAAGGAAGGCGGATTTTGGTGGTGAACTCCGTGTCTGTCTGACAAGACCCGCTCGGTCGTCAGCCGTGCCCGATTGAAGACAAATGCTCGTCAGCAAAACGGATGGCAACAGAAATGACTCCCATGAAGACAAAACTCATCATCATCGTCAGTATGATTCAAATGGCTGGCGCAAGTGCCACAGCCATCGCAGCCGCACCGCAGATCAAAGCCACCACCTCACTCCAGCACACCGCAGTTGACCTTGGTAAGAACACGTCGTTTGCGGTCACAGCGGTCGGGGATGCGCCCCTGTCGTACCAGTGGCGGCGGGACCGGAGCGATCTCCTGAACCAGACCAACAAGACCCTGACGCTCACAAAAGCCCAACCCGAGGATGAAGGTGATTACAGCGTGGTGGTCACCAATGCCTTTGGCTCGGCCACGAACGCCCCAGCCCGGCTCTGGGTGGTGCCGTCCGAGAGCAAGTTCATCAAGCGCAACTTCACGAACAATGCCGGCCTGCGCCTGCCGTACTTCTATCTGCTGCCGGAGAACTATGATACGGCCCGCGACTATCCATTGGTCTGCGTGCTTCATGGAATGCCCGGGGACGAGATCGTAATCACCACGCCCAACTATGGGTACCTTGGATATTTGAACTACCCTGCCACGAAAACGTTTGTGTCATACAGGCAGCAGGCGACCGACCCTGTAATCCTGTTGTGGCCGACGCGCCGTGCGGGGGACAGTTCCTGGACCACCGGGCCCCGTGGATATTTGCAGCAAGTCTCGGATTTGTTGGATCAGCTTCTCCTGGAGTTCAAGGTCGACACCAACCGAGTGTACGTTACCGGCGGTTCCGAAGGCCTGCACGCTGCCTGGGATCTCATAGGGATGCGGCCCGGTTTCTTTGCTGCTGCATATTTTCAGGCAGGCTGGAGCGGAAGCACGCCTGTCCGCGTCATCAAGGATGTGCCCGCTTGGGTCTGGGCCGCAGCGGACGATGAATTAGTGGTGAATACACGAGGCCTAGTTGATTCGCTTCGCCGAGCCGGAGGGAAGCCGATCTACACGGAATACAACTCCGGAGGGCATTTCGACGCGATCCTGATGGGCAACATGACCCCCGCCATCGTTGACTGGTTGCTGGCGCAACGGCGAGGCGTGCCCGGCACCGCTGAACCGCTCGTTTCAATCACCAGTCCAATACGCGAAGACTCGTTCACGACGGCGGCTCCGATTCTGGATCTCGCCGGTTCCGCCGACGCACTGGGTCAGAACGTGACTCAGGTGGGATGGCGAAGCGCGACGTACTCCCCCTCCAGGACGGGACTCGCCGTGGGCACCAACCTCTGGAGCGCGAGCGGCATTCCACTCCAGGCGGATAAAACCAACGTCATCATCGTGACAGCCACGACGATCAGTTGGGCTCCGGCCTTCGGCGGAAACACGACGTTCAATCACACCCTGACTGTCCTTTATTCGCCGATCCGGGTGACCCTGGCACTGCAAGGGCCGGACGCCGTTCTGAATTGGACGAGAGGTGTGGGGCCTTACTCAGTGCAGCGGGCGAGTGACCTGGGCTTGGGCCATTGGATTGACTTTGCGACGAGCGCCGCGCCGCCGCTGATGCTGCCGCTGGAGGGGAAGGCTGGCTTCTATTGCGTGCTTGGTCAGTGATCCGGCAGAAGAATCGAACACGTGATAAGCGCGCCCGCGTATTCAATTCGCGCGTGTCGATCCATCCCCTAATTTTTGAGACACAATTGGCGACGCCTGAAACCTATTTTTATCTTTCATGATTCCGGGCTTGACCCCGTTACCGTAGTCTTCAGCGGTCCACAGCCAGCACGACTCGGAACCCGATGACGCTGGGCATGCGGCCGTTGGGAGTTTCGCGCATCGCGGACCTGCAAATCCAAGTGTTGGCGTTCCAGCTGCCGTCGCGGAGGACGCGTTCGGTGCCGGTTGCGGGCCCCAGTGGATCGACGGTGATTCCAGTGGCATAGGAACCGTACCAGTCCAGGCACCACTCCCACACGTTCCCATGCATGTCATGCAATCCCCAGTCATTGGGAAGCTTCTGTCCCACCGGGTGGGTTTTCACCGAGCTGTTGGCGTTGAACCACGCGTAATCGACGAGATTCGTATAGCCCGGGTCATCCCCGTGGCTGAACCGGGTGGAGCTCCAGCCGCGACAGGCGTACTCCCATTCGGCCTCGGTGGGCAGGCGATACCGGCTATTGCCCGCAATCCGGCCCGCATCCTTCTCGAGAGCGGTCAACTGGGCGCAATAGCTGACCGCGTCGTTCCAACTGACTTGCTCCACCGGGCGTGTGGGGTCGCCGGGGAAAGCGCTCGGGTTCCTTCCGACGACCGCGGCGTATTCGCCTTGGGTGACCTCATACCTGCCCATCCAAAACCCGCTGCTGATCGTCGTCGCGACTTGGGGCCCCTCAGCGGTGCCCGCCGGTCCCCCAATCCGGTAGACTTCGTTGGAGGGACTGCCGAGCCTGAAGGAGCCCGGGGGGATGAATACCAGGTTCGTTGGTAGCGTGAACCGGTATGCCCGGTAGAACCGTTGGCCAGGGCTGGATGGGGTGGGATCAAACCAAGTCAGGGAGGCAGCGGGAAGTTAGAGAAAGGCGAGGCAGCGCCAATCGGTGGGATTCATTCCCTAGCTTCTAACCCCACTCGCTCGCCGGCCCCGGCGACCAGAACAACCCCACGGAGTTGGGCCTCCATCTCGGACGCTGGCCGACAACGGCGGCCGACCGACACCCGCCCGCTGCTGCCCGACAGCCCCGCCCTCGACGCCGGCGACCCGGCGACCCGGCGTTTGACGACAGCGCCCTCCCGTGTACGGAGGCTCGACGCCCCGTCCACGCGGCCGCCTACAATCCGGCGATGGACAAACCCTGAATGATCCGCCGGGCGATTTCCCTGCGGCGGGCGGGCGTCACCACCCCACGGCGACGCCCCAGTTTGGCCTTCTCCACCGTGAACAGGAGATCGCAGCGGCAGAGAGTTTTCAGGTCCAGACCGTCTGCGTCGTCGAGCAGAACCTCATTGGCCTGCGGTTCACGTTCGTTCGTCGGACGCATGGTGCGGCACCCCAGCACAACGACTTCGAGTTTGGCGTCAATGCGCGCCTGGCAGGACACCAGAACGCAAGGATGCTCGCCAAAAATGTCAGCCGTATAGATCTCCCAGGCCTTCAATCAGCCACCTCAAACCATTGGGCCGACATCAGCCGGCCGATCTGCGGCCGGTCATCGTCTTCGAGACGGTAGAGGGCACGGGCCTGCCTCGCCGGAAGCGGCCCCACCGCGGTGACCCGGCCGGAAGATTTGCGAAGCGCCTCGACCACCGTGGGCAGGCCGAAAGCGAGGGCCTGCCTCATGAGCTCGGCTCTCGTGAGGCCGGTCGCCTTTGCGGCTCTCGCCACTTCACGGGCTAGATTTGCGTCCATGGGCAAAGGGTAAACTGCGGTCGCCATATAGGGATCCTATACGGCTGGCTCGGGCAGTCAACCCCGCAAAAGGGGTCAATCCCGGAATTGTGAATTGCACTTAATTGCGAAACTGTTTGCCTCTTATTCCATCTTCTCAAGGCGCTCTCTTACTTTTGCCAACCCTGCGGTCATTGCTTATCCGCGGCTTGGGGGTCCCCCAAAGCCCTTGCGCCATCCGCTCAACCGACGCAATCTGTCCCAACATGAACGCCTCCGAGAAAGCAAATCTCCCTTTTCACGGAACGTCGAGAAACCAAATTCCTACCTGTAAAGCAATCAGGACACTGTTTCATTCGATTCTGTGGTGGGGGATCATCGCATCGATGGCTGCGGCGGACGATGTCGCGTCCGCGGTTGCCAAGGCATCCGACCTCCCCTGGAGCCTCCGGCGACTGCCCGAAACTGAGCCACGGCTGTCCTCATTGGATTTCCGCTCCTCGGATTCCACGGCGCAACCGATCGACCGATCGATCAGACTGCGGCTGAAAAAGTTGGCTCTCACCCCCGCTCAGCGCGCTGCGTTGTATCTCCAGGTGCGCCGGTTGAGTCTGATGCTTACCGGACTCCCGCCCGATCCCGCCACAGTCCGCGAGTTCGTGGCCAATCCGACCGATGAGAAGTATGCGGTGCTGGTAGACCGCTACCTTGCGTCAGCCCAGTATGGCGAACGCTGGGCGAGGCACTGGATGGATGTTGTCCGCTACGCAGAGACCTGGGGATACGAATGGAACCACCTCGTTCGGGAAGCTTGGCGATATCGGGATTATCTGATTCGTGCCTTCAATCAGGACCTGCCGTACGACCAGTTCATCCGCGAGCATATTGCCGGTGATTTGCTCGACCCTCCCCGCGCGAACGAAACGCTGGGCATCAACGAATCATTGATTGGCGGTGCGTTTTATCGCTTCGGTGAAACCGGACACGACGACTGCGTGCTCTATCCCGAGATCAGTCTGGACGTGATGGACAATCAGATTGATACACTTTCCAAGGCATTTCAGGCACAGACCGTTGCCTGTTCACGATGCCACAACCACAAGATCGACGACATACCTCAGACGGACTACTACGGGCTGTTGGGGGTGATGGCCAGTTCTCGTCAGGTGATTCGAACGCTTGATTTGCCGCATCGGCAGGATGAACTCAAACGGAAACTCGTGGCCTCGAAGCAAAAGATACGACGAGACCTCGCGAACGTGTGGGCGCGCAAGATCGAAGAGATCTCGGCGGCATCATTGGTGCAATTGATACGTTCGCCGGAGCCGTCAGTCGGAAAAGAGAAGGGGACTCTCGACGACCCTGGCAACATGGAACACCCGCTGTTTGTATGGCGAAAAATGACAAATCTGCCGGAGGGAAAATCCTGGCAGCAGCACTGGAACGAAACCCGACAGTCGATGCAGGAGGAACACGAACGACGCGGAAAGTTCAATCGCGAAAACTTTGTTCCGTTCGGTGATTTTACGAACCGCTCGAAAGGCCGGGCCAGCGATCATCCGAATTGGTCATTCGAAGGTCTTGCGGTGGAGAACGGGGAGTGTTTTACGTTCCCGGGCGACTTCTCCGTTCGTCCCGACGGATCGAATGTCATCAGCAGCGTTCTCCCGGCCGGTTTGTTCTCGCATGGATTGTCGCAAAAACTGAACGCTGCGGTGCGGTCGCCGCTTCTGCCAGAGGATAAGAAGTTTATCAGCTATCAGGCGATGGGAGAACGCAGCAGCGTCTGTCGCACGGTCATCGCCAACTGCACCCTGCCGTATTTTCACACGCATCGATTCAATTCGTCCAATCTGACGTGGATCACCGTGGACCTTGCACACATTCGTACTTCGCCGCTCGTCCGCCTGAAGTCGTACCTCGAATGGGCCACGGCACTCGACGATCAGGGCTTTCCCGTTCTCAATATGCCCCAGGCCGAGTATCAAAAATCACTCGACAATCCCCGTTCCTGGTTCGGGGTTACCAGGGCGGTGATGCACGATGTCAAAGAGCCTCCCCTTCAGGAGCTGCAGGCACCGCTGCAGGTATTTGATTCTCCGGTCGCGGATCCTGACGCTCTGGCTCAACGCTATCGGGCGATTCTGCAAACTGCGATTGCCCGCTGGTCTGACGGATTGGCCAGCGAATCCGACGTCTTCTGGATCAACTCCTTCATGAATTTCGAACTGCTCACCCGCAGACAGGATGCTTCCGCTCCGTTAACTCAGTCGGTAGCCGAATATCGAGCTCTGGAGGAACAAATTGAAACGCCGCAGCGCATCGTCGGCATCGCCGACCAGGACGAGGGCTTTGATGTTCCGCTGTTTGGCGGCGGTGACCCAAAGAACCCGCGGGACCTGGCGCATCGAGGTTATCTCTCGGCGATCGAGCCTCTGATTTCCGACAAGCCCATGCTGACCGGCAGCGGCCGACGCCGGACGGCTGAATTAATCGCCCACCCACAGAACCCGCTGACAGCGCGAGTCATGGCCAATCGGATCTGGCACTACCTGTTCGGTAGCGGCATCGTGCGAACGGTCGACGATTTTGGGAATCTCGGAGACCGGCCGAGCCACCCTGAGTTGCTGGACTATCTCGCACGCCGGCTCATCGATTCCGGCTGGTCGGTCAAGGCTGTGGTTCGAGAGATTGTTCTCAGTGACACATTTCGGCAGTCGTCCGCCAGTTCCGTGGCTGGGGAACAGAAGGATCCGGAGAATCGATTGTTTCACCGCTACGCCTCCCGCCGCCTGGAAGCGGAAGTGATTCGCGATTCGATGCTGCTGGTTTCGGGCCGTCTGGACTCTGCGATGTTTGGTCCCAGCATCAATCCGTATCGGCAGGAAGAAGTCGATCGTCGCAAGCTCTACGTCGGCCCGCTGGACGGCGCTGGCCGCCGCAGCATTTACCTTAGCATCACGCGGATGGGACCTCCAAAACTGCTCCAGCTTTTCAACCTACCGGATCCTTCTGTGACACGGGGACGCCGCGATTCAACCAATGTTCCGGCGCAGGCACTGGGCCTGCTCAATGACCCCTTTGTGAATCAGCAGGCCCGAGTGAATGCCAGGCGTATACTGAACGAGACTGGAGCGGACATTGCTTTCGGAACACGGCTCGAGCGGTTGTTTCTCAGCCTGTTCAGTCGACCGCCAGGTGAAATGGAACGGCGGGAGTATGTCGACTTCTTCGAACAACTGGCGACGGCACATGGATTTGCCTCCGGCGCAGAGGCACTCGAGAGTGAAGAGGTGTGGAAAGACCTGATTCACACGCTCTACAACCTGAAGGAATTTACTTATGTCCTTTGAACTGGATCTCAAGTCTCCAGCGATCAGTCGCAGAGCGATGCTGGGAGTGTCTTTGGGAGCTATGGCGCGTGCCGGCCTTCTGCCAGGCAGCCTGATGGCAGCGAAAACTGGCTCGCCGCCACCTGTCCGAATTCCACATTTTGTCCCTCAGGCGAAACATGTAATTTTCTGTTTCATGCAGGGCGGAATGTCACACGTCGACATTTTCGATCCCAAGCCGATGCTGGACAAGCACGACGGGGAATCGACCTTTAACAGCAACCTGCAATCGCAGGGACCGGGAAGCCGCAAGTGGCTGAAGAGCCCGTGGAAGTTTCAGCAGCACGGGGAATCCGGCATTGCGATCAGCAGCCTGCTGCCTCAACTGGCAAACTGCGTGGATGATCTCACCATCATCCGGTCAATGCGTGGCGGGCTGCCGTTACATTCCGTCGGCAACCTGTTTCTTCATTCCGGGCGCAATCGCGCCGGATTCCCGAGTTTGGGCGCGTGGATCAACTATGGGCTTGGCACCGAAAATCCGAACCTGCCGGGTCATATCCTCATGCACTACGATGAGGTCCTCCCAGGTGGGATGGAAAATTTTTCGAATGGTTTTCTGCCTGCGCAGCACCAGGCGACACCTCTCCGAGCGGATGGAGTTCCGCTCGACAACCTTACATCGATGGACAAGTCCGCCGGCACGCAGCGCGTCAAACTGGACTTTCTCCAGCGGCGGGACCGGGCATTATCTGAAGCGCTTGGAGGGCAGGCAGGCATCGACGCAGCGATCCTGAACTACCACCTCGCGGAACGAATGCAGGATCATCTGCCTCGGGTGCTGAATATCGAAGTGGAAAGTCCGGTAGTTCGGCAACTCTACGGTCTTGGTTCCGGAGATCCTCAGAAAGAACGCTACGCAACCCATTGTTTGCGAGCTCGGCGCCTGATTGAAGCGGGCGTGCGATTCGTCGAAATCGTCACTCCACCCGGATTCAGTGAAAACGGTTCGTGGGATCAGCACAGCGACCTGAAGAAAGGGCACGAGGCGAACTGCTTCATCGTTGACCAACCCATCGCCGCGCTGATTCACGACTTGAAGGCGCGCGGGCTTTTCAATCAGACCCTCATTGTGGTCGCCGGTGAAATGGGACGAACTCCCCACTCCAGCGGCAGGAACGGGCGTGATCATCACACTTCCTGTTACTCCGTGATGGTCGCCGGAGGCGGTTTCAGGGCTGGATTGGTTTACGGGACAACGGATGACTTCGGGATGGCGGTCGTCGAAAATCCGGTCTCAGTTCACGACCTGCATGCGACCCTCCTTCACCAGCTGGGACTCAACCACGAAGCGCTGACCTATCGCTTTGGCGGCCGCGATTTCACTCTTCCCGATGTCGAGGGGCACGTGAACCGCGACTTGATCCGGTCATAGAAAAGGGGACAAGCCCGGAATTGTGAATCGGATTGGTTTTGGCATAGCCACCAAGCCAAGGCTTGCTTCTTCGGCATCGCATTGGCTCCGTCCTGCAATTGCCGATCCTCAACCTGAACGCCGCAAATCCCAGGCCCAACTTTACCATCATGCGGTCGGTCACCAGCCAATCTGGACGTTGCAACTCTCCTGTTACGTCAAAGGAATAACCGTTCTGCCAGTGGATCCCCGAGGCACTTATCTCGTCCAACAGTGTACCGTGACCAGCGTGTTCACCGGCACCGTGACCGGGAGCACGACAAAGGCGGGGTTGTCCTTCGTATTATCGATCTGGCCGTCGACTATCACCGGTAATCCGGAATCGGGAGTCAACGTGACCCGGACAGGCACCATTCGGCCGAAATCGCGTGCCTGGATTTTGACCGTGCGATTGGTGGTCGAATCAATTGGCAAGTTGAAGGTCACCGGTCCGCTACCAAGGGGGATGACGTTGCCGGCGGCCTCGACCGTCGCGAGTTGGGGAATCAGCGGCGGGAAACTCAGCATGTTCCCACCGACGGTCGTGACGCTGTTATTTAGAAACTGAAAACGCAGGTTCGTCCGGTCGATGGTGTCGACGCGGATTCGTCCTAAACCCCCATTGCTACCGGGCCTAACATCCACGCGTCCCGCACCCTCAACCTTTGTCGCGACCAAGCGAATCGCGCCACCGCTGCCGCCGTTTAAACAGGTACTATTCCCGCCTCCGAACGATTCCACCGCACCGTTGATGACAATCCGGTTGTTCGCCGCGATGAGGATTGCTCCGCCACCCCCGCCGCCACCCCCGCCGGGCTGGCCTTCACCGCCCCCCCCGCCGGATCCGCCGACGATCGGGATCAACAGAATACTGCCATACACGGCACCGCCCCTGCCCGCTCCCACCGAGCCATAAGAACCGCCGCCAGCACTCGATGGACTACAATTTCCGTCTCCGCCGCCGGAGCCGCCCGGCCCGTAGCCGGATCCTGGGGGTGCCTCAGGCCCAAAGCCTGGCTTTCCGCCGTCAAAGCCCCCGGGACCACCGATCCCTGCGGAATTCGGGCCCGGTGCGGCCCCATTCACATCGATGATTCCGTCCACGATCACATCCCCCTGCGAGAGGATGAAGACGGGCGTATTGCGGACGTTTCGCCGGAAGTTCAGGCGCACATTCGCGCTTACCTTCAGACTCTTATAGTGGAGTCTACCGTCGGGAGGCAGGTCAACGGTCGTATTCTCGGCGATGACGACATCCCCGAGCGCATTGGTACTTCCAGCGTTGAATCCCTGTGCCAGCGCCCGTCCTGTCGCCAAGGCGAGCAAGGCAATAAACACGGTGGCGCGTCCCCAAGATCGCTCGCGAGGTGGTTGTATCACAGCCAAACGCGCGTCCAATGTTTCGGGTATAGTTCGTGATGTTTTCATAGAATCTGTGTGATGTTCGGCTAACGGATTTTAAAGTTCAGGGCACCTCGCGCACGCGATAAAATTGGGACCCGGGTTGGCGAGTGACAGTCCTGGCAAGGAAACGGCCCGGTTCGGGCTGGGCGATGCCGGCACGTTCATCGATCCACAGGAGAAGGTCGTTGCTGGATTCAATGACAAACCGGCTGCGGGCAGAGCCATTCCATTCAAAGGCCACCTGCCAGACACCGCTGGCCTCGCTTGCCTGACGCGCACCGGATTGAAGCGAGATCAATTCAACAATCCTAAGGACGACACCGCGCTCAATCAGGGTCGCAGTTGTCCCGGAGCCTGACGAGCCTGACGGGGTGCCCGACCCGACCGGTGGACTTGCCCCGCTGGTTAGATCCAAGCGGAGGAACACAATAGGTTCCGAAACGGTGATTCCAACCCCCTCGAGGCCGATTGCTGGAGTCGCCGGCAGGACGATACCCACGACGGGTTCGCTCACTGTCAATCCGTCGCTGACCGTGCCGACTCCAACAGAACCGGGCAGGACAAGGCCCACAACCGGTTCCGCCACGGTCAGCCCGTCGTCGCCTGACTCCAAGGTCGGGCTCCGCGGTAGAACGAGACCGACTTGAGGCTCGCCCAGGGTAATTCCACCAACCGCAACTTCTGCGGTTGGAACCGCCGGAAGAACCAATCCAACTGTTGGCTCGGAGACAACAACTCCCCCCGCAGCTGACTCTACGTTCGGGGTTGCCGGTAGCACCAATGAAACCGAATTCTCACCCACAATGAACAGTACAGGCGTGGAATTCGGATCGAGCGGATTCGAGCCTATCTCGACCTCAGCGCCGTCGGGCCAAGCATCCCCGTCGGTATCGCGTTTCGTCGGGCTTGTCCCTCGCGCCAGTTCATCGCTATTCGACAAACCATCCCCGTCAATGTCCGGATCGTCCGCATCGGGAATGCCATCCCTGTCTAGGTCCGCGTTTGCTCCCAGCGGGTTCGGGTCCAAGCCGTCGGGTATTCCATCTCCGTCGGTATCCGGATTCTTCGGATTGGTTCCCGCGACCATTTCGGCACCGTCATTCAATCCGTCGCTGTCGGTGTCGGCACGCAATGGATCCGTGCCTCGCGCGATTTCGTCAGCATCCGCAAGACCGTCGTTGTCGTCGTCGGAATCGTCGCGATCTGGAATTCCGTCGTGGTCGGTGTCCCGAAGCACCGTTACTTGGAATCGGTTCGTCACCGATTTTTCGTCGGAATCAATCGCGATCACGGCAACAAACGACGTCACGACCGTCAACGGTACGAGCGTCAGTTCGGTGCGGAGCTGATTGGTCGGCGGGACCGAAAGATTGGTGAGTCCGCTGAGCTTCCACGTTGCACTGACATCGGGGCCGATAACGCGTAGCGAGACGAGATTCGAATCTCCATCGGTGGCGTTGACTTCGATCCGACTCGTTGCGCCCTGGACCAACTCAAGGCTTGCGAGGGCGTCGAGGGTTGGGGGACGCGCAGCCACCAGCGGCGCCGAGTCAAGATTATCGGGAACGCCATCGCCATCGGAGTCTCGGTTCAGCGGGTTAGTCCCACGCGCGACTTCGAGGCCATCCGAAAGTGTATCCCCATCGGAGTCGGGATTCCGGGGATCGGTTCCGCGAACCAACTCCTGGGCGTTACTCAATTCATCGCCGTCGATATCGGGGTCAACGGCATCGGGGATTCCGTCGCGATCCAGATCCGCAAGAACGATGATCTTCAATTCGGCCTCGGCCACCAGCGAGTTCGTGTCGGTGATACGAATGACGATTCGGTTCGTTCCCGCCGCGGCAGCGGTAACATGGACGATGGGGTTGGTACGCATCACCGGTGGAACAAAATTCAGGAGGCGGCTGCCCGACCCATTCCAATCGAACGAATCGATAATTCCGGGAGTGGCCAGGGACAGTTCCGCGATGGAAACAGGCGCCGTTGTTCCGTCGATGCGGATTTCGACATTGGTGCTCACGCCTTCGGTCAGCTCAATCCCAACGGGCAGGGTCAGCGTTGGCGGGGTGCGCACAGCGATGGGAATCGAGAGGTTCACCGGCTGGGAATCCTGGCCGGAGTTATCCCGCGCAACAGCGGTAACCTGAACCGAAGATCCCGGGGCATTCGCCGGAACCACAAAGCTCAGGAGCGTTGGCTGGCCGTTTGGCAGGTTGGTCACGCCATTGATTGCGCCGGTAACTGTGATGCGAACGTTCGCAACGCGGACATCGTCCTCAGCACTCGCGCGGATGCTAAAAGTGCTGCCCGAGCCGACCGGGCCGGACGCGGGAACGACGCGCTCGAGCGAGATGACGGGCGGTTCATCTGCCTGTACGGCGACCGTGAGCTCAGCCACCGGACCCTCGTTGTGAAAGCGGTCGGTGGCGATTGCACGGAAGGTTATGGAACCGGGAGCCGGCAGCAGTGCTGGGACGGCGAAGGGCGCGGTTGAGTCCGCATCGAGTGGCTTAAAATCCTGGGTAAACCGGATCGTCACACTCGCCTCAACCGCGGCGAGATCGGCTTCGATCGTCACCGTGGTTCCGGCAACGCGTGGCTCACTGCCGACAAGTCGGAGGGAGGCAATGGCGGGTCCAATCGTATCCAAGGTCGCGAAACGAGCGGTGATCGGTTGGTTCGCCGCCGGGTTGCCGGCGAGATCCACGATTCCGCTGACACTGAGGGTATAGGTTGTGTTGGGTTGGAGCGCAGCGGTCGGCGTAAAGTTCAAGCCGAGGCGGTTCAAGCCAACGGTGGCGACACCGGCGACCGGGCCCGTCGGGCCGATGACGGTCAGGGTGACGTTGGTGGAGCGCACGGGCTCGTTGAACGACAGTCTCGGGACGGCGCGCGGATCAATTTGGTTCGCGCCGTCCGCCGGGAAAATGGAAACGACAACGGGTGGATCGCCATCCGCCGTGGTGAATCTCGAAAGAAACGGCGCCGAAAGCGGACGACCGACGAGATCCGTCGGGCCGGCAGCGGTTACACTACCCAACGGGTCACGGCGTTCGCCATCGATCACGACGAGCTCGTAGGTTTTGAGACTTTCCAATGGGCGCTTGGGCAACAGGCGGACCATCCGCATCAACTGATTGCTGTCGCCCGCGAGTTCGAGGGTGGCGGCGACATTGTTGGCAGCACCCGCGAGCCGGAGGAAAATGCCGTTCGTCGAAAGGCTGTTGGAAGCGATCGCCTCCGAGAACGTCAACACGATGGGCAATGTAATGGGCACGCTCCCCGCGCTGTTGGCGGGTTGCACGGCAACGACGACCGGATCGTTTTCGTCGAGGCGGATGTTGCCGAGATCCACAACCGCCCCATTCGGCGACAGCGTGCCGGAAACTCGCGCCAAGCCGTTGACGGAAGCCACAATCGTTTCGAGAGCAAAAGGCTGGAGAGGAATGCCATCAAAACGGAAGCGCCCATTGAAATCGGACCGCTCCACCGCTCGACCTGGAAGCGTGCTTCCGGACGCGAATGTCAGCAGAATCTCAGCACCGGAGACTGCCTGAAGACCGTCGGCACGCATCAATCGTCCTGCCACACTTCCGCTCGAGGCCAGTTGGAGCTCGACGACATCCACCTCGGCATTCGTCGTGATGGAGCCATTGGAACTGGCCGCGAGTGCCTGCTCCTCGGCGAGCACGCGGTAGGAACCGACGGGGATATTTCCAAATCGGTATCTGCCGGATTTGTCCGTGAGCGTGAATTCCGATGTGGACGCGAAGGGATCCGACTGCAGTTGCATCGTGACCGCGATGGACGGCAGCGGTGTCTGGCCGTCGCTGGCCAGCACCCGCCCTTCGACCTGTCCGACGCCGCGGAGCGGCAAAACGAGCAGGGAATTCGTCCCGACGCCGCTGATCGTCACCTCGGCTTGGCCCACACTTCGACTGGCGGTCAGATCGCGTGAGACCGCCCGAAGGCTGTAGTGGCCCAACGGAACATCGGGGAATAGGATACGACCGTTGGTAGAGGTGTCCGCAATGAACCCAAAACCACCCTTCAACAAGGCCACTTCCGCGTTGGTGGCAGGCCTGGAACCATCCGGCAACAACACGACGATCTGCACGATTGCCAGTGGGGTCAGCGGCACGTTCACATCGAGTGAAAGAACCCCTTCCGTCAGTCGTCCGGCGGCGGTGCCATAATATTTTTTTCCGGCATCCCTCGCCGAGATCGAGAATTCGCCCACGGGAGTGTTTGGAAAGGCAAATCGACCGTCTGGCCCGGTGGTTACGGTTCGGTCCGGACTCAATCCGTCGGAAACATGCAACATCACATCCGCGCCCGGCTCCGGACCGGTGCCGTAGCCATTAACGACGGTACCGGAGATTTCGCCTAACGCCTGTTCAATCAATTGCACGAAGTGAATCTCACCGGCCACGGAGAGTGTGGCGTCGGCGAGAGCACCCCGGCCATTGACCGGATCGATACTGGTAATTCGGTAGAGTGCGAGGGGCAAGCCCGGCACCTCGAACGCCCCCTTCGCATCCGTCGTGGCGAATCCAACGTTGCCGATGGCGACTTGCGCAAAGCCGATGGGGGTGACCAAGTCCCGCCGTGTAAACGTCCCGCGCAACGTCGCGGTCGCACCTAGCCCTACGATGGCTTGCGATGTCTGATCTCGGGCCACAACCGCCGGCACGCGCCCCATCAGCGTCGTGGGGCCGCTCGCAAATGAAGCGGCAACCGCGTACGCCCCTTCGAACAGATTCCCAAATCGGATGACACCATCCGCGCCGGCGATTCCCTCAAAACGGTCGCCGGGGAAAGTGCCCTGCTGAATTTCCACCCGCGCGCCTCCCGCTGGATTTCCAGTCGACGCCAGCACGGTGACTTCCAATAAACCTTTGCCCAACAATCGGACCGTCGTGGAATTTTGCACGGCGTTCGATCCGGTCGGCAGCACGATCGCCGCGGCGATTCCCCTCAACCCGCTCAAGGGATCAAATGCCTCGACTCGGTAACCCACCCCGGGACGCCCTTCCGCGTCAATGGCCGGCAATCCGAAGCGCGTGTCAAAGCTACCATTTGTTTCGGTCGTTATCTCGAGGTCACCGAAATTGATCTTCACTCGCACTCCACCTCCAACCGGAGTGACGCCGTCCGGTTGGAACACTCGACCGCCGAGCCGACCATTGATCTCGCGAGCGGCCGGGAACTGGAGGACAACGTTGGTGACGTTGCGATCGGTCGATGTCGTTTGTCCGTTTGCGGTCATGACGAGCGGGAAAAACGGTGACGCTGCCTGGAGGCCCCAGAAGCCGGCGGGTAATCCCTCGAACGCAAAGGTTCCCAATGCAGGGTCGCTGTTGATATCGCCGCGCAGCACAGTTCCAGGCTCCCCATTGGCCAACAATCCCTCGCTGGTGAGTCGAACCTTCGCGCCCACCGGCACTCCCTGACCGTTGAGCACTCGGCCAGAAATATGCCCGCTCGGCCGGAAACGAATATCGGTGACAATCGTCTGCCCATCGAACCGGAGCGTCTCGCGAATGAACCCAAAAGTAGTCGGATTGAACGCGGCACCCTCCCCATTGAGAAACGGATCGCTAGCGCCCGTGAAAATGTTGATCGCGTCGCCAATCGCCGCCTTGAGCTCGTCTTCGCTGGAATCCGTGCTCCGAATCGTGTGGAGAATATCGCTGACATCCGTTTTCGCAGTCGGGGGTCCCGTGGAGGACGAACTCAACGTCACACGCCGGTTGAGGGGCAGATTTTCCCAACGATAATTCCCGCTGCCATCCGCATCGATCCATTCGAAGCCTCCCTCGACGGGACGAAGAATCTTGGCGTTGGGGACCGGATCGCCACGCGCATCGAGGACGCGCCCGACCAACGCTCCAGCCGGGATCAATCGGATAACGGCCACATTGTTGCCGCTGGGCAGGACGTCCAGTTCGAGGCTGCCAAACCGGGGAAAATCGAAGGCAGGATCCGATTTGGGCCTTTCCAGTTCGGAAGAACGTTCGACACCCGCATGGATCGTACGCCGCCCCGTGGGGACTCCCTCCAGCACAAACGCGCCTTGGTTGTCGGTGCGTGCCACACCCACGCCGCCGGCGACGCGCGCGCCGGAAACCGGTTCACCCGTACTCGTCTCCACCCGGCCAATCACGGTCGCCCGCCCCTGCAGCGCGACATTTACGAATGGCGTGGTTCCCGCCGCCAGCGCGATTTCAAGCCGCTCGCCACGACGCTTGCCATCTTGCGAAATCGCCACGACATCATACGTGCCCGCAACGACGTTCGGCATTTGCCAGAAGCCGTCCGAGTCCGTGGTGGCCTGTCCCGCGATACAACACAGCGTGTTGGCCGATTGTGCGTTTTGGCCGATGTAGACCTGCGCTCCAGGGTGCGGCGTCACATTGTCATTTTCGGTCACTCGACCGCTGGGGGTCGTGCGAGCAACCGGTGCGGAACTCAAAACGACCGGAAGATCTCGTGTTTCACCCGGCGCGTTTAACGCTCCGCTCACTATCCGGCTCAATCCGTTACTCGTCGATGCCTCGACTGTGAACACACCCAACGGCACTCCCTGGAAGGCAAACCGGCCGTTGTTGTCGCTGAAGATTCCGCGCCCCAACTCGCGCGATCCGGGATCTGGGAACAAATTCACAGCGGCTCCCGCCCGCGGTGAAACGCCATCCGGCCCGAAGACTGTTCCATGAACCGTCCCGCGCCCACGAAACCGCAGGGCAACCGGGACGGTCGATCCTGTCCGGCCAGAACCTAACGGAATAAAATCCCGCTGCAGCGCCCGGTCCAAACCCTCGGCTTTCGCAATCGCCTCGGAAAGCACGGTCACCTTGAATCCGTCCAGCAGCGACTTCAGCGCACTCGATTCCGACGCTTGCTCGACCAATTGACTCCGCGAGAACTGATCCCCAGAATTGGATTGAAGCAAAATCTGCACAATCTCCGCCGGCAGCCCCGCGGTGTCGGTCGCCGAGATTGAGTACGGTATCCCCGTTAAGACAAAATCAAACGTGAAGGCTCCATCCGCGTCGCTTATCACTTGGCTGACCCGGACGATAAATTCAGGGCAGGAAGATGCGGCGCTGACCGAGTCATACATGGTCAGCGTTACCGGCAATCCGACCGCCGGGCTGTCGTCGCCACGAATCACGCGCCCCCGCACCGCAATCCCTTCCCGCAACGTCGTGCGGACCGGCAGAGAATTGACCACGACCGGATTCCCCCGGGCGTCCGCTACGCCGGTCACAGTGAGCCGGCGCGGAATGATCTGGCCGATCCCTTGTCGAAGATTGAGGAGCGCCACGCGTCCGCCCGGCTGGATTTGTACGGACCCTGCACCATTCCCGTTTTCCAGTGTGTACCCGGACGGCGCATTGACGCGTTCGGCCGGCATGGGTTTGGAAAATAACACACCCACGATCGTTCCGTAATTCATGGGCGTTCCCGGTACTTTGGGAACGCAAGGCGCCGATGGCCGGCCGACGTTTACGGTTCCATCCTGAACGACCGCGAGCAGTTCCGGCGGCTTCTCCTCAACGCGAACCGGAGCCACGGCCTGAGTCGTCTCCGCCGACCCATCGCAGTCATCGTCGAACTCAAACATGCCGCCCGTCTCGATCTCGGTGAACGATACGCAGCCACCCCGGGGTTGATTAAAGGCGACGACACTGAAAACCTGCGCGACCCCGTTGGTCCCTGTCCGTACGACACGGAGGGTTGCTGCCGATGTGAAATTCGTAAAGATCCAGCGGAACGCTGCGTTGGTTACGGTCGCTCCGCCCACCAGCCATCCCCCCCGGCTCCCCGGGTAGTCCCCCACCCGAACTTCATGGCCCTGATGCGAAACCGCCTTCAACAGGACTCCGGGAGAATCAACCCCGGTCAGCGTCCACACCTCGCTTCGCCCCGCAATATCCGCCCCCCAACCGGCAACCCGCTCAACGCCGTCCGCGCCGTCCTCCCGTTCCATCGCGGCGACCAGCGCAACTCGCCACTCCCGTCCAGCGTCAGTCGCCGCGACAATCTGGTCAAAGCCCTCGCTGGAAGAACGCCCTCCCTGCCAGTCCAGAAGCAGGTCCGCAAGAACTCGTCGAAGAGGATCCCCATAACGGACCCGCTGCCCAGCCTCCGCCAACTCCAGCACCCGGCGCGTCACCGTGTTGCGGGTCACTGATTTGACGCCCGGCGGCAACTGCGGCGCCGTTGCCACGCTCAAGGCCTGCCCGAGCATACGCTCCGCGGCAATGCGGATCCCCTCCGGCAGGTCCTTCACGAAATCGGGCAGAGTGAGTGTATCGGGTGAGAGAATCACGCCCCGTTCGTCCACGCCCATCGTGAGGGTAAACCGCCCAGCGGTGGCGTCGTCGCCCGTCGTCAAATTCGAGAAGCTAATCGCACCGGTTCGTTGCGCGCGCAGCCGATAGCGAACGGTGGCCGATTGACCCGGCAAAACACTTCCGATCTCAACCGTTGCAGCGCTTTCAAGGATGGCACCGCTCAAGCTTGTGGGCGGGAGGGTCACTTTAACCAGATTCGCGATCGTCTGGCTGGTATTCAATATAGTCACCGCCGCCTCATACGGCTCACCCGAGCGAATTGTCCGCGGATGGGTAAACGAAATTGAGAACTTCGGATTGCGCACCAGGACGGCCCCCGCCGCCCTGCCTTTGATTCTTACTATTCCCGCCGCCAATCCCTCCAAGTCCGCGGTCAGGTCAAGATCCATGACGTGGAAGCCTTCTTGTAAACCCTCGATCAAAAACTCGCCCTGGCCCGACTCACCCGGCTGCAGCCGCGTGACATCGTCAGGGGTCCCCACCTGGCCGTCGGCGCCCGGCTGGGTCACGGGTTGCACCGGTTGAATAATCTTTCCCGTCCCGACACGTGCGAAGCGGAGCGGATCATCACCCGGCGTGCTATAGTCCACACTGCCGATTCGGTCCGGCCCGGGCGGCAAGATTAGTTGCGCCCGCACATGATTCACAGTCAGCCCGGAGCCAACGGGAGCGGCATTTTCCGTAAAGATTTGCACCGAAAAAAACTGATTGAGGAAGCCGACGTTGCCCGGGATGACGATCAGCGCCGGGATCGGTGGAATGCGCAAGCCGAGGTCCGACTCGACAAGATCGACGAGTTGAAAGTTTACGGGCTGTACCGACAAGTTGAGCCGACTCCCCTGCAGTTCGTCGGGCAAAACAACCTGAGAGGTCAATTCCCGGTTCATTTGGTCGGCCTCCTTCAATCGCTTCTCGATTTCGGCCGCTGGGATAATTTCGGTGGATTGACGGAAGGTCGGTGCGATGACCGGAAATCGTACGGGGACGGTCTTACCGTCGAGCACAAAGCCGACCTCGAATTCCACCGCTCGGAAATTTGCTTCATCGATCGCTATTCCCTTCCCGCGAATTTCATCCAGCGTGAGCGGCCTCGATGTGACCTTGGAAACGAGAACCTCGTCGAACACATGCACTGGCACCGACGCGGGAATTCCTTCGAGCTGGGTTGCGCCCGTCGCGCCGTCCACCAATCGGATGTTGTCCAACTGATAGTCCCCGACCAATGGCAAGGGCGGCAGCAGGAGCGGAGCGCCCGGTTGTGCGATCAATCGCCGCGATGGAAAGGACGGGCCGCGCAAGAAACCCTCGACATAGGCACTTGCCGGAATGTCCGGTCCGCCCAAAATCTTCACGGCAACCGAACCTGCAATCCCTTTGGGAACGGAGAGCGCCGCCGGGGATACATCCAATCGACTGCCGACGATTCGATAGTCGAACGATGCCAGCGGAGGGGCCGCGACGGCCAGGACACCGCCGGTGCCTGCCCATAGGACGGCCAGTGAGAACATCCGGAGGAGGAGTTCCCATCTGCAACCCAAAATGGAGTCCGACGTCTTCACTCCTTCTTGTACTCAATTTCCCTAGCACCCTGCTGTTCGTTGGCTGTCGCACTCTGCTTCTTCGCCTCCTTCGCAGAGACATTGTCAAACGCACCCTTTTCATCGGTTGCGGCTCGGGGCCTTTCATTCGCGGCGGCTCGAGCCCGGATTGCAGCCGAGGCCTGTTTTTGATCCTCCAAGCGCTTCAGGATACTATTTTCCTTTACGGTCTTCGGTGCCGCCGGTTGCGGGGCTGCCGGCGGGCGTGGTTCCGGTGGTTTGGGTGCCTGCGGCTTCATTGCGGGCCGAATGGTGACCGCCGTCGGAGTCACCGCCACCTCCGCTGCTTTGGGCTGCGCGATGTGCGTCTCAGCCGCCGGAGGGGACGCCGCGCGCGCGCTGGAAGGCGCCGCCTCATCCACCGTTCCCGCCGCTGAGCCAGCTTCACCTTTGGCGGGAAGTTTGTTGGGCGGCTTCGCATCCGGAACCGGCGCGTGCGGCGACGAGCGCCCCGGCAAGGATCCCCCCCTTCCCTGCGGAAGATGCGTCTCGCCACGAGGGGCACGTCCCGGCGGCCGGCCGGCCAATCGCACCTCGCGCGCGGCTCCTAGCGAACTCGCTATCTCGTCGCGTAGCCACGCCCGCTGAATCGCTTCCTCCTCGATTCGCCTCGCTGCCGTGGTCTCCCCCCGTGCAATCGCACTCTCCGCTCGGATCGCCGCTCTCTGCGCTACGCGTACCTCGAGATCAAAAAATAACGCCAGCAAACTCGCCCGACCACTCGGATCCCTCATGGAAACCGGATTCTGCCCAAATGCAGCGTACAAATTCACACTATCCTCATAACCATTCGGATCCTGCTGCAGGAAGAGACCACTCGCCGGATCATAAAACCGAGCCCGCATATAAATGAGCCCCGCATCGTAGTCGAAATACTGCCCGTGAAAGAGGAACGGTGATTCCACGGCACTTCGAGCAAGCAACGGCGAATCCGTCGGGGTCGCAGCGTCGTCAAAGAAAAGGACCGCACCCGGAACCGGATTGAAGCTTAACACTTTCGTTTCACCCGAAACCGCATTGTTCCATTCGTCCCGGATTCGACCCGGCCGGAGCGTCAGTGAAAACCCTCCGGCCAGCGTTGCCTCCGGCTCAACCCGCAAAGCCGTCCCAAATGCCGTGCCGGCCAACGCCTCTTCGTAAACCACCGTTGGGGCCTGCTGCACTCCCCCGTTCTCTAATTGGAAAGCATCCGTCAGCGGACGATAACTCGTCAGGAGTCCGGCGGGCGAACCCGGCGCTAACTCCGGCAGAATCCGCTCCGTAAATTCGACCAGCAGGGAATTGCCATCGGGCGCGGTGGATATCCGCCGAATTCGCGGAGCCCGCGTGTCCGGCGTCTGAATTTCCGGCTGGCCCCAGGCATCGTAAAAGTATCGCTCGACAATGGCACCGTTCGTATCAACCAGGCCCATGACCGAGCCCAGCAGATCAGTCATATAATAGAAACGTCGCAGATTTCCCCCAGTGTCACGAATGTCAGCCGCAATCGGAACATCCGAATCTGCATAATAATAACGGGCCTTCAGTACGGCCGTGGTACCGCCTTCGTCGTACTCCGCCAACAGCAACCCGCCGTCATGCACATAACCCGTCACATTCGTTCCGCCGATTCCCGGTGAACGATACTCACGATGAAATCGCAAACCACCGGGTTGATATTCATAGTCGATCGCCACGCCGTCACTCCGGCTAATTCCTGTCAATTGCTTGAGCCCATCGTAGGCAAGGCTGGAGTTCAGCGGCAGTAGATCAACACCTTGAGAGGGTCGCGTGAATAATCGGACATCCGTTGGATTCCCCATCGCGTCGCTCGGACGCGACACGCCATCGATCAGTCCGATTTGAAGAAATCCGTCCGGAGCCCCGTACGTTTGGGCGAAATTCGCCGGAGCCAGCGAATTGGGATCCACCGTCGTTACGCCCGTAAACACATCGAGTCCGGTCGTATCATCGTAGCCGTAAGTCCTCCCGAAGAATCCCGGCGCCCAGGAACCACCGACACCCGCCGGCACCGAGAAACCAGAATAGCCCGCTCGTGCTCCCGAAGGTGAAATTGCGGGCCGAGCGCCATAGTCCGATCGCGTCAGGCGATGGCCACGGTCGAAAGTGAAGAAGTCCGTCCGCCCTCCCCGATGAATAGACTGCCGGCCGACGACGTTGTCGGTGGGGTCATACGCATAGAGTACCTCCGCCAGGAGTTTGCCGGTACCCACAGCCGTATATCGGGTACGGGTTAACCGCCGGCGCCCATCGTACTCACTGTTGCAGTCGATCACGCCGCCGATCCGCTGCGATCCGACAAGATTCGCTGCGGCAAACGTGCGATCCGAGACCAGCGTATCGCCTCCGCTAATCGACAACTTATTCAGGCGGCCCGCCAGGTCCCGCTGCTCCTCGACCGTCACGGAACCGGGTGAAGGATAGGTTAGGGTTTCCCGGCGGCCATCTTTTCGGATCGTCGTCTGCACCGTATACGTATGTCCATGCTCGACAAATGTCGCTGCGCGCATCGGGCCGAGCACGTCAAACTTCCTGGTTGTGGAGCCGCCCGGGTAGGTGGAGATAACTGCCCGGTTAAATGGATCAACCGTGAAGGACTCGGTGCGCGTCGAACTGCCAAACCGAGTGGTGCGATCCGTCAAACGTCCCTGCGCGTCATAGGCCAATGTTTCGTCGCCGCCAGGAATTGTCCGAACGGTCGGTTGACGATGCCTTTTGTCGAACGCGGTCACCAACTCCGGCGGGCCTGATCGGAAAGTGCGGCGCATCGAACGCAGAGTTTCATCAAACTCAAATCCTTGACCCAAATTCGCCTTATCGGTGACCTTTGAAAGCCGACGATGCTCGTCATAGGTATAGTGAAACTCGACACCGTTCGGAAGAATCCGGGCCCCAACTTCACCCAGCTTCGTTGGCTCGAAAGTTGTCGTACCGTTGCGCGCATCGGTCATCGACAGCATCGTATCGTCGAGTCGATACAAAGGCCTCATCAAGACCCCAACGTCGTCGCGCAACAGCCCCACCTGATCGAGGTTGTTGTAGTTGTCAAAGAAAGTATTGAAAGTTGCCGAACCCTCGGTGGACGAAATGTTGAGGAGATTCCCGGTGAGGTCGTAGAAATACTCTTGAGTCTGGACGCTATCCGTAATCATGCGGACGCGCCCCGCCCGATCGTAGGATGTGATTGTGACCTCGTTCACAGGGTCTATGACGGTTGTGTTGAGGCCATTATAGACAGTCTTGCTGGTTGATGTTCCGGAGTCGGAGGTGAGTGTCTCCTCGGTTATGCGGCCGGTAACATCGATCTTGTAGGCAGCTTCCAAAACTGTCTTTTGCGAAGTGTCTGCAACCTTCCTCGATGCCAGATGATCCGATGGATAATAAGTGAAGTCGACGGTTTCGATTCCTGAGGTTGCCTCCTTCCGGATAGTCCGCAACCGGTCGTAACCGTCATACTCATAAAAATCCGTCGTGCTTCCACGATCAACCGAGAGAAGGTTGCCGTTCAGATCATACCCGTACTTCTCCGTGTACTCGCCCTCGGTGATCTTGTGATGCCTTCCGAGGTGATCAAACTCCTCAAACTTGGTGATGACCTGGGTGCCGCTGGCCGTGGATATCGGATGGCGGATCTCCTTGACGCGAAATGCCACATCGGGAACAAATTCATAGGTCAAATCGCGTCTCCCTCCGTCCGTTTCAACGTCCAGCATTGAAACCTTGTCCCGAAATCCGTTTTGCAAATAGTGCATCGTTTCAATCTTAGCCTTTCCGGTCGAGTCGAGCCGAGTGTTGCGGCGAACAAGATGCCCATTCAGGTCGTACGAATTCTCCTGACGTTGCAAGGGACCTCGTGTCACAAGAATCAGTTCCTCCCGTTCGTTAAAGGTCAATTCGGTTGCGTCGCCGGTCGGTTGGATGATTCCAGTCACCAGCCCGAGATCGCCGTCTTTCGACGCATGGGAATCATACGTGAACTGAGTTGGTCCCGCATCCCGCCGTGTCTCGGAGATCTTAAAGCCGCTGTTCCGATCGTACTCGTAGTCGGTCTCGAAGCCCTCAAGAGTTTTCTGCTTCTTGATCTGGCCAAACGTGTCGTGGACAAATTCCTGCGAGCCGATCACCGCCGAGATTCCGCTGCCCGGGCTGTACTCAATCCTCCCAATATCCCGCCCCCCTGCATCGATGAAATAAGTCATCTGACTACCATTAAAGTCCTGATGTTGGCCGGAGGGGAGATTGTACTTCGGCTCATATTGAAAGGTTGCCTCGATGCTGGGTTGTCCGGACCGCGGCCCATTGTCCCGCTGCATTCCCACCAAGTTACCCCGCGAACGAAGAACCCGATTCGCAAAATCGTAGCGATAGGTGATGCTGTTACCCTCGGGCTGCGTAATTTTGGCCAACAGCCCGTTTGTATAGGTATACTTTACCGTGGCCGGGAGAGAGCTGTAGCCGCTGTATTTGATTTCACTGGGCAGACCGTCTGCGTCAAACGACAACTCCGTCGATGCCGTATCCGCCCCTCTGACCAAGGTTTTCGCCCCGCCACCGGCGATTGCCTGGGCCGTATTGGGTTGCTGCAGGGTCAGGCCGACGGGTCCCGTAGCGCCGTCACCCGAAGACACAACCGGAACCTTTGGATCAGCCGCGAAGGCCTGAGCGGCGAAGAGCCTGGCGCCACTCGAAGAACCCGCCACCACTCCGCGAATTCCATTGGCTTGCTCGTTTGGATTCGGACTCGAGGGCGCGATATACTCCGTTCGCGCTCGGCGAGTCGCCCCATCCGTGAAAGCCTGCGATACATTAATTCCCTCGCGCGACGCCAGCTCGCCACACGGTGTATAATCAAAAAGAATATCCCGCCCGGTATAGTCCTTAATACGACATATTTTACCGATCTTGAAGCCATCACCCGCCAAGGTTATATTGTCCAGGGTCGTGTCAATCACCTCGCCCGCCGGACGCCAATATCCCAACTCCAGGTAGCGCGGTTTGGTTACCGACTGGTCCGTGATGCGAACCAGTTCGCCCTTGGCGTTGTAAGAAAGCTCGTGAACGTTGGCGGCATAACGATGGTAAATGCGGTCGAGCCGGCCCGCGGCACCATACCAGTACTGGGTGCCGTCCGACGTAAGACGGGCAAACCGGCCATCGCTAAATCGAACGAAGAAATCGAAGATGCCCGTTGGTGGCAGGTAGTAGCTTCGGGCAGTCGAAATCCAATTCAACTCTCCCGCGGCAACCAAGGGGTCCTGGGCGATTTCGGGAGGCGGGTTTGTTTCCGTCCCCGCAAACCGGTAGAGCAAGGCCCGACCGTCGCCCGGGTGAAAGACGAGATCACTCTTTTTTGCAATTTCGTCGCCTGGCCCCCCACGAAGGATCAATGGCATGCCGGAATTTGTGTCAAACAAGGTGCCCTTGAGCTCGATGAGGCGTTGATTGTAATTGAAATCCCAACCCCTCCCAAACGGTCCCTCAAAGAGATCCTGCGCGCCTGCACTCCGACTGAACGCGATCGGCATGCGTCGCGAAGGCAGCGCAATATCAGTCGTGTCAACGCGCAGTTCGCCGTTATGCCCACTCACCATGCCAAAGGTTCCGGGAACAATCGAAGGGCCGGTCGCGGGAGATGGATTGGGCCCCATGATGTAGTCGGCCGGAAGACTCTCAGCCCAGGCAAATGGCCCCGGATTAACCACCAGCCGGGAGTCGTCAACCGCAGCGGCAAAGGGGCCGATCGCATTGAGCCCGATGACCGTCGTATCGAGAGTGGCCCTGGTGAATCGACCGCTCCACAAGATCTCTCGGTCGAGAGTGTTCTGCAAGGTACTGAGCTCGGCCTTCGTGATGCTTTCGTAGCTCAGTGCAAACGGTTTAGAAAGATACCAATTGTAGAAGAGGCTCCTCTTGTCATTCGACAACCGAAATGCGGTGAGCGGGCGGACGGGTGCGTCACAAGTCCCGCGAACATCCTGGTCGAGCCCGGTCAGGGTTGCCAGGGCGGCGGCCCGCACCGGCGGGAAACCCGCACCCTTATTCCGGATGGGATTTCCGTGGTCGTTCAGGCTTTCAAGCAAGATATCGATCTTCTCATTCTTGACCACATCCCCGCCTGGAGCCCGGACGAGGACATAGTAATGCACGGTTGGCGACGGTGGCGTTAAGGAGGAATCGACCACGCCCGGTATGCCGGCGAATCGGGCGGGACCCAGCGTGTGCAATTTGACCCGGTCAATCATGAGATCGCGCAGGCGGGCATCCTGGCCAACGAGCGTTTCGGGATTGAAAGGCGTTACTTGGGGAAACGCGACGAATTCGATCAAGGGCGGTGTTTGCTGCAAGCGGCTTTTGCCACCGAGCGATGCGGCAAGGATTCCGTAATCTTCGCTGCCAAACGTAAACGCACCGGTGCCCAGCGTTTCGAAACGGGTCGCTAACGCGGGGTGAATGCCCTCGGGTGCAACGGCGTCACCCAAGCGATTCGGGTCAACCAGCAAGAGATTCTCCGTGGTTGCCACCAACAACATTCCATCCGCGCGCTTTTGCACCGATTGCAACAAGCCGTCCGTTGTCGCCAGTGAAATACTCGTTATTCGATGCGGTGCCGTCGGATCGGTAATGTCGACGACGTCGATCAGCGATCCACTCGCGCCATTGACAGAGATGAATGCCAGATCGGCATTTCGTGGGGGGGCGTTCGAAATCGACAGAACGACTCCAAACACGTTGAACAGTCGTTTCGGTTCCGCATTGGTATAGGGAAACGACGCTCGGTCGCGTGGCAAGGTCAGATTCCCAGAATTAAACGTGCGGTAGCACGCGGGTGCCACGGTCGTCGTTGGCTGTCCAATAATGTCCTTAACCTTGCCATCGCCAAGCACCGCCCCGAAGTAGCCATTCGCAAAGCTATAGTTAAAATCTCGCACCCGCTGCGTCGTATCGACCAGTGCAAACGAAAACACCTTTCCGGCGAAATCCGGACTCCGCGGGTCGGGTGACGGCAATTGCTCGTTGTCATCAACGAAATCCCCATCGCCGTTGTTATCGACGCCAGCGGAGCCAGTGCCCGCGGCGAATTCCTCATCTGTCATATACTGGCCGAGAATCATTGTCTGTAGGTTGATCAGGCCGAACGCCTGCAAATCAGCACCGTTCTCAAAGTAAGCCAACATGGGAGGAGACCAGCGCAAACGCGCTACGACCGTTGTGAATGCGAGTGTCACCTGGCGGGTTACCAGATTCTTGGGAGACGTCGGGTCGCTGATGTCGAAAATTCGGATATATTGCCCACCGCCCAAGAAGTTCTTACCGTCGAAGGACGCGCCAACATCCCCAAAGCTCACCGCCAGCAGGTCCCGGGTTTCCGCCGGCCCACCGGGATGACGCCTAAATGAGTAGGCCGGGATGAGCACCAAGTCGCGCGGAGTCCCCGCCAGGACATGCGCAGCAACCGGCAGGGGGCTGGGCGGATCTGTGATATCAAAAACGCGAAGATGCCCGTCCCCACTCCCCTTCTCCCGATCGAGCACATAAGCGAAGGAACCACGCACCACGACACCTCCTCCGCTCGTTACCCCGGGAAACGGAGCGATAATCTTGGGAGCGGTTCGGAAATTTAGGACATAGGCATCCGAAGTCTGATTGGTTGAGATCTGGTCGAATGCATTCGACGCTGGCGGTAAATCCGTCACGTTGGGTCCAAAGTTCAGGACATAATCCTGGCCAAACACCATCCCCGGATACGAAACCAACAATTCGCGCTGGTCAGCCGACAATTTGAACACCGGTTTTCCCGCGACCGGGTTGATTGAAACGCTGCTCTCGGTCACCGTGTTTCGGTCCACGGGCTCGCTAAATACCAACCGGATCGGGCTTCCCGGATCCACCCCGGTTGTTGCGGGAGATGGCTCGGATTGGACGACGCGCGGGCCAGCCTTGTCGTTCTTGTCAACCGGCACGGGATTCGAGCTCAGAGCCGGCGTTTGACCAAATGGAATAACGTAAAATAGAACCGTCGGCGCTACATTTGGAACATGCGCCTTAAGTTTCAACGTGACATCCGCGTTGCGGCGACAGGTGACCGTGAAATGGACCCGACGGATCTGTGCCGATACCTCTTCGATCACCGAGCTTCCCAACAGAACATCGGACGGGAAGGCGGCCGTTTCGGGAGGGAACGGCACCACATTTTCGATCACGGGATTATCGAGATTGGGGGCTCCGGTGGCGTGGGTCATCGTGACGGTCACTTCCACGTTGGTTCCAACCGGCGGATAGGCCGGGGCGTGGGACACCTGAACTCCCGGAGCCTCGTTGGCAAACGAGGATTTAGCCCGTGCGCGAAAAATGAGATCTGTAATGCTAAATCCGACCGTGGGCGGATTCGCCGCCTTGTAAACGGTTTGGCCGAACAAACGTGGATGGGTTGCGGTGAGCACGAAATCGAAGCGTGGTTCCGCATCGAACCCCGTCACAAAGGGCCGCGGTTGTATCAGCGCATACACACCGCGCTTCTGGGCGACAGTGTATAACTGGCCCGGATCGAGTGAGCCACGGCGTCCTGAGGTTATCGCGCCTCCGGAATTTGCACTGAGCGTCACAATAGTCCCTGGCAACGGTGTTGCGATCAGTTGGTTGGTAACCGAAGACAATTCCACTGCGGCGCCGGTGACTACTATTGGTTGGGACTGAAAGGCCATCACTAACGGGACCAGGAGAAAATCAAACGGGACAAAAAAGGCCCCGATCGATTTTGAAACAATTGCCACACCTTCCCTCGCGGCCAGAAGACCTTCGTTCTTTGGCTCCATCAAAAACTCTGATCCCGGAAACGGCGGTGAATGCGTCACAAGCTGGCCGTCTTCGTATTCCAGTCTATTCAGCACCAGATAGGCGATCTGGCCCTGTACTTTGGTAATTGCGAGCATCGCATAGGTTGCATTCGTCGGATTCGCGCCGGGAGGCAATCCGAGCCGTTCCAGTTCACCTGGATTCACGCTGAACGAAACATTGACAGCGCCACCCACTGGGCTCCCCCGACCCCTCACGCTCATCGCGCGTCCAAGCATTTTACCCTCCGCGGGCGCTATGCCACCGGTAATGATTGCCAGTTCGTTGCTGTCGACCATTTCGAGCTTAATGCGGGAGCGCCCCTCGATGGCCCCGGCCTCGATGTTGAGGCTCCCGTCGCCGATAGCGCTTCGCAATTCTATCCGTCCGCCACCTTCAAAAAGTCCGACGCTCCCATCCCGAAAAATCTGACGACTGGCCGAGAGGGTATTTCGCGTGCCGTTCCGATTGACCAAGACTACTTTCACCACGTCATCAATGTCCGCCGGAATGCTGTTTGAAAAGCTTCCGTCGGGCTTCGATAAGATCGTCGCCGTTTCACCGCGGGTTTCGTTGACAAGAATAACAGGTGCGTCTGGCTCCGCTGTTCCGGCCGATCCGGACACGAGTGCGACACCGTTCGTTGGCTCAAATAAAACGAACTGACCCCCGATTCGATCAAGCGTGTCGGTTTCAGTCGTAAAGCCAAAGCGACTTTGGCCTTCCAGTTTACGACCATTGACTGCCGTCACGTTGGTCGAGACAACCAGAGTGTGGAGGACCGCTGGCGCGAGCGGGTCGGCGGGCAGAAGGGTCGCCAGGGTATTGGCGAGATTCATCGAGAGACTTGCTTCGACGGGCCGACCGTCACCGGCAAGTAATTGGAGCCCCCCAGCGAGTAAGGTCGCTGGATTCACCGGGCGGCTAAATCCAACCTGAATCGAGGCCACTCGGGATACATTCGCCGTGCGGTCCGCCGGCTTGATCGATGTCACCCGCGGGCCGTCTGCGGCAGTGGCCAATTCCACGGCGACCGGCGTTAACGCGGGTGGAATCACCAGCCCCACCGCATCGCTGTCGCCTTTCGACGGATCCGATATCGCGAGGCTGTTTGTCCCGGCAGGAGCGAGGGTTCGAAATTCGCCTTTGGAATCGGTCACCGACAGCCACGGACCGGCTCGGACCAGAAGCCCACTGGTGGGTGTTCCGGAGCTATTCCTGGCAATGCCGTGGACCAAAGCCTGTGGACCCGACACCTCGGCGAGAAGGAACAAGCCACCGCCATCGATTCCGGCCAAACGTTCGCCGGTGCCAGGTTCGGTCGTTCGTACGTTTCCGGATGAATCACTCGCGAATCGGCCTACCGGTTGAAACCCATAGGCCTGCCGTCCAAAAACCGCTCTCCCTAGGACCCACGTCTTGTCGGGCGCTTGCGATGGCAGCAACACTTCCAAGGATCGGCCGGCGACGAGCCCGGCGACACTAAGCTCGAACGCGGACAGAATGGAGCTCGAGTTTGAGAACACTCCCGCCAAGTCGGCGACTGGAAAACTGTTCAGTTCAACCCACTGATCCTCGGCCATGGCCCCCTCGGGACTCCTTAATCGGATTCCTGAAGCAGCGACTTCACCTCGCCCGGGTCCAAGACGACTGCCGGTTAGGGTGCCTGAACGCACCACGTCGACGTGCACTTGCGCCTCCCCAAGTTCATCCCGATCGAGAAGCTGGGTGGGACGCAAGGGAAACACGGCGGTTAATACCCCATTGCTGCCCCCCTGGGAGTATCCAGTCACGTGCGCACAGTATCGCGGCAAAACCCGACGCGATCCGTCGCGCAGAAGGTAGGTTTCACGAATGTCGCAGAGCACGGAGAGCCCGCTCGCAATCATGCCGTTTGTCGACCGAAATTCGACCGTGGCCTCGCCCAGAACTTCGCTCACGATGCGACTCGGCAAGCGGCTCGCCGGATTTACCCGGGCGCTCAATACGACAATCACCGGATCCGCGACGATCGCCTGGCCTGGAAGCGCGTTGCCCAGCGTCAAGTCCGGCGTGAAACCAGGATCCGCAATCGCTACAGCGATGATCCGAATAGCATCGCTCGGTAGTGTAACCTCTCCTGCCGAGTTGGCGTCGGCCAAACCAATTAATTTCCATTCCCAGGAGCCTTCATCCCAGCCGACCACGGCGACCCGTTCGGCGGAGCGCGCGAGTCCAACGAGTGAAACCGATTTTTCGCCGGCCTTGACGATCCGCACGGAGCGCGGACTCCAACCTCGCGGTAACAGGCCGGGCATCGTCTGCCCCGTCAGTGCGGCGCCGTCACCAGCGATTACCGGCATTCGAACGGTAACCATTTCAGTCACCGCTTCTCCCCCGCTGGGTGCGGCCCGAAATACCGACAATTGATTCGTATTTGTTGATCGAAAAACCCATCCGCGAACGTTGCCCCCGTTCGGCAGGGTTATCCACCCACCACGGCCCACCGGACGGGTTCGCGGCGCGGCCGGTCCGATTTCGACAATCTCGACACCGCTCTCCGGTAGACCAAACCCGTCGAGCACACGGGTGAACACGAGGTTTGTCGCTCCGGCCGGAGGGGACTTCCCCAGTTCGGTGAACACCGCCGCGCGCCAATTGGGTTTCCCCGTTCCGATGCCGAACGAAACGGATCCCAGCGTCGCCGTCCCACCCGGCGCCAATCCCGCAGCGGGCCGGCGTCCGCTGACGTCCAATACGCCAACATCCCCGGACTCTACAGCTCCGAGAATCGAACCGACGCCGGCCGAACGATCTGAGAAACCGATCCAAATCTTTTCCGGTAGCTGCGCCGGCGAAGCATTAGAGATCACCACGTCGACGACCCAGCCGGGCACCTGCAGATTTGGCCGCAGCGCCTTAAAGAACACCGGAAAATCGGCGCCACGGTTTGTTAGCGAAGTCGCGGCACCGTTAAGCTCAAGCTCCAGGCGTGCAGGCGGTTCGGCCAACAGTCGGCTGCAATTCCCAGGGAAGACACCCAGCAGGAGGAACACTCGCGCCAAAAAGATTGCCCCCACCGCAGACCCGCGGGTGTCCTTCATCACGTCAACCCTCCTTTTCGGCGTCGGTAGAGCCAAATCACCCATCCGCCGGTGATCGAAAGCAAGACCACGGCCGGCTCGGGAACGAAGACCGGCTGGCGAATGTAAGCCGCAGACAATGCGTTATCGCCATTGCTGGCGAGAAATGCGGCCAAGTCGCCGCTGCCGGACCAACCGCTCGGAATTTGAAAGCTCAACTCAACAGCCTCGCGGTGCCCTCCCAAGGCGGGCAATCGCGAGTCCGGAATGCTAGGCACCGCCGCAATCGCCCCGTCCGCGAGATCCCCACCGTTGCCAAAGCGGGGATTTAACGTGAGGCCAAAGACATCGAGTGTAGCCAACACTCTGTCATTGCCGTCGAGAAATCCTCCGAGACTCAATGTCACACTGTCATGCAACTGACCCGCCGTGGGTCCTTCCTGACTCGCAAACCCAAATTCGACCCTGAAAATTGGAACCTCACTTCCGGCCGCCGCCGCGATCGGAATACGGACGAGTGGGAAAGGTTGAGTCTCATCGGTGAGCAGGAAGAAACCTTGAGCACGCGCCAGACCAACCCCGGCAGTCAGGATCGCAACGATCGCCCTAAATAGGTTGGCACCTTTGACAGCCCACTTCCGGTCGCCCGAATTCCCACGACTCCCCTGCCTTCCCTGCCTTCCCAATCCCGGGAGGATCAATCCTCGGCCGCACAATTTGCGATCCGATCGTAGCGGGACTGGATAATAGAGGTCTGAACGAATGAGTAACGTTTACTTAGATTCGCCGGACGCGTCAACCCGTGCCCCTCGTATTTATCCAATTGAACCAACTTCGAACGGTCTTTGAAGCCATTCTCGCCGCTGTGGTAGCATCTCCGCCATGAGCGCTATCGAACTCGCCATTGAAAAAGTGAAACGCTTGGATGAAGGGCACGCGCGGCGATTGCTCGCCTGACTGCAAGCGCAGGAGCCGCTCGCACCCGCGCCCGCCGCGGCGGTCGGCGCGCGTGCGCTGTTGGTTTTGCCCGCCGTTTCCGCCCCGAGACCCGTCCCACCGCCGGCTGGATGGCTGAACTGCGCAAGGGGGACGGGACTGAATGGCGTAGGTCATCGACACCTGCCTGCCGATTGACGTGGCGGAAAACGATCCGTCGTTCGGCGTCGCTTCCGCCACGCTCATCGACTCGAAGCGGTCCGAGGGCCTGACCATCTGCCCCGTCACTTACGTGGAACTGGCTCCGGTGTTCGACGGGAACGCCAGGGCGCTGGACGAGTTTCTGCTCAAGCTCGGAGCCATCTGGCCAGAAACGTGGACGCTCACCGACACGATTGCCGCGCATGATCGCCGAGGACGAAGTGCCATTGCGCCCCGGCCGAAGAGAGCCGCGGGCCGTCAAGCGGCGTCCCAAACCTTATGGACTGCTGACTTGCCACCGCACAAAGTATCGGGAAACCGACCATCGCAGCAAGTGGCCTCGCGAGATCAATCCTCGAATTCTCGAGCCCTTAACCCAGTGCCATTCCGTTCTGACCCTTTTTAATTGCGGACGCGCCCTTATGGGGTGCGGTGGCAAGCGAAGCGCGACATTCGAATGGTGCACCTCACTCATCTTTGTAAAGGGGTCAAGCCCGGAATTGTGAATTGGATTCAATTTCGAAACTGTTTGCCTCTTATTCCATCTTCTCAAGGCGCCCTTTTAATTTTGCCAACCCGCACTCAGGTCCTTCCTTATGGCCACCGTAACCGGTAGAATTGATTGACGGAATTGCTGATCGTGACGCTCATCGGGCTGTTGCCGGCGCCGATGACGTCGGTCCAGCCAGCGGCGTTTCCAAGGTCGGGGTTGCGCTGGAGCCGGAAGCCGGGGCCAATCCAGGAGAAATTCAGCTTGGTCGTCGTTTGCGCGGCCAGCAGCACGGGATTGCCGATGGCCGTCTGGTAATGCGCCTGGATACGGCTCGCTGGCAGCGCGGTGCCGTAAATCGCAAATTCATCGAGCCTGCCGTCGAACCAATTCTCCCTTCCAATCCAGGCCCCGATGTGTGCCGCGGTCAAATTCACCGGGATCGCAGTGCTGTAGTATTGGTGCCGGTAACGAAGGTCGCAAGTCCGGTGACGGCCTCGCAGGGTAATACCAATACGGCGGCTCCATATACGACAACTCGTGCTCAGTCTTCACCGCCGCCCGTAACTCCGTGACCATTTCGCCCGGTCTGTTTGCCGCGCCGGCGACCTTTCCCGCCAGCACATGAGCCCCGACTGCCAGAATCTTCGTGCCGGGAAAGTAGGGATTGTCCATCGCCACCACGGCGGAATTGGTTTGGAGCTTTCGGAACGCGTCGAGTTCATGTTGCGCCTCGTTGACTTGTGCGCCCGCCGCAAAGGCCAGCCCTCGCGCATAGTGCGCCATCGCTCGGTCAAACGGATATTCCTCCCCCGGCAGTTTCTCGTTCAGGATTTCCTTCCAGCGCCCGAAACGCGCGTAAGCCAGTAGCGGCAGGTAACGCTGACGCGGCCCCTCAATCGCGCCGCAGCGCAAGTCCAGGGTGTAATGCGACACCTTCTTCGCCGCCGCGATGCTGTCCCTGCTCCGTCCTTCAAGGTCCGTCGCGAACCAGAGGAAGTGAATGTTGTGCGGATAATAGCCGCCTGGATACGTGCCCGTCGGGTTGGCCTTCTTCATGTAGCCCTCGTCCACGCCCGTGGCGCGCTCGTTCACGGTCGAGGCGTCGTGATAACGCCCGACACGCACGTAAATTGGTGATGGGATGATGATGCCGGCCCAGCCCGTCAAACCGGGGCACCGCCGGCAACGATTGCGCTGCAAGCACACCCGAGGCGGCACTCACAATAAACGTGATGATGAACAGCTTTCTCATAAGAGAATCCCTTTGAATCGGGCCATTCATTTCGCACTGAGAGTCCGCATTCGCGGCTACGGCATTGAAACGCGATAAAAGCGCTGCGCGAAATTCGCGGCGGTTGGATCGTTGAACGGCACCGTGCTGGCGGCGTTGGTCTTGCTGGCCAGTGCGGTCCAGTCCGTCAAGTTCGTTGAAGTCTCGACAGTGAAGCGCATGCCCGTCCAGCTCTTGAACTGGAATGCTCCGCTCCCCGTGGCCTGCAAACGCACCGGCTCGGTTACGGTCAGGGACTGCTTCGCCGCCACATCGTGCAGTTCCTGGACGACGCCGGAGGGCCATTCGATGCGCAGCGTCTCGATGATCGTGGCGTCGCCCAGACCGAAGTGCGCGGTCAAAGTGCCGTTGCCAACACCGTCGCCATTGGAAATTTCACGTAGTTGCCAGATGGTTTTGCCGCCGATCGTCGCTTTGGCCCGGACCCTGGCGCCGATGGCGGAGCGATTGGACGCGGTCCCGGCACACTTCACCGTGAGCCAGGCATTGGAATTACCTTTGTTCCGGAACAACCAGTTGTTCTGGTTGGAATTCGCCACGAACAGATCGAGGAAGCCGTCCCGGTCATAGTCCGTGAACACGGCACCGTTGCCTGCCCCACCGGAATTGACCAGGTTGCCCTGGGTGATTTTGGTGAACGTGCCGTCGCCGTTGTTCAGGTAGAAGAATTCATTTTGCCCCCATAAATTCGTGACGAGCAAGTCGAGGTCGCCATCGTTGTCCACGTCTGCCCAGGCGGCGCCTCCTGAATCCCCGCTACCGGTGGCAATCGTGCCGGTCGTGATCTTTGTGAACGTGCCATCGCCGTTGTTGTGATAAAAAAAGTTTCGGTACTGGCCGCCGTCATAATTCCCGTTCGCCACGAAGAGGTCGGGAAATCCGTCATTGTCGTAATCGCCCCAGGCTGCGGAGAGTGACAGGCCGCCGTCGCTCGCGAGCGGGCTGTTGGTGATGAGGGTGAAGGTGCCGTTGCCATCGTTGTGGTACAAAGCATTCTTGCCGACTCTTCGCCAGGCCGGGACGAACAGGTCTGGAAAACCGTCATTGTCGTAGTCCACCCACGAGGGGTAGGAGGCCGCTCCGACGGTGGGCAAATCAAGGGTCTGTGAAAAAGTGCCATCGCGATTGTTGCGGTAGAGACGATGGTCGCCAGAGTCCATCGCTACAAAAAGGTCAATCCATCCATCCCGGTCGTAATCGCCCCAAACACATCCGTCGATCGATCCCGCATCCGAGACGATGGGGCCTTCGGTGATTTTCGTGAATGTGCCGTCGCGATTGTTTTGATATTGAAAGTTGTTCTGATCGGGCCAATGGGCAACGACCAGGTCCGGGAATCCGTCGTTGTCGTAATCGCCCCAGGCCGCCGAGACGGTTTTCCCAAGATCAGTCCCGACGCCAACCACGTTAGTCCGGGCAAAAGTGCCGTCGCCGATATTGCGATAAAGTAATGTTATTATCGCTTCCGGCTGACAGCATTGTTTCGCCATCAGGAGTGAACGCCAACGCGCTCACAATTCCGATCGAGCTATGCGGAAGGGCCAGCTTGCGGGGCGAAAACTTTTTCGGATCGCTCGCCAAGTCCCAGGCAATCACCTCGCCGCCGGTACCGGCTGAGATGAGCAGGTTCGCCCTCGGAGAAAACGCCATGGCATACACCCAGCCGGTATGTCCGTCCTTGGCTTCGAGAGGAAGCAGCTCGACGGGTGCTTCAGGGTGCGATAGTTCCCAGCGCTTGATCGGCACGCCGTCACCGGAAGCCGCTAAGGTTTTTCCATCCAGCGAGAACGCCAGGCCATTGACCCGGAAACCCGCGGACAACGCCGTCATTTCACGAGGTTCTGCCGAGGTGACGTCCCACAGCTTGACCCGACCATCGTCCGCGCCGCTCGCCAAGGTTTTGCCGTCGGGCGCGAAGATGAGAAAATTTACCAGATCCGAGTGACCTTTCGGCACGGCGATACGCTGATGGGAGGCGACCTCCCAGAGGATGATGTCCCGGCCAGCTCCCACCGCGAGTCGGCCGCCGTCCGGTGAGAATGCGAGCGGCTTCAGCCGTTCCCAGTCATTCCCGTCGATCGATCGAACGGTCGTGTCGCGCAAAGTGGTGATCCGCTTGCGTGTCCGGCTATCCCAGAGCTTGGCTTGCTCGGTCGAAGACCCGTCAACCACCCAATACGCGATCACACACCTGAAAAAAGGTCTCGATGTCCGAAGGTCGGGTGTGAACATGAAACGAGAGGCGGAGGCGTTGACCCCCAAGAACGGAGATTTTCTTTTCCTTCAACGCTGCCCACAAAGCATCCAATTTTTCCGTCTTGAAGCGAATCGCCAGAATCGCTTGAAAGAAGCGTGAATCATCCGGAGTAATCACCTCGATATAACTTCGGCTCTGCGCCGTCTTGAGCGCCACGCGCGCCAAGTGATGCATACGGTCGTACACAACCTGCTCACCGAGGCTCTTGAGAAATCCCACGCCCGCAATCATACCGTCGATGGTCGAGCGGTTATTTGTACCCACCATCATGAACCGCGCCGCGTGCAAGTCGGTTTTGTTGTCCCAGCCCGAGGAGGCGACACACGGCCAAAGACGATCGAGCAAGTCGTCCCGCCCATAGAGCAAACCACAGCCAGCCGGCGCGAAGAGCCACTTATGCGGGCTGCCTGCAAAATAATCACAGCCGAGTTGGTGCAAGGACAAAGGGACCTGACCATCCATGTGTGCCCCATCGACCACCGAGAGGACCCCCTTGTCGCGAGCCGCGCGGCAAATCTGCTGAACCGGCAAGATTAGGCCTGTCAGGCTGGTAATACCGCTGAAACTGAGCACCCGCGTCCGGGGGCCGATGGCGGAAATGAGGCGGTCCGTGAGTTCTTCAGGTTGTCGGGGAGAAACCGGGATTTCAACCTCGCGAACCGTGATCCCGACTCGAGCCGCTTTCAACCGCCAGCATCCGGTGCCGCCGCCGTGTTCCTGGTTCGTGATCAGGACTTCATCGCCGGCACTCAGGTCGAGCCCATTGGCGATGATGCTCATGGCTTCGGTGCAATTGTGAGTAAAGGCCAACTCGTCCCGCTTGCACCCCAAAAACTCGGCCATCTCCAACCGTTCCCCATCGAGCCGCTCGTAACCCCATCGCAGCACATCATCCGTCGCATACTCGGCACCGCGCGTCAGCGTGGCAACCATGGTTTGGAGCACCGATTTGGGCACCACCCCCAAGCTCCCCGGATTGAGGAAGATTCGCCATTCAGGCAGCAAAAAATGCTCGGTGCGAATCCGCGACCAAAAGCGCTCCGGGTTGGCCCGCAGGAGGTCATTGTCCGGGAGAGAAACAGAACCCGCAATTGCCGCATCCCTTGAAATGCCCGCCAAGGAACCGGCCAGAGCCAATCGTTGAATCAGGCCACGACGACTGAGCCTCGACGGGAGATCCCGCCCTTCAGTCGACGTCACAAGGAAGTGTCTCCCGTGACTGGAGCGTCAGGCTGGAACTTCATTTGCCGTTCCGGTAGGCTACACAACTGATCTCAACCCGAAACCCAAACACGATTTCCACACCTCCCACCGTGGCTCGCGCCGGGAACCCATTCTTGAAATAGGACGCGTACACTTTGTTCATCTCCGCGTAATCACTAATGTCTTTGAGATAAACCGTCACATTAACGACGTCGTCGATGCCATAGCCATTCTGCTTGAGCACACGGTTCAGATTGTCCATGACCTGACGCGTCTCCGCTTCGACGGAATCTCTGACATCCTTGCCGTCGGCGGTGCGCGGCACCTGTCCACTGACATAGAGCGTCGGACCGGCCAGGCGCCCCGGGCTGAACGGCAAGGTGGCCAATGGGACGGACTTTTGAGCCCAGATTATCCCAGCCATGGCACACAATGCCGCCAGGCACAACAATGGTAAAAGTCGGAGTTTCATAAATAAGATAAAATTAGTCCAGGTCGATCAGGTCTGCCTGTCTCGCATCAAACGTCCAGGTTCCATCCGCCACACCTGTATTGCACCACTTTCTGGCCCAATCGCTCTTCGGATTTACCACATCGCGGCGACGGGGGCTCTCCGCATGGCCCTCGGCAAACATGAGAACAGTGCGCCCGCCATGCCGGCTGGCCGGCCATTCGCTGGGATTCGTCGGGTCTATATTCGCGTCGAAGTTCTTGTCCGATTTGGTGTCCCCCAGCATTATCATCTCCGTAGGATTCTTGACGGCAGACTCCGCGATCTCGGGCCACTGGGCTTGATCCACGTCCCCTCCGAGCCCGTGGGTGGAGAAGGCTCCGTGCCCACCCCAATCGTTGTAGCCCAGCGAAAAATAACTGTCGAATCGGACCGCGAAGGGATCGCCCGGGATTCCCAGGGTTTTGTTAACGTTGGTGCTCCAATACGACCGCGGCTTGGCCGCCGCGCAAGAAAACACCGCCCGATTCGTTCCGATCTGCGTAAAGAGCCGCGTCATCCATACATATCTTCCCGGACTGTTGGCGAAAAGGCATCCAGGATATCTCCGGTAGTCCTGAACATACATAATGGTGGCCAGTCCGATCTGCCGATTGTTGTTCAGGCAGGAGGTCGTCTTGGCTTTAGATTTAGCCTTGGCCAACGCTGGTAGCAGCATGCCGGCGAGAATCGCGATGATCGCGATGACAACCAGCAATTCGATGAGTGTGAACGCACTCCAGCGGGAGTGCCAAGCTCGGTTCGTTGGAAGCATTGGGTGCATAAAGTCGTAGAATGGGACGCGGAGGCATTGATGGGTACTTGCCCTCTTACGCTCCGCAATCCGGGAAATGGGACGGCCTCAAAGTGATCATCGCGTCCCAGTCTTGGCTTGGATATTCCCCTGTCAAGGTCGTAATCCCGGCCCTGATCCGCGGATAGGAATCTGAAAATGAGAGAAAAAGCTCTCTCCTGTACTTTTTTCGCTTGCATATGTTATATATGCTGTATCGAATACGAATGCGCCGCGCGCAGACCACTCCAGTCCAAGACCGCCTTCGGGGCACTTCCCAACTCGGGCACGCAGCGCTATTTCCGCGCAGACTGTGCTTGCCATGAGAATTGAATTTGTCGCCACCGACTATTGGGGAATGAGAACCACGGATAAACGCCGATAAACGCAGATTCCATGCCCTTTCTATCCGCGTCAATCCGTGTTCATCCGCGGTTCTCCTCTCCTTTATCCGCGGTTTTGGGCGTTCGACTTGGGGATTGCGCCTCATTAATTTTTTCTCTACTTAATTTCCCGCAATTCGTTCCGCCATGCACCCATTCTTCGCACAAATCATTGTCTCAACGGCCACAAACGCCGCGCCTGCCTCCATCCTTGCGCCCTCGAGTGATCTCGTGAATCGAATCTCTGCGTCGACGCGAATCCCGATTCAAGTCGTCCACTGGGGGGCCAATATCCTAGCAGCCCTGGCCGTTCTCGTCATTGGCTTTTGGATCGCCAACATTTTTCGCAATGTGATTAAGGGTGTCTGTGCGAAGCGAAATCTCGATCTGATGATCTCGGGATTCGTCGGCAACTTGGTTCATGCCCTCCTCATGACGTTTGTGGTGATTACGGCACTGGGAACGCTCGGGCTCCCCACTCAGACTTTCTCAGCCGTGGTAGCCGCCGCCGGACTCGCGATCGGCCTCGCCCTCCAGGGATCACTCTCGAATTTCGCCAGCGGTTTCCTGCTCGTCGCGTTCCGGCCTTTCAAAAAGGGCGACCATGTCGTGGGTGGAGGGATTGAGGGGATCGCCGATGAGGTGTCCATTTTCTCGACGACCATTACGACTCCGGACAACAAGCGAATCACCGTGCCCAACTCAGCGATCATGGGCGGAACGATCTCGAACTTTACCGCCAATCCAACGCGCCGGATCGACCTGCACTTTGGCATCGGTGCCGGCCAAAGTTTGGAGAAGGCCCATCAGACGCTCCTCGCCAGCGCGGCAACCGAACCCCGCGTTCTGAAGACCCCTGCCACGGAGGTCTCCAATGCCAAGCTGGTGGAGGGCGGAACTTTGGTGGAACTCCGGGCGTGGTGCAAAACGACCGAGCTTGGGCCTGTCACCAGCAGCCTCATCGCTCGAACCCAGGAGGCCCTCGCAGCAGCCGGCATCAAAGGCCCGGACAAGACCATTGCCTATCGGGAATTGAAGTAGCCGAGCGACCCGGCTACTCCGACTGCCTCACGCTCGCGGGTGGAATTTGTCGTGAACCTCCCGCAGGCGTTGCCCCGCGACGTGGGTGTAGACCTCCGTCGTGGCGATGCTCGCATGACCCAAGAGTTCCTGGATCGATCGGAGGTCTGCTCCATGTTCCATGAGATGTGTCGCAAAGCTGTGCCGAAGCATATGGGGAGTAAGAGGCTTTTCCAGACCCCGCCGCTTCGCCCAGTTGCGAATGCGGAGCCAGAGTGTCACGGCGGCGAAGGGCGTGCCCCGCGCGCTCAAGAAGACCGTCGCTGGCGATCGCGCGGTCACGAGGGCGGGGCGCGCGGTCTCGAGATAGCGCTCCAGGGCGTTTCGCGCTTTGCGCCCCACCGGGACGATTCGTTCCTTGTTGCCTTTGCCAATCACAGTGACGAAGCCGCCCTCGAGATGGAGGTGTTCCATCCGAATAGAGCGAAGTTCTGCGAGGCGCAATCCACCCGCATAGGCAAGTTCGAGAATTGCGTGGTCGCGAAGCTCCGCCGCATCCGCCGATGTCTCCGGCGGCACCAGCAGCTTTGTCATCTCCGCCTCGGTCAGCGCCTTTGGCAGTCGCTTCCAGCGCCGAGGCAATGACAGGTTCTCCGCCGGGTTCCGCGTCACCCATTTCTCCGTTTCGCAAAATCGGAAAAAAGATCGAAGGGCGGAGATTTGCAGATACACGCTCTCCCCGCTCAGCGTGCGACCGGATACCGGATCGGTCGCGAGCGGGCGGCTGCGCTCCGTCTCGAGAAAGTCCAGAAGGTGAGCCGGCCGAACGTCGCCAGGCTTGCTCAACGCTCGCTTCGTGGACCACTCTGTAAAGCGATCCAATAGGAACTTATACGTCCTCTGGGTATGCTCCGCCTGGCCGCGCTCGTGGCGAACATGCTGCAGGAATTCCTCGATATAGTTATTCACGAGGTGCCGTCATGAGCCAATTTTCCCGAAAACGCACGTGTCGGATCGATTTACCCGAGGCCAGATGCACGCTGTAGGTCGCGTGGATCGATCCGTCCCGGGCTTCAAGAATGCTCGGATAACTGAACGAATTATCGCCCGGAGCCGCGTCTTCGAGCCGTTGCCGCAGGGGCCAGGTCTTCCCTTCGTCGCCACTCCACCAAACGGCTAGTCGGTGGCGTCCCTGTTCCGTGTCGTTCCCGATCACGATCCAATGGCCATTTCGCAGTCGGAGGATATCGGCACCCGATCCTGGATTCGGCAGCACACTGTCCGATACCGCGGACCACGTCTGCCCTCGGTCGCGGGATTCGGCCTGATGCAGTCGGTGAGGCGCGGGCCCATTGTCGCGCATGAGTGTGTAGAGCGAGCCGTCGTTGCGTTGCACGATGGACGGCTGAATGTTGCCGCCGCCAATCAGCGGATTGCTCGTTCGCCACGTCTTACCCCAGTCATCCGTCAGCGCCATCAGCGAGAACGAGAACCCGTCGTGATAGAGGGGAACAATGAGGCGCTTTCCGTCGACTACCACCGGATGCGCGCGGGTCATCCACCCAAGGCGGCAATACAATTCGTTGGTGCGATGGGCGCGCATCGGTGCGAGAAAATCGTGGATCTCGCGCCGTGAAGCGTCATCAAGGCCGGAAGCCCCGAGCTGTGCCTCGAACCGGGGAATCTCGGCGGCCACCGCCGGCGCGAAGTCCGCCCCGGGCGTCACCGGCAATACCGACATCAAGTCCCACCGTGGCGGTGTCGATCGCTGCCAGTCCGAGCTGATGTAAACTTTCATCAGGGCGCTTTCCCAGGTGTGCGCCAGAATTGTGGGATGCAACAGCCACAGTCGGTTGAATGGATCCACGAACATCGCCGGATTCGTATCCGGATAACCCGGGACATCCGCCAGCGTGAATCGCGGACTCCAGGCTTTTGCCCCTTTCCGCAATCGCGCCGCCTCAATGCGAACGTCGTCCGATTTTCGCTCTCCCGATCCGTGGAACCAGCACGCCAAGAGGTCGCCCCGGCGAGTTTCCACCACGCACGATCCGTGGTTGTGCCAGGATTCGAGCGGAAAAATGAGTTCGCGCTCAATCTCCGTCGGTGCCCCGGCGGCCACGGCGGATAGCATCGCGCGCGTCAGACAGCTTCCGATTAGCAGGCGGGTCATGACGTGCATCAATGATCCAACCCGCGAAGTTTGTGGCCGTCCCGTGTCGAACATTAGGCCGAGAGTGGACTTCCTTGGCGGGGCGTCGAAGGAATAACGACTCCTCGAACGTTCACAACGGACCGCGGCAGTTCAGTAGAAACTCGTCCAGTTTCCAAAATGACGCCAGACGATCTTGGGCCGGCGTGCGAGATCGGCATGGCCGTCCGCGAATCCCCGGCTGATCGACTGGGCCTGACCGCCTTGAATCTGATAGCCGGAATCCGCCTTAATCGTTGGATGTCCCCCCCACGCCTTGGCCAAGTTGGTCTCGAATCCGTCCTTGTACAGCGTGTCCGTGACAATGGGACTCACCGACGCGCCGGGATCTTCAATCCGTGTCGGCCATCCTTCGGTGACGGAGTTGGTGTTCACCTGTGCGGTGCTCGGCATGACTCGGAAACCATACTGTCCCGAGCGGGGAACCCACCAACTATGCTGGATGATGGCAAAGCCAAACCCCCAGCGTTGCCCATAATAGAATTGAAGATCCTCGTTGTTCGAAAGGGATCTTTTCTTCTCCTTTTGAAGCCATGACTGCGCTTCCTGGAGTTCCGAGGGCCGGGCTGGGCAGAAGAACATCGGCACGGTCAGCCCATATTTCTGAAGCGCCGGAATCATGGCGCTGTCGACATCCCACGGGTTGTTTCCCACATTGGACAGCATGGGCAGTCGGCCGCGTCCGTCGTCACCGGCGTAAAGGTTGGCCGCGATCGCCCACTGACGAAAATTAGAAAGGCAATTGACCTCCTTCGCTCGGGATTTTGCCTTGGCCAGTGCCGGGAGCAGCATTCCGGCCAGGATGGCGATGATCGCAATCACGACCAACAGCTCGATCAGCGTGAAACCCATCCGACGACGGGCAGCGTGCGTAACACCGGTGCGTCGGCAGGACGAGGTTGCCCTGGGATTACGAAAGTTGACAGGCATGTTCTTTGTAGGTTGCGAGGTTCAGGAAAGCAGGTGACGCCAAGGACCGGAATTTCACCGGTTTTCGCCGCGCTGTCGAGCGCGCCTTTGCCTAAGCGTTTCCTCATCCTGCGGGAATTAATACCCCTTGTTAATAACGCCCGCAATGGGTGCGATAGCCAACATACCAATTCCGAATTGCAATGACATGTCTTGCCGTTAACGTGGGGTATCCACCCACAAAGTTAACTTCCGACACCGAGTGAAGGCCCTCCCAAACATCGCACGTCCAGACCGGCAGGGTTTTACGCTGATCGAGCTGCTGGTGGTGATTGCAATCATTGCCATCCTGGCGGGCATGCTGCTTCCGGCACTCGCGAAAGCGAAGGAGAAGGCGACCGCGATATCGTGCGTGAACAATCTGAAGCAACTTAGCCTCGCGGGAGCTCTTTACGGGGCGGAATTCGCCGATGCGCTTCCGCCCAATGGCGAAGACGACGGCCGGCCAATGCCCAATCCCGTGACCGGTGCGATTCCGGCGGGACTCCCGCCCGCCAGACTGTGGACTACCGGTCGGGACGGAACTCGGATGACGTCGAAGACCGCTCTAGCGCTGGTCGCAAAGGAGTATTCCGTTCTGGGTCCGTATATGGCGAAAGCCAGTTTCCGTTGCCCGGGCGAAAAGCTGAAAGTAAACAATAACGGCGTCAAGGAGCTGCAGGTTCGCAGCTACGGGTTGAATTCTTACGTGGGATGGGTGGGGACCGCCCAGCACAATTCACAACCCGATTCGATCCGGTTCCAAATCTTCCGACGATCCTCGGACTGCCCGAGCCCGTCGGATATATTCACGTTTGCCGAGATTCATCCGTACAGTGTTTGCCAGCCCTTCTACGGAACGCATTTGGGTGCCAACACTATTCCCACGGACACGTACCATGTGCCTGGAAATCAGCATGGCCGCAGCTCCAACTTCGCCTTCGTCGACGGACACGCCGAGTCGAAGCGGTGGAAGTCCGTCCGGTACAACAATCCTGGGCTGAAAGAGGAGAGCGGTGCCTGGCACGGACACGCCCTCGTGGTAGGCGCTGAAAACAGGGACGACAGCCTTTGGGTTGGCAAACGCGCTTCGGTGCGCCGGTAGACTGCTGTCCAAAGTATCTCATTCCTTGCTCCTTAACTTTCCCGCCCGTTTCGAGCACAAAGGCGCCGCGCCACTATGAACCTTAACCGCTTCCGCTCGCTTCACGCCGTTCTACTCATGCTTGCCGGGCTCACGCTGAGTGACGTCGCCGGTCAGACGTCCTCAGATCTTCCCCGCAGTACGCCTGAAGCGCAGGGTGTATCGTCCGCCGCCGTCCATTCGTTCGTAGACGTGGCCGACACCCTGGACACCATGAACAGCTTCATGCTTGTGCGGCACGGCCACGTTATCGCCGAAGGTTGGTGGACGCCTTACAACGCGCAAAGTACCCACGAGTTGTATTCACTGAGCAAGAGCTTCACGTCGACTGCGGTCGGTCTCGCGGTCGCCGAAGGCAAATTGAGCGTGGACGACGAGGTGCTAAGGCTCTTTCCAGAGGACGTTCCCGCGGATCCGAGCGCCAACCTCAAGTCGATGCGTGTCCGCGACCTCCTGGCAATGTCGACCGGGCATCAGGACGAACCGTCGTCCGACGCCGACAAAGTTTCGCCAAAGAGTTTTCTCGCGCAGCCGGTACCGCACAAACCGGGAACGCATTTCAAGTACAACACCGCCGCGACGTTTATGCAGTCGGCTCTTGTCCAGAAAGTCATCGGCCAGACGGTGTTCGACTATCTTCGCCCGCGCCTTTTCGACCCTCTCGGTATTACGGGAGCGACGTGGGCCACCAACTTTCAGGGTGTCTCGCTCGGCGGCTATGGCCTGAAGGTCCGCACGGAGGACATCGCGAAGTTTGGCCAACTCTATCTGCAACGAGGCCGATGGCATGGCCGGCAGTTGCTGCCCAGCGAGTGGGTCGAGACGGCGACCGCCAAACAAACTTCGAACGGCAGCAACCCGAAGAGCGACTGGGACCAAGGCTACGGTTACCAGTTCTGGCGCTGCCGTCCCCACGCCGCCTACCGTGGTGACGGCGCGTTTGGCCAATACTGCATTGTACTGCCGGAGCAGGACGCCGTCGTGGCGATCACCAGCGGCGTCAAGGACATGCAGGCGGTGATGAATCTCGTCTGGGACAAGCTCCTGCCCGCCCTCCAGCCCGAGCGTCTGCCGGACGATGCAACGAACCGGAAGGAGCTCGAAGCAAGGCTTGCCAATCTGGCAGTGCGGACGCCGGAAGGCAACGCCACGTCGCCGCTCGCGGCGAAGATCATCGGCCGGAAGTTTGTGTTTCCGTCAAACGCGCAAAAGCTGGAGTCCATCACGCTTGTGCCTGACCCGACCGGCAATGGCCTGACACTGGTCACTCGGTCCGGTGGCATCGAGATCCGCCTCGCATCGGGCTATCGGGAGTGGAAGAAGGGGCGCGGTGTGTTTGGCGGCGGTTTGTCTGGCCTTTATCTCGATGAGCCGCTCGCGGCGAGTGCCGCTTGGACTTCCGAAGACACGCTGGTCGTAAAAGTGTGCGCCTACGAGACACCGTTCTACGCCACGCACACGCTTCGATTCGACGGCGACCAGTTGATCCACGACCGATCCGCCAACGTCGGCTTCGGCAGCGCGAAGCAAGCACAACTCGTCGGGAGAGTGGAGTAAGCCAATCGGGCATCGGTGCGTATGAGGGCGGCGCGGCGTGCTTCCGGACCGCATGTCCGGAGGGAAACAAATCCTTTTCTCCGTCAGCTCTCGATTGCACGCACCGTGGTCACCGGCCGGACGCGGTTGCCCAGGCTTCGTCGAAGAAGCCGGAATTGAGAACGGTCTCCCCGACGTGCGAGGCGGATGCACTCGGAGGGTTTTCGCCCGCTTTCAGAATGGCCCAGTCGCCCAGGCGCGGGAAGACCATGTAACTGAAGCGCAGTTCCGAGTCGTGATAGGTGTGGCCGCTGTTGAGAACGACATAGCGTCCCGCGGCGCCGGGCAGGGGATTGGGGTAGATCATCTGCACGCCGTGGTCGGCGGCGGAGTGTCGTTCGTTGCCCAGTTGGAGCGTATCCCGAGTCCACTCGAGCGGGAGTTGCGGCAAGATCTCTCGGATCCAGCGATTACTTCCCGGATCCCCGAAGAGAATGAGGTTCGCCCGGCGGGTGTCGTCTGCGGTCACCTCGGTGTCGTCCTTGACCGGGAGAATACCACGGTAATGTCGACGCCATTCGTCCGCGAAACGCTTCAGATTCGCATCCGCCCATGCGCCGACAGCCGGGTTCCATGCCTTGCCGGTTCCGCGAACGCACAGGAAGGGGCGCTCGAAGGCATCGTCGATCGGGCCTTGCAACCCTGGTCGTTTGCCGGTCAGGGCGACGGATTCGAGGGTGCCTTGGTGGTGCCATTTTCCGTTGCGCCGCTCGATGACGAGCGAGGAGTCGGTTCCGGTCACGGATGAGGGCAGGGCAATACTCGCTCCACCCACCGTCAACTGCGTGGGCGTTGCCGGGATCGCCGGCGGATGAATTGCAAAGCGGGTGATGTTCTGCGGTTCGTTCACGGTGATCGCACCATCGGGAGCGACTCGGGCCTCAATTTCAGCACGCTGGTAGTGCTCCGCGAGACCGAGCACTTCGATCCAATGGCAGCGACTGAACTTCAGGGTCCATGTCACAAAGCGAATCTGTTTGGGAAACGGGTTGATGCCCTTGGCCGCGTGTTCCCCAAGGAGGCGAAGTTGTTCCTGGAAAACTTTGGCGGTGATGCTGTGGCCCGCGCCGAGATCGACGAGGCCGACGAAAGGAATTCCCTCCCGCGCAAAGGCCCTTTCGATCAGCAGGTGTGAGGAGTAATAGGGATCTTTGTCTCCCATCGCCGCGACGACCGGCACCATGCCCGCGTTTGCGGTGTAGTCGATAGCGTCGACGAGGTGAAGCATCGACTTCTGCCACGGCGTCAGCGGATCGAGGCGAACGAAGTGTTTCCACGGCGAATTGGCAAACTCGTAGGTGTCTACCGGTCCTGCCGCGGGGCCGATGGCCACGAATCGGTCCGGTCGCTTCAAGCCGAGTTGCCATGAGCCCACGCCGCCGAGCGAACTCCCCCGGAGCACGATCCGGGAACGATCGATGCGGTAGTCGCGGCAGACGGCTTCGATGGCTTCGTTCACATCCGTTTCGCCCTCGAAGCGATACGCATTCTCGCCGAGTCGCCCCATGGGATGTACCTCGATGAAATTGTTGGTGGCGGCCGCTGCGCTGCCGGTGTCGCCCGTGTCGTACGTGGAAATAAACTGCAATTCACCCACGCCCGTCGCGCCACGGCTGCCGTGGAGAACGACATCAAGGCGGCTGGGTCTGGCCGGATCATAGCCGGTGGGCACAACCAGACCGTAGGGCTGCACCGATCCGTCGACAGCGGAGATGAAGCCGCGCACACTGGTGCCACGCTTGTCCACCCAGGGCTGACGTCCGGCCTCGAGGGCTTCAATTCGAATCCGTGCCCGGAGTAAACCTTTCCGAACCAGTTCACGATTCTTGAGGTCCGTGATCGGTCCGAAGTCGAGCGCCCAGAGGACGCCTTTGACAAAAACATGAGCGTCAGCCCAACGATCCGGCGTCACGTTTAGTGCATGCTCCAGCGAATCGAGCCGACGCCGCAGGGGTTGAAGTTCGGCCAAGAAGGCCTTCCGTTCCACCTCGGTGAGCGGACCCGCAGGAGGGATCACAGCCACTGCAGCGTCCGCGGCTTGAATGGTTGAGGTCTGTGCGGCGAGTAGAAAGGCCATGGCGAAACAGGCCCAAGCCTGTCGCCAGGCACGTGGGATCGGTGGGGTGCGGTTCATACTTTTTATGGCCTCAGAACGGTGGAATTTTTTGCTTTGAGTTGTCTTGTGATCTGGGGTCAACGATTGCTCAGAATGGTGGGAGGCGGCAATTGCGAGTTTCGCCCAGGCCCATCAGATCGAAGGCAGCCCAAGCATCGACTCCGTCCAAAAACAAGAGTTGAACCGCAGATGGACACCGATTCACGCAGATTGGGAGGGACTTGGAGAATCGTATTCGGATTCATCGGCGTTTATCCGTGGTTCCATCGGATGTTTTCGGGTTAAGTTCACAATGAAAACTGCTTCGAGGGAGTTTCCTTGCCAAACTTCAACCGTGATGCAAGTTACTGGAGTTCATGCCACACGGACAATGCTCGGTTCAACTATGAAGACGGCACGAATACAGTCTGGATTTACTCTGATTGAACTTCTGGTGGTCATCGCGATCATCGCGATCCTCGCCGGGATGCTTCTGCCCGCACTTGCCAAGGCGAAGGTGAAGGCCAACGGCATCCGCTGCATCAGCAACCAGAAGCAGCAGTACCTCGGATACCACATGTACGCGGAAGACAACCGGGATTCGATGCCGGCGCACGGCGACTGGGGCACCGTCGGCGGCGAGATCTGGTCCTCCACCTTCGGCGTACCTCTGCGGACGAGTGCGGTGAAGTCCAAAGTGGCGATCGTCCACGATAACTTTGCGTGGGAGACCAACCGCCCGCTGAACAACTACGTCCCGTCCCCCGACGCCTTCCGCTGTCCTTCGGACAAGGGTGACAGCTACTGGCCCAATGAATCCAAACGCGGTTGCTACATGGGCTGGGGCAACAGTTATCTGGTCATGTGGTCCGTTGACTGGTTTGGCGTCAAGCATATCACGGGTAACCTGACCGGTCCGAACGTGCCGGGTGACTCGAAGCCGATCAAATCATCGGAAATCGCCCTTCGCGCCGCGACGAAGATCATGCAAGGCGACTGGCCTTGGATGGCGAGTCGCGATTCGGGTGATGGACGAGTCGCCGCCGGCGGGGCCGCAGCCGCTGCCCGGAGTCTTTGGCATAACAACAAGGGCCAGCGCGGCTGGAATCTGACCTACGGGGATGGTCATGTCGCCCAGTTTAAGTTTCCGAAAGACTACGACGCGGCCGACGTTGGCAACAAGGTGGACATCAACGCCGCGTGGTGGTGAGACGGTGCTCATCCCCCGCGCAAACGCTCCCAATACCATTGCCAGAGACGGCTGCCGCCAAAGATCCAGACGGTGGCAGCCGCGGCAATATACGGTCCGAACGGGAGTCGACTGGACCAGTCCCTTCGACCGATGATGATGAGGCTCACGCCGATTCCAGCGGCCATCAGCGCGCTGCCGCCAAACGAGAACACGACAGCTTGCCAACCTAAAAAGGCGCCAATCGCAGCCATGAATTTTACATCCCCAAAACCCATCGCCTCGCGTGGTAAGATCACCTGATCACAGACGGCCTCCATGTACGGAACGTCCTCCGGACTGAGCACTTCATCGGCGATCATGAGCGTTTCGGGACGGAGCCGCACCTCGACATTTCGGTAGCAGCGGTCGGGCAACTCGAGAGTTTGAGCGGTCAAGACGATGGTATCCGATCGGCGGTAAAAAATGTCACCGAACAGCAATGCCTTGTCTGCAAGTGCGATACCCTCCTCGTGGAAAATCACCTTCGAACCGGGTGGCACCGCAACCCGTTCACGGCCGAAGAGCAATTTGCCGAGGCGCACGACCGCGTAGACCAATGCGACGCCTATTGCGATTCCGATGCCACTGCGTTTCATGGCTTCGACCGAGGTGGTGCACCCTTGCAGGGCAGGAATGGCTGCCGATAACAGGAACCCGGCAACGGTTCCGCCCAGGGTAAATTCGTCGGGTATGATTAGATGCTCGAAATCAATGGCGCTTGATCCGATGAAAATTGCCAGCAAAACAATGATAGCCCAGGGCACGACCGGCGATTGATGCCCGAAATAAAGCCACGTGCTGGCAAAGGCGACGGCCGTGAGGAGTTCGATGAGCAGGTACCGGACGGAGATGGGAGCTCGGCAGTTCGCACATTTTCCACGGAGCCAGAGCCAGGTGATGATTGGGACGTTGAGCCACATTGGGATCTGGTACCCGCAATGCGGACAGTGGGATGGGGGCGAATAGACACTCTCATTGCGCGGCATCCGGTAGATGCAGACATTGAGAAAGCTCCCAACAAGGCTGCCGAAAACAAAAAAGACGCCGGTCCAAAAATGGAACGGCATTCCGAACAGGCTAAAATCGAATACCCAGTCTGGCATGGATCAGAGAAGTGGTGAGAAACGGTTCAAGGCTAGGAAAGTTTTCCAATGTTGGACATGAATTGAAACCATGGACCCGGGAGCGCCGGCATCTTGCCGGCGGGTGTTGGTTTTCTCTGCAGGCTCGCCGGCAGGATGCCAGCGCTCCCAGGGAGTCGGTTCATGGCTCGGAACGCATCGGTTCATCGTGATTCGGACGCGGAGTCGGGTTGCGGGCCGTAGATTTCCCTTTGCAGAGCGGTGCGCATGATGTCGACGGGGGCTGGGCGGCCGGACCACAATTCGAGTGCGGCGGCTCCCTGGTAGAGCAACATTCCCAGGCCGTTGGCAGTGCGGCAGCCAGCCTGCCGGGCCGCTTGCAATAAAGGCGTCTCAGCCGGCCGGTAAATCATATCGAAAACGACATCGGCGCGATTCAAAGGGAACCGTTGGATGTCGAGCGGGAGCGCATCCGCCACCTTCAATCCCAACGAGGTGGCATTCAGAATGATCTCAACCCCGGAATCCGGGTAGCCCACCTCGACCGCAACCGCCGGGAAACGATCGGTCACTTCGCGTGCCAGTTCGCGGGCTTTTTCCTCGGTGCGATTGACGAGCCACAACGCAGTAACCCCCTCGTCGGCCAGTCGCAGTGCGGCCGTTCGGCCAGCACCGCCCGCCCCGAGCAGGAGCACGCGCGCGCCCCGGGGTTCGATGGCTAGATCCTCGGCAAGCGACCGAACGATGGCATCGGCGTCCGTGTTAAAACCGCGGCTGCGAACAGGCCCGAGCAGTTCCGAGAGTTCTGCCAGGGGACGCCAGATTCCGTCGGCATCTTCCGCCTCGAATCGGATCGTGTTCACGGCTCCCCACGTTTCGGCCGAGAGGTCGAGCTCATCCACCAGCGACACCGCCAGCAACTTATGAGGAATGGTAAGATTCAGGCCAAGGAAATGCATGGCTTGTGCTCCGGCAATGGCCGCCGCGAGATCCTCCGGAGCCACGTCACAGGCGAGGTAGCGCCAGTTCAAGCCGAGAGCGGCCATGCCGGCGTTCTGCATGGCCGGTGATGCCGAATGCCGAATCGGGTGCCCAAACACAGCACAAAGCTGCGTGGCAGCGCTAATCGGTTTCGGAAAGTCCGCAGACATGCGCCGCACGGTAGCGGGGGACTCCCGAGAGGTCTTGAGAAATTTTCCGACGCGAAAACTTGAAATCGGTCACCGCAGGTACAGTTGCCGCACGGACTCTCGGCTCAGGATAACCAGGGTGAACACTCCCAGCACGGTGCCAAACGGAACCATCAAACAGCTGAGCCCGGCAATGACCAGACTGAACGTGCGGTATTTCTGACGACGCATGAAGACGCCGGAGAGGATCGTGAGCAACGCAAGGGCAGCCGCCAGTTTCACGAAGCGAGGAATCGCTTCCCAGTTGGCAGAAATCAGCAAAAGGATGCCTGCGGTAATCAGGGCTCTCCTCGGCCGGGATTCTCACCGTGAGGGAACCCAAATCCGCGGATAAGGAAGCCGCGAAGAAGAACCGCGGATGAACTCGGATTGACGCGGATAGAAAAGGCCTGGAATCTGCGTCGATCGGCGTTTATCCGCGGTTCCCACTCCCCTTTCGTCGGTGGCGACGAATTCAATTCTCCTGGCAAGCACTGTCTCCGGGGAAATAGGGCTGCGTGCCCGTGTTCAATACAGCATATATAACAACTGCACGTGGAAAAAAGGCACCGTCGAGAGCTTTTTCTCTCATTTTCAAACTCCTATCCGCGGATCAGGGGGGAACCAGCGGGCTTGCCGAACCAAGAGCTTTGTGGGATTCGTTTCGTGGTGAAATCGAAGAATCTCATTGCTGGTATTTGTCTGGCTTCTGGAATTGCCGTCTCAGCCGGGTCCGTAACGCTCAAGCCCTCGGCCGACACCGGTCTTTCGGCATTTAACTCGAACAATAACTTTGGGCGTACGGACTCCTTGATCCTTGGCGGAATTCGCCTAAGTCCGAACGCGTCGCGGATCCTCCTTCGGTTCGAGCTGGGTGATGCCCTCCCGGCTAATGCCGTGATCACCAACGCCAGCCTGAAAATCAAGGTGACCAAGAAGAAGGATACCCCTCCCGACGCTTTGGTAAAAGTCTTCCGAATGAACACACCCTGGTCTGAAGGAAAGAAATCGGGGCAACAGGGCGCTTTAGGGACGGCGGGAGAGGCGACCTGGAAGGTACCCGGAACCAATGGCCTCGCCTGGGCGGCAGGGGGCGCAGCGTTTCCGGATTTCGAGAACACCGCCAGTGCTTCCCAGACACTGAAGTCCGAGGGTACTTATACGTTCACTTCTGAAAATCTGATTAAGGACCTCGAAACATGGCTCGCCAATCCGGCGTCGAACCAGGGATGGATCCTCGTCGACGGCAACGAATTGATACCGAAAGCGGTACGGAGAATCGGATCGCGTGAGTCCGCGGCAAACAGTCCGCAACTGGTGATCGACTTCGAAGTGCCGCCTCCACCACCGGTTACGGTTTTGAATATCGCTCCAATACCGGGCGCGGTCGAAATCCGATTTTCAGCCCCGGCAGGAAATCTGTATACGCTGCAATCAAGCGAAAATCTCTCCGGGAGCAATTGGACAGCCATCACGAATATCGCTGCCAAATTTACGTCGCTGGAACCCGTGATCCAAGATCCTATCGGCGATAAACCGTTCCTTTTTTATCGAGTATTGATCCGGCAGATTGATTGATCGACGATTTGAAAATCGCCGCGCCGAAACCCGTGGTTGATCACCCGAGGCATTCCGATGCCCAAGGCACGCAATTTAGATTGGCTGCCTTCACTCTTTTTGTGGCTGCGGGTTTCGCCACTCGCGGCCATCTCGAGCCATGAGATCTTCGGCGGCCGTCGGACCCCATGTTCCGGCGGCGTAAAATTCCCGGTTGCTCAAGGCTTTGCCGACCCACGCATTCCGGATGGCGTCGACAATGCTCCAGGCCGTTTCCACTTCGTCCCGGCGTATAAACAGCGTGGCGTCGCCGGCGATGGCTTCCAGCAACAATCGTTCATACGCTTCCGGAGTATAGGCACCAAATTCAGTGTCGTAACTGAAGCGCATGCGCACGGGCCTCAATTCAGTGGTCGTTCCCGGGATCTTGCCATTGAATCGAAGGATGATGCCTTCGTTGGGTTGCAACCGCAACGTCAAGGCATTGGGATCGAGATTGGCGTCCTTGCGGGCGGCGAAAAGAATGTTTGGAGCCGGCTTGAACTGGATCCTCACCTCACTGGCGCTGAGGGGAAGATTCTTGCCGGTTCGAAGGTAGAACGGGACACCGTGCCAACGCCAGTTGTCGATGAATAAACGCATGGCGGCAAAGGTTTCGACGTGTGAATTCGGCTTTACCTTGGGTTCGCCGCGATACGCGGGACGTGCCTCCCCATCGATTTCACCCGCGAAGTACTGCCCGCGCACCACATTCTCGAGAACCTGCGCGGCGCTCATCGGACGGATCGATTTGAGCAGCTTCACTTTTTCATCCCGGATGTTCTCCGGCTCCAACGAGACCGGCGGTTCCATCGCGACGAGCGACAACACCTGGAGAAGATGGTTTTGCACCATATCGCGCATTGCGCCGGCCTCCTCATAGTAGCCAGCCCGGGCGCCGACCCCGAGTTTTTCCGAGATGGTGATTTGCACGTGATCAATGGCGTCGCGATTCCAGAGCCGTTCGAAGATCCCATTGGAAAAGCGAAACATCAGGATGTTCTGCACCGTTTCCTTGCCGAGATAGTGATCGATGCGAAAAATCTGTCGCTCGTGGCAATGGCGCACCAGGTCGGCATTTAACTCCCGGGCGCTGGCAAGATCGTGCCCGAATGGTTTCTCGATAACGAGACGGTCGGCATAGGTGTCATTCTCCTTGTGCAGCAGGCTTGCGGCGCTGAGGTGCGCGGCAACTTGACCAAACTGGCTCGGTTGAGTGGCGAGATAGTAGAGCAGGTTTGTCTGGAGCCGTGGATCGGGGAAGGATTCTAATATCGCCTTCAACTTGGTGTAACCCGCCGAGTCGGAAATGTCCGCCTGACAGTACACCAAGTTCTTGGCGAATTCGTTCCAGACATCTTCATTGACCGGCTGCGTCCGGGAGAAATGCCCGAGTGCTTCGCGCAATTCCTGACGCCATCCGTCATCCGACTTCTCCCGCCGCGCGAACCCAATGATCCGATGCGGATTCGGCAATTGTTTCTCCAGAGCGAGATGGTAGAGGGCCGGGATCAGTTTCCGAGAGGTTAGGTCACCACTGGCACCAAAAATTACCACCGTGAACGGCTCGACCGGACGGCGCGCCTGCCTGAGTCGCGATTCCAGGAGTTCGTCGAGCTGATCCGAAGTATTCATCAAGCGCCGAACACTGGTGAATCGAGGATCCCCTGGCAATCATCCACTTGTTTCCGGTCGGAAGCCCGGGACTGCCAAAACCAGTCCTTTGTGTCGGTCAACTTAGGCTGCTAGCCATGAACCGACTCCCTGGGAGCGCTGGCATCTTGCCGGCGAGCCTGCAGAAAAACTGACAGACAAAAACTGACAGATTTAATGAAGATAAAATACTAAGTCTTTCGAATCGAGGGCGTTGCCCTCTGCCCTCCACCAAGCCACGAGCTGGTGCGGCACGGTCAAACAATCAGCGCGCAGCATTTCAAGACCGCAGGCGGATAGTACAAGGCAAAGGCCAAGCAATTTGATCTGGCATCGGGTTTTCATAGGGATGCAGAATTCAAGTTCTTTGGGTGCGGAGTTCATTGTTTCCCTTTTTCCAAAATCGACGTGAAGTAGTGGATGCGCGCGTGGCGGTAGCCTTTGAGTTTCGTGTCGGTGGTCAGCAGCGTAAGTTTGTGGATGCGCGCGGTGGCCACGATAAGTTGATCGGCGGGGTCGTTGACCGGAAAGTCCGGTAGCCGGGTAGATTCGACAATGATGTCGGCGGTGAGCGGCAAAACATGGACATGCGACGGGACAGCGGCCTTGAGCCACGCGGTCAAATCCATCGGCAGCGGAAGTTTTCCCTGTTGATGCTTCTTGGCGACTTCCCAAACGCTAAAAATGCTCAACCCCAACGCCTCGTCCGGGTCGCCTGCTATTTTTTGAATCTCATCCGGCAAGACTTGTTCGCGCAGCGCGCTCATCAGCCACACGCTGCTGTCGAGCAGATACCTCACTTCAGCGCCTCCCATTGGACATCCACAGGGTCGTCAATATCCGCTGGAATTGGATAAGGACTCGGGGTGCAACCGAGCAAACTCTTGCGCCGGCCGTCAGTCTTCGGCACGAGATCGGCAACATGCTTGCCGCGCTTGATGATCTCAATGGTCTCGCCTTTCTCCAGCCATTTGGAAAGCCGGGCAAAGTCATTTCGCAAATCGCGGATGGTCGCTGTTTTTATGGTGATACATTTGTATCACGAAATGAAAATGTCAACCGCGTCGTGTCCGAAAACTCAAACGACTCGAAATTTGTTAGAACTGAAACTCCGGCGGAGGTCTGGACCCCGCGGCAGGGTGGCCACACGAACCGGGGCTGACCTACAACGCAATGCTCCATCCCCTCACGCACTTGGCTGGCCAACTACGCGCTGTCGGCCACCTAAGGGGTCGCCGGCCTGCATCCTCGAAACCCGCGGTACCGGTCCCATGCGGTGGAGAACGGACATGTCCGCGTCCAGTTTGAGGCCGTTCCGCACGGATCGGTGAGTTGGGGAAGCGGACCGCACCCGGCAGGACGAAGAACGTGCCGGCCACCGTCAGGTTTAGAGTGTCATTTCGGGCGAAATCCCTTTCGCGGATTGGCTTCGTGAACACGGGGTTACCGCCGACCGTGTGATGCTTGCGGCCGGACCCTCTCCGCGCAATCCGAGCGTGCGCTATCGGATCGAATGGATGGCTCTCGGCGCACACGCCGGGGAACCTCCGCTGAAGTTATGAGAGAGATTGGCGGCAACTCGAAGTGGCGCGGCCCGATCTGGATGCCCGTGAACGCCCTGATCATCCGGGGATTGCTTCAGTACGACGCCTACTACGGCAATGAGTTTACGGTCGAATGTCCCACCGGGTCCGGCCGGCAGATGAACCTCTACCAGATCAACACACGTGTCTGGATGACGGAGTTCGCGCGGAAGCTTGGCCGCCCGGCAACGCTGGATGATGTTCCGAATGCCGAGTTGGACCGTCTGGCCCAAATGGGCTTTGACTGGGTTTGGTTTCTGAGCGTCTGGCAGACTGGCCCGGCTGGCCAGCGCGTCTCACGCAACCACCTGGAATGGCGGAGCGAGTTTCAGGAGACTTATCGCGGGGACGGAGGAAGCCTTACGGCGGGAGCCGCAAAACTATACTCGATTGAAGGGGTCATCGGGCGACTTAATTTTGGCGTATGGCCGGGACCCTTACTTCTCAGGATGGCCCGACACGCTGCAACTCAATTACGGCACCCCGGCCACACAGGAAGCCATGATCGTGTTACGTCCGCCTTCCGTTCTCCGACCTCGGAGGCCGAAGGTGGCGGCTGCGTGATCTTCTGGGCGACGCTCAGTACCAGTACGATGGCAGCGACCTTCAATCCCGCGGGCTTTATCTGGATGTGCCTTCGTGGCATGGCCACGTTTTTAAAATCAAGCCGGTTTGATCATGCGCGACATCGATTCACCACTTTTGATGTAAAATCAGAAGCAATGTGGGATCCGGAGAGTCGGATCGAGAAAAAAATGGTTCAATTCTTAATTTCGTCTGCTGGCCTTTAGAGAACGTTTCTCTACGCTTCGCGGCCGAACGTCATGGATAAATTGCAGATGAGCCCCTCGGCGGGTCAACGCATGGTGCGCTATGTCGGTGACCTGGTGACCTTTTCCTTGCGCGGAGTCCCCGCTGGACATGCGGCCCGGCTGCGTACCCAGATCGGTCGCGCCGATGCGTTGCACGGCGAGATCGTCGCGGCGGTCCGCGGACGACGGCGGGAAGGACTCACGGCGTGGCACGACCGACCCATGCGGGTGGAGGGGGATGTCTGGACCCTGACGGTCCCGCTGGTGGAGGTGGGGTATTTCGAATCGAAGGCCTACGCGATCGATGAACGCGGTCAAAGTCATTGGCCGGTCGGTGGCAACGTCGCGCTTTCGGTTCATCCGGCGTGGACTCGTTCCGGTAATTCAATCTATTGCGCTTGGCCGCGACAGTTTGGCCCGAACAAGGCCCGGATTGAGACGGTGGACGCGGAGCAGGAAAAAACGTATCGGCTTTGGGAAAGGAACGGGGGAGCTGTCATCCCCCCCAGTGGCACGCTGCGGGATTTGCAGAAGGAACTTCCGCATATCATCCAGGCGCTGGGTTGCCGGATTCTTCATCTGCTTCCCGTAAATCCGACGCCGACGACCTTTGCCCGGTTTGGACGATTTGGGAGTCCGTATGCTGCGCTTGACTTGACGGCGATCGATCCTGCTTTGATCGAGTTTGATCAACGCACGACGGGCGTGCAGCAGTTTGAGGAGCTGGCCCGCGCGACGCATGGTTTGGGCGGGCGTCTCTTCATTGATCTCGTGATTAACCACACCGGATGGGGCAGCACAGTTTGGGAAAAGCACCCGGAATGGTTCCATCGCGCGGCCGACGGACGATTTGTAAGTCCTGGTGCATGGGGTACGGTGTGGGAGGATCTCGTCGAGTTGGATCCCACGGATCCCGCCCTGTGGGAGGAATTCGCGGATGCGTTTTTGACTTGGTGCCGGCGGGGTGTGGATGGGTTCCGGTGCGATGCGGGTTACAAGGTGCCGCTGCCCGTCTGGCGGTTTATCACGGCGCGAGTTCGTGGTGAATTTCCGGATGCCGTTTTTCTGCTCGAAGGTTTGGGAGGTGCCTGGGAGACAACGGAAGCACTGCTGGGTCCGGGCGGATTCCAATGGGCGTATAGCGAACTGTTTCAGAACTATGGCGGAGCGGGTGTGCAGTGGTACCTCGACTACTCGCTCCCGACCAGCCACCGGTGTGGAACGCTTGTGAATTACAGTGAAACCCACGACAACCCGCGGCTGGCAGCTCATGAGCTCGGGCGGGAATGGTCCTGGCATCGAAATCAAGTGTGCGCCCTCACCAGCGTGAACGGCGCGTGGGGGTTCACCCAGGGTGTTGAGTGGCTGGCGGTGGAACGGGTCAATGTTCATAGTGCGCGCGGACTAAGTTGGGGACAGCGGCCCAATCTCGTGCGCGAACTCGGCGAACTCAATCGACTGCTGGCATCCCATCCGTGCTTCTTTTCCGCCGCAACATTCACTCGCCTGAGTCCCGATGGCTCCCCTGTTCTGGCACTGCGGCGGGACTCCGCGGACCGAAAACAAAAGGTTTTGATTCTGATCAATCATGACATGGCGCTTCCCCACCCCGTTTCCCTAACCCCGGGCCAATGGCAGACGTGTGATCGACCGGAGTTCGAGCTCCTTCCCGATTCGGCACGCCCCGTCCGGGACGATTCCGATTCGGCATCGGTCGTCTTCCGTTTGGAACCTGGGGCCTGTCATTGCCTTGGGGCTGGACCGCTTCCGGAGGAAGCCGCGGGCGCAGCGGCCCGGGATCATCAGGCAAGAGCCGATTGGGCGGTTTGGGCTCTGGTCAAGGCGGGTATTGAAGGAGTTCGGTCGACGGATCTTCCCGTGTTGGCCCGCCGCGTGGCCGAGGATCCAGGCGCGGTGCTGGGCATGGCCACTCGCGCATCACGGATGGATCATTCTTTTCGCCTCGACGAGGTCGGGGCGAAAGATCTCGGATACCGACCCGTCGTAGAATGGTCCGTGGCCGATCGGAGCCGAGTTTTGAGTGTTCCGGTTGGACATTGGCTCTTGGTCAAAGACCCCGTGAGATTCCAAGTGACGATTCAGCAGGCCGAATCCGGGCGGGTGTCTCGCGCAGAATCCATCCGGGTGGACGGTGGGCATGTCGCGGCATTTGCGGCGGGCGAGGGCGCCGGAATCGCCCGGTTAGTGATTGAGCGATACGAAGAATCGAAAGATCGAATCGAGGGAACGATTCGATATCTGGCCAGCGCACCAACGGTTCGGTTGTCAGGCATTGCTGCGCAGACGTTGGTCCTGCTGACCAACGGTCGCGGTGCCATGGTTCGCAGTGCGGTGGATCTCGGACGCATTTTCTCCAAGTACGACTGCTTGCTGGGAGCAAATCTGCATCCGGGCGTTCCCGTGGACCGCCATGTTTTCGTCAAGCGAATGCGGGTTTGGGTGGATGCCGACGGTTTCATTTCGCCGTTGGACGCCGGCAGCCTGCTGGATTTCGAGCCGGGTCCGCCGGCACATTGGCGTTTCCTTGCACCTGCGGGCGATGGCCGCACGGTCGAAATCCATCTGGTTCTGAATCTGCTCGAAGGGTTCAATACCGTGTTAGCTCACTTCAGCAGACCCGATCGTTCCGGCGCGGACTCGCGCTTCGGAAGGCCTTTGCGGCCGGAGCATCGGGTGCGATTGACCGTGCGCTTGGATCTCGAAGATCGCGGGTTTCACTTCGAGACGCAGCGAACCCCTCAGAGCGAGGGACATTTTTCGTCGGGAATCCACCTCTTGCCTGCGGCGGTTGGTTTTCGGTTTACACCCGGGCCGGATCGCGAGCTCCGCGCGTACACGGATCTTGGGCGGTTTTGGTCCGCGACCGAGTGGACCCATTGTGAACACCCGTTGGAAGCGACCCGGGGCCTGACCGCAGCCGGCGATGCCTTCAGCCCGGGGTGGTTCGAATTGCCACTGGCCGCTGGTTCGCAATCTCTCCTCGTAATAACCGCCGAGCGAAAAAACCCGGCACCGCATGACGCACTGGAAGCGGTCGCGGGTCGTATTCGTGCCAACGAGGCATTGCTGACGGGACTTACTCGGACGCAGGGGGAAGGGCAGGTCCGCGACGTGGACCCGTTGACCCGCCAGCTGGTTCGTGCGCTGGATGCGTTCGTGGTGCGTCGGGGCACCGGCCGCACCGCGATCGCCGGCTACCCGTGGTTCCTCGATTGGGGTCGGGACACTCTAATCGTCGCCCGAGGAATGCTCGCGGCCGGGCGCCTAGAGGAAGTGAGGCAAATTCTCACCGTCTTTGCCCGATTCGAAAAGGGTGGCACGCTGCCGAATGCGATCAACGGCGAGGATGCATCGAATCGCGACACAAGTGACGCTCCCTTGTGGTTCGGTGTTGTCTGCGAGGAATTCGCCGCACGGCTTGTGGCTGCGGAGGCGGACGGGTTTTATGCCACGATCGTGGGTCCAGGCGACCGGACGATGAGACAAGCGCTGCGGGCAATTGCTTGCGGCTATCTGGCTGGAACGGAAAATGGAATCGCCGTGGATGCCGCGAGCGGGTTGGTGTGGAGCCCGGGCCATTTTACCTGGATGGATACCAATCATCCCGCGGGAACCCCTCGGGAGGGATACCCGATTGAGATTCAGGCGTTGTGGATTCGCTTGCTGCGGCTCCTGCAACGGCTCGGCGTCGAGCCTTGGGAGGGCCGCGGGGAATGCTGGGCAGATCTTGCGCAGCGTGCCGAAAACTCGTTCCACCGCTATTTCTGGTTGGAGGACTGCGGTTGGCACGCCGATTGCCTCCGGGCGGTAAAGGGACAACCCGCTCAAGCGGCTATTCCGGACACGGCGCTCCGCCCCAACGCACTATTTTCAATCGCTTTGGATGTTGATTCGCATCCAGCAGCGCCCGCGCGCTCACGCCGGACGGTGGCTGCAGCCAGCCGATGGCTGTTGGTTCCGGGAGCGGTCCGGTCGCTGGCTCCCCTGCGAGTAACGCCACCGCTTCCCATCTATAGTGACGGGCAACTTCTGAATGATCCGGATAGGCCGTATTGGGGACATTATTTCGGAGACGAAGACACCCGACGGAAACCCGCGTACCACAATGGAACTGCCTGGGTCTGGTTATTGCCGACGTTTTGCGAAGCCCTGGTGAAGGCTTATCCTGGCGATCCCGTGGCGGCGGCAGCAGCCCGATCGTATTTGGGCGGAGTGGCGAGTTTGCTCGGTGCGGGGTGCCTTGGGCAATTGCCAGAAATCCTGGATGGGGATGCCCCGCACCAACCGCGCGGCTGCGATGCCCAAGCGTGGAGTGTCAGCGAATCCCTTCGCCTCTGGCTGGCGTTGAGTCAAGAGGCGAAACCTCACTCATTGGGAGATGCCCGCCCACCTTGTCTGCCAGGGCTCCGATCGTTTTGAAGTGCTGTTCCTCGAATTCATCAGGCTCGAATGAACAGGAAAATTCTCTCTCGCAATAGGCAATGATCGACACGATCAAAAAAGAGTCGAGAACGCCGCTGGCTATCAATGGCGTCTCTTCCGTAATTCCAGGCACTCCACTTTCTATGGATACAAACTCTCTTAGTTTTTCAACAACTTGTTCACGCGTTGCGGCTCTCACAGTGCTCTCCATTTTTTAGAGTTTGGCCCAAGGGACGGAATGGGCCGGCTTCAGTTCCCGCTTCAGCAGCTGAAGATATCCTGTCCGCGGAGGATCCCCGAGGCCGACTGCTTCAGTTCGGTCGGCAGTTCCGCCACAAAATCCGCCACAAAATTCACCCATCCTTTTTCGGAAGTGGCCAAATTATAGGTGAAGAACGGACTGTCTGAACCAAAACAAATTCGGTCCGGAAACGCGAGGACTAGTTTCGACAGTCGGGCCAGCAGGGTTGGAGGGTCGCTGCGCAGCAAGGGTTGCCAGGCGGAAATATCGAAATAAAGATTCGTCGGTAGGTCGGGTTCCACCAGGAACTCTTCGAACCGCTCAAATCCACTGTGGCCAGCGACGAATGTTCCGTCCGGGAACAACCGTGCCAGCTTGATGAGCGCGGCGGGCTGAGCATTCTGATCGTTAAGAATATCGAGGGTTTTTCCAACATGGACGAGAATGGGAAACTGGCGGCGGACTGCGAGCTCCACAACGTGCTGTGTTCGTTCGTCGGTTAACGTCCATGGCCCGGTAGGATGCAGTTTCAGTCCCCGGGCCCCGAGGTGGTCGAAGGCGTGCTCCACGAGTTGAGCGGCCTGCGGTCGGCGGGGATCAATGCCGGCGAAACCGATGAGTCGGTCGCGGAATCGGGCGCAGATCCCCAAAATGTCCTGATGCGTCTTCTCGATGCTGCAAGCGGCCTCCCCCAGTTCAACCCCCCAATCGAGCACGAGGATGACCTTGATGTCGATGCCCGCCTTGTCCATCAACCGGACGGTCCGCTCCCCCGTGTCATCGGACAGCAATCGGGAAATCACTTCTTCGGCGCGGGCGGCGTCCTGAGGACGACCACGGGCCATGCTCTGGTTCAGATAATCGTGGGTCAGGCTCTCGCTGAAGGGGCGGGGATACCATTTTGGATGATATAGATGTGCGTGGATGTCGAGTGTCATTCGGCTCCCTTTAGCGAAGAATTTTGGCCCCTAATTCGGTCCGGGCTATTTCCGAAACCAGACGGATCGTTGCGGGCACGAACATTCGCGGAAGCGCCTTCCGCAGTGCCTCGCGGATCGCTTCGGCTGAGAAGTGATCGCCGACCACCGCCACGTCGAGATGAATAAAAGGTTCGCCCGTGGGCCCCCGGAGCAGTTGGGCCTTTGCTTCCCGGACCCCCTCCACTTTAAGCGCTGCCATTTCAATCTCGATCGGATGTATCTTCGCTCCCATCAGGTTGATCACCTGGTCGCGCCGTCCCAAGAGCACAATGTCACCGCTTGAATCGAAATATCCCAAGTCTCCCGTCCTCATCTCGCGGCATGGCAAATATCCCACCCGGCATTCGACAATGCCCTGGAAATATCCCAACATGACATTGGGTCCGCGGATAATAATTTCACCCGGCTCGCCCTTTTCCCCGTCGATTTCAACCTCCACACCTTGGGAAGGACGGCCAATCGACATTGAGAAGGGTGTGTTGCGATCCAATATCCGGTAACATGCCCGACCCGCCTCGGTGAGTCCATAGATGTTCACGACGATAAGGCCAGGGTTGATCTGAAATGCCCGCCGCAAAACATCCTCCATCAGAGTATCACTTGAAGTCGTGATCCGCCTGAGTGAGCGGATACCGTCGCATCCTGGTTGCGAGGTCCCCTCGGTCAGTTTCCGCAGCGTGTGCGGGACCAATACCAAATCCGTCACATTCTCATCCTGCAAAACGCGATGCAGTTGCTTGGCGAAGGCGGGGCTGTACCCGAAAATGTAGCCAGCGCCTCCCAAAATATGTCCCAACACCTGAATGAGCCCGTAGTAATCATAGAGCGGAACGGTCACCAGGCTCCGGGTGGTGCGATCCATCGGCAGGAAGTTCACCATCATCCCGGCCGCCGCCGTCAGATTGGACTCGCTGAGACAGACGCCTTTAGGGGTTCCTGTGGAACCCGAGGTGAAGAGTATCACCCGGACAGATTCTTCGTTGGGCTCGCGATCCCTGGGGATATCCTGCACCGATTTCATTGGACCTGCCATCTGCCAGGCGAAACCACAGACCGACGCGTCGCTGGCCCCGCCGACCTGGAGGCAGGTTACGGCGGAAAGCACCTCCGCATGTGCTTGATATAGAAGATCGTTGGTCACGACCAAATGGGGATCAATCCGATCAATGACACATTGGATGCGTGAACGGGTCAGCTGAACCGATAACGGAACGAATACGGCTTCACTCAGAAATAAAAACAGATAAAACAGATAAGCCTCGATCGAGTCGGGAAGAAGGATTATCACCCGCATGCCCTTTAAGGAACCAAACTCCGACCGGAGACGCTCGATTCGGGTGGCCAGTTGTTGGTAGGAAAGTGCGCTATCCTTGAACCGGATTGCCATCGCCGTTGGCGATTCGGTTACTTTCTGGCGAAACTGTTCGGCGAAGTTCATCGACTTGCGAGGGTGCCAAGACCCACCCGGCTTCGGCTCATTTCGCCCAACCTATCGGCATCGATTGGATGGGGCAATGAAGGATTGCCCCCCCCCAATCCGCGGATAAGGAGAACCGCGGATGAACACGGATTGACGCGGATAGAAAGGGCATGGAATCTGCGACTATCGGCGTTTATCCGTGGTTCTCATTCCTCAATAGTCGGTGGCGACAAATTCAATTCTCATGGCAAGCACCGTCTACGCGGAAATAGCGCTGCGTGCCCTTGTTGGGAAGTGCCCCGAAGGCGGTCTTGGACTGGAGTGGTATGCGCGCGGCGCATTCGTGTTCGATACAGCATATATAACCTATGCAAGCGAAAAAATCACAGTAGAGAGCTTTTTCTCTCATTTTCAGATTTCTATCCGCGGATCAGGGGCCCCGCAGCATGGATCGGGTGTTCGTGGCCGAAGACCCAGACCTCCCGACGGTGGGCGGTTACCCATTTGAACCTTTTCATCCGCCAATGAATGGCAAGTAAGGGGCAATTTCAAACAAGAAGGGTTTGGTGCGATGGAGATGTTTTCGGGTAGAGGTGTTCTGTGACTCTTCCAACCGCGGCCTATCAAGGATTCTTGAGCGTCCTTTTGCTGGCTTCATCGATGACGGGTTTCGCAGCAATCCCCCCGATGCCAGGCGTGGGGCCGATCGGGATTGATGTCCGGAGTTCATCCAACCGCGTGGTGATTAGTTGGGAAGCCATTCCTGGAAAGCAATATCAGGTTCGGGCCGCCAGTTTGCTGGATGGATTGCCGTGGCAGACCCTGACGTCCGTACCGCTTTTTGCCACGAACAACCTGATCCGTTTCCGCACCCCGTTCGGACCATCATCGCAGTTCTTCCAGGTTCTTAAAGTGGATACTGACCCGCCGGAGATTTGGCGCTTGAAACCGGCGTCGAACGGCATCGCGGTTTCACGCCAAAGTCAACTCAAGGTGGATCTGCGCGATGAGACCGGCGTTGATCCAGCCTCCGTCCGATTCACTTTGGGGACCAACGCCCCTCTCACTCTTCAGGATTCCCAGTTGAGCTATACCAATGGGACCGTCGTCTACACCCCATCGCCGGATACCTTTCTCGGGCAATACGGCGAAACGGTCCGGGTAACGCTGGCGGTTTCAGACACCCTGGGCCACCGCACCACCAATTCATGGCCGTTCGAACTCGAATTGATGCCCGTTTTGGCTGACAACGTCATCGTGATCAGCCCGGCCTCGACGTTACAACTGGCCGCAACCAACGGTGACACCTTTGTTTTCACCTACACCGGGCCCTCCTCCGGGCTGACGAACGGCCACATTGTCGTGGGGACGGATCCAGCCTTCCCGTATCAGCGAACGGTGGTATCGGTCACCGAGGAACTGACGACTCATACCGTGACGCTCCAGACAACCCAGGCAGCGTTGGCGGATATTCTGGTCGAAGGTTCCATTCATTTTGAGGGACAAGGGATGGCCCTGGAGGAGACAGGGGCGCGATCCGCGAGCGTTACCGACGGAATCTCGATTCCACTGAATGGTCTTCCGCTCTACGTAAAAGAGGGAGTCAAAGTGGAGGTGGTCACCGGACGATTTGAGTTCGACCCTGATTTGTCGATCGACTACCAGATTCGCAAACCCCGGAAGTTTGACCTGAAGATTTCCGCCGACCTGAAGTTGGACATGATGTTGAGCGCCAGTTGGCAGGACAGCTTGAAATTTGATTCGAGCCAGAGGATTGGCCGAGCGGCGCGTAACATCACCGGCTTTATTCCGACCCGAATCCTGATTCCCATTCCGCTGGTCGTTACCGCGGAATTCCGGGCAGGGCTCGAAGGTGAAATGACCGGCCATGCTCGCGTGATGGGCGGATTCAACTATTCACGATCGGTCGCCGTGGGAGTGAAGTATCGCGATGGAGACTGGACTTCCTTCACCGAGGAAAGTTCCGATTCGAAGGTATATCCCGTGACTTGGGAGGCCTCCGGCTCGGTCCGCATCCGCGCCTATGTGGAACCCAAGATCGGCATCTACCTTGCAGGCCTGATCGGCCCGACGCTCAATGTTAAACCGTATTTAGAACTGGAAGCCAACGCGTGTGTTCAACCGGGCCAGGTTGGGGTGGATGTTTCTCTTTTTGGAGGAATAACGAGCACTCTGGCGTTGGAGATTCGAGGCTGGGACAAAGAATTAGTCCCCCCGCTGCCTGCAACGGAATTGCTCAACCTGCGCGCATTGCTTTGGCACGGAAATTTTGCCCAGGCCACCGGACCTCCTCCGCTTCAGTCGGAAAAACTCGTCTGGATTCCGTGTGGCACGTTTATGATGGGGAGCCCCTCGAACGAGCCGGCGCGCTGGCCCAACGAGGGACCGCAGACCGAGGTGACCCTCAGCCGGGGCTTTTGGATGGGAAAATACGAGGTTACCCAAGGAGAGTATCTGGAGGTTATGGGAGTCAACCCAAGCAGCTGGTCTCCGAGATCGGGGGG
>CAMAUY010000005.1 GCA_945861565.1 Akkermansia muciniphila
CCATGGTGGAACGATCTGAAGCTCCGGCTCACCACCTACAAAGGATAACAGTCTTTCCTCCGCTTGGCCCCGTTTGACTGCCATTCTTCGCTTGCCTTCAAGACATAGCCAGAGGATCTGCAATTTTCAGGGAGTTGTTAGGTCAATTCCCCTCCGTGGAAATCCAGGCTAGGCGTTGCCGCACGACGCCGAGCGGCACGCCTTCACGCGGATCGGCGCGTTTTTTGGCGCCCTCCCCATCGATCCGTGACGGTGTAGCCTCAGGACTCCTGAGCCTTCTCCGGCGGTGCCAAAGACATGGAGGAGCTTCGTCCCGTGCAGAGCGTGTTGACCATTGAGACTTCAGTTTCAGGCCAGAATCTTCTGCAAGACCTCACCCGCCACGTCGGTGAGCCGGTAGCGACGACCGTTGTAACCAGGCAGGTTGTTGTTTTCCGAGCCGAGGCCGTAGGTGACCCACGAGCCCGCGCTGGGAAAGCCGGGCCGAGGAATGCCGGAGTTGAACACGTCGATCTCAATGCGTTTGCCGTCGCGTTTCGTCAGCTCCGGCTTCGGATCGAACATGTCCACCGCGCTTGGCGCGCCCTCCCTAAACAGCCAGATGACCGATTTCGCCTTGCTGACTCTGGCCCGAATGGCCTGGAACAATGCCGCGTTCACCCGAGTCTCCCCCCTCGAATGCGTTCGCCTTCTGGTCGAGCCGGAGTCCGCCTTTCCGCTTTTCCGGCCCGTGACACTTTATGCAGTTCTCGGCCAGCAATGGCTGGATTTCGTCAGAGTAGCTGATGGGCGGGCGCACCAAGTCAGCCGCCGACATGGAGGCGACGAACAAATGAGAGAAGAAAAGGAGGCAGGAAATTCTCATTTTGATCAGGGCAAGATTGCTTTCGTTATTCTTCGCATCCTTCGACCAGGCTCGCTCCGTTCGGATTCAATAACTGAGCACCCATAATTCATGGAGGTCTTTGACTACCGACTCGACGCGGGTGCCTACGGTCGAAAAAGGCCACGAGCGGGGCCGCTGTCCAGTAAGGTCCGGGTCATTGCCCAAAACCTTCCATATATTTGGGATTTGTAGACAGATCGGGTGGCCCATCAAAAGATCCGTCAACCACGGATAAACGCTGATTCCGGGCACTCACTCAGAAGGTGAAAGGCAACGGCTTTCCCGTATCCGCGTCCATCCGTGTGAATCCGCGGTTCTTCCCCCCCCGGCAATTTTCGTTTCTACTCGAATCTCTCCGAGACTCCGTGCCCTCCATTGCCCGTTTCCAAATGCCGGGAACCACAGGATCTCCCTCAGGCATTGCCATGCGCGCGAAAGGGCACTCAATCGCCACGGTTACTTCTTTTCCGCGGAGCGTCGAGAGACCAAATTCATACCGGTTCCAAGCCGGCCATCCGCTGCGCGGTCCCGTCTGGTCGGATGCGGGAAATGTAAAATTCAGCCCGGACCGTTGACAAACCACGACAAATAGAAGTTGTTTGTTTCATATGGCTGGCCGGCTAACTGTGAAGAAGTTCCTTGTAAATCTCGGCCACCTGATCCGCAGCGGTTCGCCATGAGAATCGCTCGGCATTATTGTACCCTTTAACCACGAACTCCTCACGAAATGAGCGATCCGCCGCGATCTTAATCATTGCCGCAGCAACGCCTTCATAATCGTCTACCGCGAACAAGAGGCCCGCCTGACCAACGACCTCCGGAATCGAATACACGTTGGAAGCGATCACGGGACAACCTTCGACCATTGCCTCAAGTATCGGCAGGCCAAAGCCTTCGTATTTTGAAAGAAACAATAGTGCGATCGCGTGCCTATATAGAAACCGCAGTTCGCCATTCGAGACGCGTCCGACCATTGACACTAATTCCGATACTCCCTCGCTTGCCGCCAGACGTTCGAGAGCCGCCCATCCGGGACAAACACCCACCACGACTAAGCGTGCTTGTACTTTCTCTCTATGCGTAGCGATTGCCAGCGCCTTGATACACGCCTCGACGTTCTTATGACGTTGGTGGCCAAAAGTTACGAAGAACGGCCCCCTTGGTAAAGCAACCTCGCGCGGCGTCTCCGTCATTCGGGTAGAACCATGGTAGACCACCCTGACCTTCTCGGGTTTCACTCTCAACCTCTGGATGACCTCGTTGCGAGTCGCGTGACTTGTGCAAATGACGCAGTCGGCATAGAAAACGCTCAGCTGGTAGCTCATCTGCTTATAAAGTGTCTTAGTCCAACTCATTGGAGCGTGCAGATGAATGAGATCAGCGATGCCCGATATGCACTTACAGGACAGTGGAATTAGCGGCAATTGCCCTGTGGGCTTATGGTAAATGTGCGGCCTTACACGACGCACCGCTTTCACAATCTCACAATCTTGCTGCACGATGCTGTCAACGGGCGCCTGAGTTACATGGAGACGCTCCTCGGGAATGGACGCACGCATGATGGGAAGCGTTACAGCATCGACGTGGACCGTGAAATTGAAATCCTGATTCTTAATAAGTTCGTTGTAGAGCTGTTGAATGTGCGAAAAATTGCCGTGCAGCGCGCGGGATGCGCCCTCATGCATCTTAATGCAATTGAGGAGTACTGTTGGACGTTCGCCGGCGCGTGTCATAGCAGATGTTCTCTTTTTACACCGCGCAGAGCTAGGATGATTTTCGGGGTCGCATCGCCGCTTTTATTTGAAACGATTCGCAAGACTCCCGACGTACCCGGTCAGTTCCAAGTAGGCGGATCCGACGTTTGCGCCTCGGTCATCGAGCACGCGGCAAGCGCCTTCCCAATAGGGAATGCCCCCGAGCTCGCCCTTTAACTCCTGCGGCAAAATAATCGGATCGAGCGTGAAACTCACTGACTGTCCGTTGACGGGATCGGTGGTGGTGAGCTTCACGTGAACCGGGTACACGCCCCCCGTCGCGGGGCTTTTCCAAGTCCGCCGGGTCGTCCAGGTGAATTGCGTGCTGTTGCGATTTGTGACGCCGCCCTGCGCGTCGACCCAGGCCAGTTGGGAGAATGGGTCGGTGCGGCCGTCCTTTTTGCGCAACCGATACGCCATGATTTCCCGGCCATCATTGAGTTGCAGACTGGCCCAATCCCAACCCGCCTGATCGTCATCCAGTTGACTGCTGCTGATCTCGTGGTCCATCCACGCCTGCCCGCGGACGGCTTGCTTTCGGCCCGCCAGCGTCACCTCCCCCGCAACCGCCAGCCGCGAAAACGTCAGATAGTGACTCGACGCGGTGGGTGAAGCGCCCTTTCGGGAAACGCCATTCTCACCGAAGATCACGAGCGGCTTGGTCGGGGTCAACTCGAGCGCAAAGGCGGCGGCACCACGAATAGAACCTTGCAGTGACAGTGAGCCGCGCGCATGAGTGCCCAGACGCAAGAACCAGTTGCCGTTGTGGACCGCCAGTGTGTTGGTGTCCGACCGGGCATCCCACCCCAGGCGGTTCAACCGTTCCTCGTGCATGAACCGTTCGCCTTGCACATCCAGCAGCGCCACGTGCGCGAGATGCAACTCACCGTGGCCGAACAGTCCTGAATTTGCCGTGGCTGCACTTCCGTTCGTCGGCGGGGGACCGGCTCGCCGAAAGAAGGTTGCTTGAAAGCCGAAACGGCGATCCGATTCGCCAAACAAATGGCCGGTCACATACCACCATTCGATCTTAAATTCGGGATGGCTGCCATGGTCGCGCGGAAACTCAAAGCGGCGCCCCGGTTGCGGCACCGCGAAACCGTCAGCCGTCTGCAACGGCGGGTGGAATTCCGCGGCGGCCCCGGGGAGGAGATAGCTCAACCACACCGCTGCGAGGATCATCGCATGGCGATTGCCGGTCTGCACCCGTCTCCGGGATGTCGGATTCGTTCTCAAGGTTTATTCTTCCTGATCCGCCGGGAGCGCAGCGCCCCACCGGCCTACGCTGTAGGCCACGCTCGTGCCGGCGCTGATCACTAGGAACGCGAGCCCCGCCATTTGCAGCCACGGCACGTCGAAACCGAGCGTCCAGCCAAAGGTTTGTTTGTTGACCACGAAAATCAGCATCCAGCCGAGCGCCAGACTCACGGCCACGCCCACGGTGACTCCGGCAACGGCCAGGAACAGCCCTTCGCAGGCGGTGGCCTGAGCAATCTCGCCGCGATTCAATCCGAGGGCGCGGAGAGTTGTCAGTTCCGCCCGTCGCTCGAGCAGAACGCTCACCAGAGTCAGGCCCAGCCCGATCACGGCCACCAGCACGCCGATGACTTCGAGCGCGTAAGTGATCGCGAAAGTCTGCCGGAAGATGCGGAGAATCTCTACCCGCAAACGGGCGTTGCTGAAGATCCGTAATCCGGGATGGCGCGCCAGCCATTCTGCCCGCAGCGACTCCGCCGAGAAGCCATCCCGGACAAAAACCATCAAGCCCGACACCTGTTCGTTTTGAAACCACGCGGCGAAATGCCGCCGATCCACCAGAATCGAGCCGCGTTCGTTTCCGTAATCAGAGAAGACGCCGGCGATGGTCAGTTTCTTTTTGCCGAGGGGTGTTGGCAGCGTGAATTGGTCACCCCGCCGCAGCGAAAACCGTTCGCTGAAACTCTCACTGACAAGCGCAAGCGCCGCGTTGCGCTCAGAAACAAAGACATCATTCGAAACGGGTGGTTGCATCCAGGGGATGGCCGTCCGCCGCTGCATGACGTCAAGTTCCGCGCCGGACAACATCGTCGTCCCTTCCGGGAGTTGAACGTCGCACGTTTGCACCAGATTGACGTCGGCGACGGCGGGGTGAGCGAGAATATTCCGCCAGGTTTCTGGCGAAATGCGGTTTTCCGCCGTGGCGCTCTGCGCGCCGCTGCTGGAAAGGTAAAGGTCGGCCTGAAAGGTCCGTTCGACCCAACCGCGCATGGTGGTATCAAAGCTCGCGACCAGAATCGTCATGCCGGCCGTCATGGCGATGGCACAAACCAACCCCGCCACCGCCAGACGATGTCGACCCGATGGTTGAATCAGGTGACCCGCGGCGATCTTGACCGGAATGAACCAGCGCCCCAGCGGTCGGGCCAACCGAGCCAGCGCTCGAAGGGTTCCACCGCTCAGGATGCCACCGCCGAGGATCCAACCCATTCCGGCGAGATACCCCGCCAAAGGGAAGCGCACCCCACCCGCAAAGCGCAGGGGCGGCAGAAACACCAGGGCGAAACCCGCCAGGACGATGACCGATCCCAGCCATTCCTTGCGCCAGAATTGCAGGCCCGGCGGCGCGAGCGCATGGCGGACGAGAATTTGCGCCGGCGGGGTGCGCGCCGCGGCGCGTGCCGGAATCCAACCGGCCAGGAGACTGGTGGCCACCGCCAGGAGCAGCGCCGCCCCCAGTTCGCCCAATTCAAGCCGTGCCGCGTCAACGCTGGTCGAGTAGTAGAGCGTATTGACCGTACGCCCCACCAACCGCACCGAGAACTGCGCGCCGGTCCAACCGAGGATCGCGCCGAGCCCTCCACCCGCCAGCCCCAACAGCGCTGCCTCCAGCAACCACACACGTCGGATCAGATATTCCTCAACGCCCAGCGAACGTAGAATTCCAATTTCCTCCCGCCTCCGGACGACCGCCCCGTCCAGTGCCTGAAAGATGAGATAGAGCCCCACCAGTAAGGCAATCAGCGAAAGAATTGTGAGGTTGACCCGAAAGGCCCGGGTCATCGTGGCAGCGCTCGCCCGGCGATCTGCGGGCGAGGAGACGAGCCATCGGTCCCCGCTCCAACTCTCGAGCAGCTCCCGCAGACGTGCGCGCTGCGTCTCGACCTCCGGCCCTTCTTCCACGACAAATTCAATGCGGCTGAGAGAGCCTGCCTGGCCCGTGAGCTCTTGGAGTGCGGGCAGGTCCATGACCAGCAGCGTGGCCGGAGCGTGCGGGCCTTCAGCGGTGGCGGGAATAATTCCCGCGACTTCGAGCGGTACGATTTTCTCGTTCACGACTAGCGTCAACGGGTCGCCCGGTTTCAGTTGGTCACTCGCCGCCAGCGCCGCGCTGATGAAGACCGCGAGCGGGTTTTGGAAGATCCGCCAAAAACCCTCCGCGCTGCCCGCCGCGGCCGCAGAAGGGTTGGCCTGCCCAAACCACGAGCGATCCTGAACGCGCCGGGCCGCGAGATTTTGTACGCCAATCAGGTCAACCCCGAGCAGTTGAAAGGTTTCGCGTAACCCGATGGCTTCGTCCGGGTCGGTTTGCGGGCGGGCCGCCGTGGTCTCGTGGACGGGAATGATGCTGACCGGCTGCGAGTTCAATCGTTCCCTCAATTCCGGCAAAATTGATTCCGGCAGCCGACCCGCCGGCGCGCTGATCAGCCAATCGCTCTCTTGCGTGATCAGGTCGGTGAAGTTCTGAAAACTGGCCAGCGCCGCTCGGTTGGCCAGGCGGATGGAGAAGAAGACCGCGATGCCGAGCGCCAGGATCAGAACCAGCAGCGCGGACTGCCGGGGCGCGGCCCGCCAATGCCGCAATGCGAGTTTTCGCAGCAGTATGGCCGTCAAGCCCCTGGCCGGTGCAGCATCCATGGAATCAGGAATGCAGCGTCTCCGAGACCACCGCGCCATCGCGCAAGTGGATCGTGCGATGGCAAATGCGGGTCGCTTCCAGGCTGTGGGTAACGAGCACCAACGCCGTGTGCGTTTCTTCCGTGAGATCGTGCAGCAGCGCGAGGATGTTTTCCCCGTTGGCCGAATCGAGATTGCCGGTCGGCTCGTCGGCGAGGATGAGGTCGGGTCGGTGAATGAGCGCCCGGGCGATAGCTACCCGCTGCATTTCGCCGCCGGAAAGCTGCGCGGGAAACGCCCCGGCGCGCGCGGTCAGACGGACGCGTTCGAGCAGTAACTGGACGCGCTGGCCCCGCTCGTGCGGCGGCACCCCGATTAACTGCAAGGGAAACTCGACGTTCTCGAACGCCGTCAGCGTGGGCAGGAGATGGAAGAATTGGAACACGGTGCCGACCCGTTGGCGACGAACCCGGGCGAGCTCGTCGCTGGAAAGCTTTTCCAGCGCGTCGTCGTGCAACACAATCGAGCCGGAGTCGGGACGATCCACCCCGCCCAGGCAATTGAGCAACGTCGTCTTGCCGCTACCCGAAGGTCCGGTGAGCGCCAACCGCTGACCTGCGTGAAGCAGAAAGGACACGTCCCGCAGCACCGGGCGCCCCGCATAAGCTTTCGAGACGTCGCGAGCCTGCAGCACCAGCCGGCTGTTGCCGGTTGGGTTGGGACGGGGATCGCGGGGCGAAGTCGTGGTCATGCGGGCAATCGTTTGAACGGCTTGGTTTCACCGTGTGGGCGGCGACCCGGTAGAACAAGCCATGAATGCGATGGAGCATCCAAATTTGTTGGCTTCCCCCTGGCAGAAGCGGATGAACGCGATGTCGTCCACCTGGCGGGCGAGGTGCGGCAACGTCTCCGAAACCCAGGCGCCGGATTTCCCATGTTGCTTGAAGTGGAATGGGGATTTCATCTCGCTGCGGCTCTTGCCTGGAACGCGGACGTGATCGTGACCCGCAACCTGCGGGACTACCGGAACTCTCCACTCCGAGCGATGGCACCAGACGTCGGCGGAGCGCGGCTGTGTCCCGCGCCGCGCGGGATCAGCCGCAGCACGTCCGTGGGTCGAGTCGAGTCGAACTGTTTCCTACGCGCCACTCGTTGCGAAGCTGCTGCGGCTGGTCTCGGCGACACAGCCGCGCTCCGGACGTTCCAAGACTTGCGGCGTTCGCGGGTTTGCGGCTCAATGTTTGGCGTGAGCCATCCACCCAAGCCGCCCCGTCCCGGGCCGCCGCACAATCCCGGCGTGCGCGATTTGGTCGAGGGCAAGCGACGAGGGTCTTCACCACCGAAGGCCGAGGACGCCAAGCAAGGTTTTCGTGGCTGGAATGAGCGCGGCTATCTACCCCATCGCGATGAGCCCGGGCTGACGCAGTTCGTCACGTTCCGACTGGTCGATTCGTTTCCCGAATCGCTTCGGAGCGAATGGGAGCATCTCTTGAAGATTGAAGACGACCAGAAGCGGCGGGCGGAATTGGAAGCTTATCTCGACCGGGGGCGCGGTGAGTGCCATCTGCGCAAGCCGGAGATAGCCAGCCTTGTTGAAGACGCGGTGCGGTTCTTCCACGGTGGACGCTACGACCTGCGCGCGTGGGCGGTGATGCCGAATCACGTTCACGCGTTGTTCAAGGTGGACGCCACGCCGATGGCGGAGATTCTGGAGAGCTGGAAGAAGCATACGGCGCAAAAGGCGAACCGGCTGCAAAAACGGCGCGGCAAGTTTTGGCAGGAGGATTATTGGGACACCGACATGCACGACAGCGAGCATGACATGGAAACGCGCAAATACATCGAGAACAATCCGGCAAAAAGCGGGTTTAGTTCTCGACCCGAAGACTTGGCCGTGGAGCAGCGCGCGCTTTCGGGATGAATTTGGCGGGCTGGAGCTTTGATGGGGCGCGGCTGTGTCGTCCTCGACCATCCGCAGCACTTCCGAGCTCGCAGCAGCGTTGCGAGACGGAGAACGTCGGATATCTGGAGCGAAGTTCCGTTTCGGGCATTGCTGCGGCTGGTCTTCGACACAGCCGCGCTCCGGTGAAGCGTTCGCCAGCGATTCCAAAACTTGCGTTGCCTAAATTGCCGGCACATGCGCGGCTTCGCACATCTAAAGGATCTCCTCCTGCAGTTCCGCGATCCGCAGGAACCCGACTTCCACAGCGAGATCACCGCGCGCAATCATCACTCCAAACGGTCCCCGCGCAGCGGCTCTCCCGATCATCTCCGGAAGGTTGCGAACGGCTTTAGCCGTCTCGAACTTCGCCATGAGGCCAAGCTTGTCCTGCCGCTTGAAGCGCGCATGTCGCACGTCGCACGTCGAGTTTGCTGAGGAGCAGGCTGATGTCCTCCGGCATCTGGACAAACGAGTAACCCACGATGTCGGCGTGCTGGACGATTAAGTCCAGATCCCCGCGATCCTTTTCGTTTGGATTGACTCGCTCAAGGGTTCCGTTGTCCCGATTTTGGGAGCGAAAGATCAACGTGGCCGCTGTTAAATATAGGTGTCGGGCTTGGGTCCATCTCGATTCGAAACAAGAGCATGACTAGGACTGAGGCGAAGATTTCTCAGCGTGCCGCTGACGCACCTCGCGGAGGAGTGCTTGTCCCGTTGGGTCGGAGACGTCCGGTTCAAAGCCCGCCTCGTGCAGCAAGTCCAGCGGACAAGCGCCGGTGGGACAGTCAACCAGCCTGTAGTAGCCGAAACCAAGTACGGCTCCGGCCGTCGCTCCGATGACAAGTGTTAGAATCATAGGCATACAGTTCTTTGATCAACTGAGCCGCAGAGGGCTAGATAGTTACAAAGATTCTTCGAGGCAGAAACCCGATTTAGGCACTGTAACTGTTTCATGACTGGCGGTTCGCTTGGATGCTTATGAAAAGGTCTCTAGGTCGATCCCTCCAGCGGTGATGGCGGCGCCCTTGAGGCGCAAGTCGGCGGCAACTGGTGCTTGGTACGGGCGCACCGTTGTGGTGGCGGATTTTCCGAGGTAGGTGGCGGTCACGGTGGCTCCTCCCGGTTGGGCGGTGGGTTTGCGGCCCCGGCCAGCACCGGAAACCCGCTCTGCGTGTCGCAGCGATAGAAGGTGGCGCCCAGACCGCGCGGCTCGGTGCTGAACAACGGGCTCCCACGCTCGCCCTTGCCATTCGAGCCGGCAAAGGTGGCTGTGGCCGGAATCGGAGGTTTTGAGAGATCTTGAGTCCGTTTTCGGACGCTAGAACCCGGTTCCAGGCGCAGCCAACTCAGTTAGTACCGAGAGATACGCCCCTCCGCTGATCAACGAGAATTATTCCTTTCCAGCGCCAATTCTTAATTGTCGTTTCACACCCCGCCGGGAAGCTATCAATTGCCGCTCGCCAGGCCGGGCTTCGCGACGCAGGCTGCCCGCATTCATGAAACCGGCTCTCCTCTGGAAGAATCTCGTCCTGCGTTATGGACTCATGTTTCTGACCGCAACCGCGGGCGCTGAGGACTGGCCACAATGGCTCGGGCCGCAGCGCGATGGGGTTTGGCGCGAAACCGGCATCGTCGAGAAGCTGCCCACGAACGGATTGAAATTCCGCTGGCGCACGCCCATTGGCGGCGGCTACAGCGGGCCGGCGGTGGCGAAGGGCCGCGTGTATGTCATGGACCGGCACCTTGCGACCGGCGCGAAGAATCCATCGAACGCCTTCGCGCGCGGCGAGATTCCCGGCAATGAACGCATCCTTTGCCTGGATGAAGTCGACGGAAGAATCCTCTGGCAGCACGAATATGACTCGGCTTACACCGTGAGCTACGCGTCCGGCCCGCGCGTCACGCCCGCGGTGGCGGACGGAAAAGTCTATACGCTCGGCAGTGAAGGCCATCTCCTTTGCCTCGACGCGATAAAGGGCACTGCACTCTGGTCGCACGATTTCAAAAAGGATTTCGGCATCAAGACGCCGGTGTGGGGGTTCGCCGGCCATCCGCTCGTCGATGGCAAGAAACTCATCTGTCTGGCCGGTGGTAATGGCAGCGTGGCCGTGGCGTACGACAAGGATACCGGCATGGAAATCTGGCGCGCTCTCAGCGCCAAGGAGCCGGGCTACGCGCCGCCGATGATTTATGAATTCGGCGGCAAACGGCAGCTCATTTTCTGGCATCCCGAGGCCGTGAACGCGCTCGAACCGGAGACAGGCAAGGTCATCTGGACGTACCCACTCACGCCGTCGGTGCGCTCCGGCATGAGCATTCCCAGTCCCCGCAAAGTCGGCGACCTGTTGTTCCTCACGTCGTTCTATAACGGCTCGTTGCTGCTGCGCGTTGGTGCGGATCAGGCCGCGCTCGTCTGGCAGAGCAAGAAGGTGAGCGAGATGGACACGGACGGATTGCACAGCGTCATGGCGACGCCGCTCATCGAGGGGGGCTACATCTACAGTCCATGCAGCTACGGCCAGTTCCGCTGCCTGAAGCTGGAGACCGGCGAGCGCCTTTGGGAAACCTTCGCGCTGACCAGCGGCAAGTCCGCGCGCTGGGGCCACGCTTTCATCGTCAAGCAGGGCGAGCGCAGTTTTATCTTCAACGAGCAGGGCGACCTCATCCTCGCCAGACTTACGCCGGAGAAATACGAGGACCTTGGCCGCGCGCACCTGCTCGATCCCGTCAACAACGATCCTGGCCGGCTGGTCGTCTGGTCGCACCCTGCCTTCGCGAACCGATCCATCTACGCGCGCAATGACAAGGAGATTGTTTGCGTGTCGCTCGCCGCGGAATGAGGAGCCGAGGCCCAAGGCCCAATGTCATCGGCGCCAAGCCTCGGTTACGCGGCACGAACGAATCCCGCCCGGCGTGGGGCAACGTGCTCTATCTCTGCACTGGCTATGTGGGCGACAAAGTAAATCCGAACAAGCCGGTGTATGCCCTTCGCCCCGGCGGCGCCGGTAATCTTGCCTTGAAGGACGGCGAGCGCCAGAACCCGTTCATCGCCTGGATGGAACCGAATGCGGCACCGTATAACCCCGGGAGCTCAGAACCGTATCTTGGAGAAATCCTCGGACGGTTTCGGCCATTTCAAATCCAGGGATTCCAGGGTGTCGCAGACCGTGCTGGCGACGACATAGTCCCGGTACCAATTGCGATCCGCCGGCACCACGTACCACGGCGCATGCCGGGTTGAGCAACGATTCAAAACATCCTCATACGCCTGCTGGAAATCGTCCCAGCGCTTCCTCATTTCCACGTCGGCCGCGGCAAACTTCCACTGTTTCGTCGGATCGTCGAGCCGTTCTTGCAACCGCGCCGCCTGTTCCCGCTTCGAGATGTGTAGAAAGAACTTCAGGACATGGTAGCCATTTTCGGTTAGAATTTTTTCAAACGCATTAATGTGATCGTAGCGCTTCTGCCACACTTCCTTGGGTGCGAGATTCAAGACCCGGACAACCAGAACATCTTCGTAGTGGGAACGGTTCCACACACCCAAGTTTCCGTGGCGCGGTAGCGCCTTGTGCACGCGCCAGAGAAAGTCGTGTGCCCTCTCCTCGGCACTCGGCATTTTGAAGGCGGTAAATTCGACACCCGACGGATTCACGAATTCCAATACCCGTCGGGAGGTCCCGTCCTTGCCACTCGTATCGACTCCCTGGAGCACAATCACGATTCCCTGGGTTCCGTTAGCATAGAGTTTTGGCTGCAATTCTCCGATGCGCTGACAAAGCCTTAATGTCTTTGCGACGGTTTGCGCCTTGTTCAGACTTTCGCAGTAGTCGGGTGCGAAGTCGCGGAGATGGAGCGTGGGTTTTGCGATCAGCGCTTGTTTCATGGCCCCATTCTGCATCAAAAAAAAGGGCTGAAAACTGAATCTTTTCAGATTTTTGTCCCACACCCTTTTCGATAATCGAGCCGGCTGACCTCAGACGAGCCAACGGAATGGATCAAGCTGGGTGAAAATCAACGGCATCGAGCGGATCCGGGTATCGTCGCCGGTTGCTTGCGTTCCAAGCAGAGTCGCCACCTGCCGGAGATGCTGGTCGAGGCGATTCCGTGCATAGTCGGGGGCGGTCTTTTGCTCGATCAGAAAAGGCCAGTCGCTCGCCTGACTGAGCAATAATTCCCGGGCGGCATCCTCGAGACGTGACCGCTCAAATGGGGCCGGACGACGAAGCGCCGCTTGGAGTCGCTGGGACAAATGACGGAGGGGACGCTGGTATTGAGCGTTGGATGGGTCCAACCAGACCGACCAGTAGCCGCCGTTGCCCCAACTCGAGGGCGTGGGCGAGATGGTTTCGGTGGGAGGCTGACGTAGGCGATATTCGTCCGGGGAGACCATTCGAATGCAAGAGTTGGGTGCGCAGCAGCCACGGACGACAGCATCCAGGAACTCCGGGCCTTCAAACCACCAGTGCCCGAACAGTTCGGCGTCGTAGGCTGCGACGACGATCGGTGGCGCGTCCATCGACGGTTGAGCGGCTGCAAAAATTCGCCTCCGTTCATCGAGAAAATGGCGGGCATGTTCGCGGACACGTTCCAGCGCGACGGAGCGGTCGTAGGGGCGTTTGGCACCGGTGCCGCCGGTGATCGCATCGTACTTGATACCGGTCGGGAGGCGGGCGTTGGGCAGAGGCGAGAAATCCCGCAAGTATTCTGGCTCGACTTCATTGGCGAGGTCGGTATGAAATTCTCGATAGGTGGGATCCCCGGGATAGCCGTCCGATCGGCTCCACACCTGCCGGGCCGAAGAGGGATCCCGAGCAAATGCGGTCAGTCCGTGGAGCGTTCGAACGGGGGCGAGGGTGGCGTGTCGCGGAAGAGGGCGGGCTTGGCTGAATCCGTGCGACTCGACGATGAACCACTGAATCTGTCCTTCGACAAGGACCGGTTCAACCTCGGGAACGTAAGCGCATTCGGGAAGCCAGAAGCCGCCGGGGTTGCGGCCGAATCGGCGACGGTACTCGGCAATTCCGGTGAGAATTTGGCCGCGAAGCGCAAAGGGGTCGTCGACGAACAACGGCAGAACGGCGTGTGTGGCGGCGGATGCCACGATTTCGAGATGACCGTCGCGATGGTGCCGGTCGAACGCAGACGGGAGATCAGCCTGACTAGCGTCCCACAGTTCCAAGCCGTCGCGATAGCGTTGTTCGTAGAAACGGGCTAGTCTTTGGCGCGGTCGATCGCCCGCCAGCCGGCGCTGTTCGGCTTGGCAAAGTTCAACATGTTGGGCGAGATAGCGTCGGATGCGCGACTGGAGCAAGCGGTTGTCCAGCATGGCCACGAGTGTGGCGGTGAGGGTGAGGGTTAATCGCCAAGGGATGCGCTCCCGGGACCAGCCATCCATGAGACGAAGCAGGGGGAGATAACACTCCGCCGTGGCCTCGAAAAGCCACTGTTCCTCCACGGAATATTCATGCTCCGGATGTTGTACCCAGGGCAAGTGGGCGTGGAGGATCAAGGCCAGATCGCCGCCGGGGAGGGGATCCGCGAGGTGCAGAGGCATTGCCGCGGCTCAGGCAGTGGCGGAATCCCGTTTGAGAAAATCGAGATAGGCGCGAAGTCGCTCCTTCAATTCTTTCCGGGGCACTATCGAGTCGACGAGACCGCGCTCGCGCAGGAACTCAGACGTTTGGAATCCCGGCGGCAATTCGGCTTGGGTAGTGTCCTTAATCACGCGTGGCCCAGCAAATCCGATCATTGCGCCCGGTTCAGCGAGGATCAGATCTCCGACGCTCGCAAAACTGGCCATGACTCCGGCGTAGCACGGGTGAACCAGAACGCTGATATAGGGCAGGCGCTTTTTCGCATGGTACGCGAGTGCTCCGCAGGTCTTGGCCATTTGCATCAGGCTGAACATGCCTTCATACATGCGTGCGCCGCCGCTGGTTGAAAATAGGATGACCGGCAGACCCTGGTCCGTGCCCGCTTCGATCAATCGAGCCAGCTTTTCGCCAACCACGCTGCCCATGGATCCGCCGAGGAAACTAAAGTCCATGACGCCGAGTGCGATTCGGTGATTAGCAAGCTTACCAATCCCAGTGATGACCGCATCCTTGAGCAGGCTCGACTTACGGTTTGCGGCCAGCTTCGCCTCGTAGGAGGCAGCACCCGTGAAACGGAGGACGTCGACGCTTTCCATCTCTGGATCCATTTCCTCGAACGAACAGGTTTCCACCAATGAATGAATCCGCTCTCGCGCACTGATGGGAAAATGATGCTCGCACTTCGGGCAGATCTTTAAGTTCGCGTCGAGCTCCTTGTCGTAAATCAGGTTGTCGCACTTGGGGCACTTGGTCCAGAGACCTTCCGGAATGTCTCGTTTCCTGCCCCGGCCCGCGCCCATTTTCGGCTTTCTTAAAAATGCGCTGTCCGCGGTGGCGGGCGGCGGTGTGACCGCAGGTTCCACCGGATCCGTTACCACCGTCCGTTGTTTATGTGCCGAATTAGCCATGGATTCGTGCTATCTCTTACTCGGGTTTCCCGCTTCGGATCTGCCGACATCAGTACGCCGCTCGCGCGAGCGACCATACACAAACCCTGGCGGCACCGCTGTTTTTTAGAATCTTTGCCACGGCGCTGGTTGTGGCGCCGGTCGTCAAGACGTCATCAAACACTACGCAAGCAAGGCCGTCGAGCCTCCTGTCAGAGAGCCGTTCAAAGGCGTTTCTCACGTTTTTTGTCCGGGCGACCCGCGAGAGAGCGGTTTGGGTGTCGGTTCGTTCGATTCGTCGGACCAGTTGAGTGGTCAAAGGAATTCCGGTGGCGAGTGCCAGCGGCCGGGCCAGGCGCTCAGCCTGATTGAATCCTCGCTCCCGTCGGCGGATAGGATGAAGAGGCACGGGCACGATCAGATCCCACTCCGTTGGCAGAAGGAAAGGGGATGCCTGCCGGGTCAGGACACGGATGAAATAAGGTTCCAGCCACTGGGCATCCCGATATTTGTAGCGGTGAATGAGATCCATGAGAAACGGGTTGGCCACCGACGCGGCCCGGGCGAATTCAAAATGGAACCGGGTGTCTCGACAGTTTTCACAGTCGAAAAAATCGCTGATGGCACCGGGGTAGGGCAATCCACAACGGCGGCAGAACGGAGGGGCCACTACGCGCAACTTCCCCTGACATTCTCGGCAAACGTAGCCTTCGGAGGGGTGCGCGTGCCTGCCGTCGCAAGCCTGACACCAAGCTGGGTAGAGCAGTCCCAAGGCACCTTCGACCGAGGGCTGGGTCGCCGCGGCTACGCGTTGGCAGAATGCACGGGCGACGGCGAGAAGGGGATCGAATGGATCAGTGCGCATGGGAGGATCGAACGGATCTGACAAGAAGAAAAGATCCGTCGCGGACGCAGGATTTCAAAAAATTGCGAGCGTTACGCGATCCACAGCGTGCGCAGTCCGAAAACGCAGAGGATGACGATCGCGAGCATGAAAACGCGGCCGAAGTTGTGGAAGCTGAGCGTCAGCACCAGGGAAGGGAGCATCGCCAGTACGAGCAGGATGAACGCGCTGACGCGCGCCCAGTTGGCGTGGGCGTGCAGGCCGCGACCGGTGAACCAGCAGGCGATGGCGAGGACAAGCCCGACGCTGGCAATGATGGCGAGGCCGCCGAGGACGAATTGCCCCAGTGACCCGGCGGCACGATCGAGTGCTCCACTGGCTCCGGTCATCCCCTTGAGCAGGAGCAGGAGGGCGTCGGGATTTTCGCCAAAGTTGGATCCCGACGGCTTTCCAGCGTTGAGGCGATGGCGGATTGCGTTAGCGGCGTAGAGCAGCAGGACCGCAAATGACGGAATGCCGATGGCGGCACCGGTCACGGCAAAACCGGTGGCGAGCGTCGAGAGGGTGACCGGGTTCATGGATCGTTCGCGGTGGGCTGCGGCCTATCGCTGGATCGCTGGGTCACGCCGGCCATGGAAATTTCACCGACTTCGGTGCATCCGCTGTGCCGTCGAATTTGCGCAACTGAATGAAGATCTCGATCTCGGACGGCTGGCCGTCCTGCACATGAACGCGGAACTGGATAATGCGCGCGTCACTGGCGCTGGGATCAAAACTGTAGCCCCATTGAAACCACGGCTTGCCCTGCGCGCCGGTCGAGCGGGCGTTGCTCGTCATCATGGCGGGTTCAAATACGCCGCCAGCAGTCTGCGACGACTTGATGCGTACGCGCCAGTCGCCGTTGCTATCGGTTTCTTTGTAAGCCACGAACGCGTAATCGCAGTTCAGGACGGCGTCGTAAGCGGCGGCGTAGGCGAGTTGTTGATACGTGGCGCCGCCGGGAACGGACGCGGGGGTTTCGATGAGTTGAGTGGATTTGTTGCTCATTTTGATGTTATCAGTAGCTTATCCTTAATATTTATATCACTAGCATTCCACAGGATTTGGAAAAGAATTGGCGGATCTGACGTGGGGAGTCGCACGGGATAAAGCGAGAGGCGGCGGGCTAGGCCAGAATCGCCCTGATCGGCCCGCCTTCGGGCACAATGGGACGCGGACGCCCGTCCAACGATTCCAGCATCCGATGCGTGTCGATACCCATCGCGCTATAGAGGGTCGCGATCAGATCCCCCGGGGAGACCGGTTTTGAATCGACGTGAATCGCCCGCGGGTCCGAGGAGCCATACACGAGACCGTGCTTCACTCCGGCGCCGGTGAGCAGGACATTCTGCAGGTAGGACCAATGATCCCGGCCTCCGCGGGGGTTAACCCGTGGAGACCGGCCCATCTCCCCCATTACCACCACGAGAGTTTCGTCCAACAATCCTCGTGAACTTAGGTCCTCACAGAGAGCGGAGTAGACCTGATCCAGAGCCGGGAGATGATGGTCTTTCAGCACGGGGAAATGTTTTTCGTGCGTGTCCCATGCGGTCGGATCGTTGCCCTGTTTTTCGAAAGATTCCCAGGAGACGGTGACGAATCGGACGCCGCGTTCAACGAGGCGTCGAGCGGTCAAGGCGGCTTCGCCATACAGGTGACGGCCATAACGATCGCGGAGGGAAGGTTGCTCCTCGTCCAGATTAAACGCCTGCCACGGACTGGCGGCTCCCTGACGGTTGGAGAGTATGTGGAATGCTTTTTTCTGGAAATCGTCGAATCGTCGGTACTCGGCGCTGTTTCCAAGGAGTTCCGCTTTCTTTCCCAGTTGTTCGGCGAGATTGAAACGGCTGCGAAACCGATCCAGGGCCAGGTCGGGTCCCAGGGTCGTCGAGGGCACGCGCATGCGACCCACCGGCTCCATGCGAGTATCGTAGAAATCCTGGGCGTCATACTTGACGGTGATTTCGCAATCCGTGAAGAGCGGGTCGAATTGGCGGCCCAGGAATCCGCCGTAAGGTCCCGGTCGAACGATGAGTTGTCCCCAGCCCGGAAAACACGGCATCCAGACGGAGGCAGGAGCCCCTTTCTGCTCGTCGCGGGCGAGATATTCGATCACCGAATTGATCCCGGGCGCCTGAGTCGGCAGTACCGGGACCAGGGATTCGATGCGATCGGGCGGTGCTCCGGTAATGGTATGCAGGAGGCCAGCACTGTGATCGTTGGAATCGTGAGTAAATGAACGGATCAACGTGGAGCGGTTCATCCACTTGGCCATCTGCGGCAGGTATTCACAAAAGTGAACGCCGGGAACCGAGGTGGGAATGGATCCGAATTCGCCCCGGTACTCGCGCGGGGCGTTCGGCTTCGGATCGAAGGTTTCCTGAACCGGCGGTCCACCAAAGAGAAAGAGCAAGATGACGGACTTTGCCCTCCCGGACTGGGAATTCAGCGGCAGCGTTGCCTCGGCGTGCAACAATTCCGGCAGGGACATTCCGAGTAGGCTCAATCCACCGGCGCGCAACATCTCGCGCCGCGAGAGGCCACCGCAGACCGTCTTTGTTGAGCCAAGAACGCGGATCATGGGATCAGCCATAGCTTCTTATTTGATATGTTTATCAGCGGGCACGACAGGGCAGGATCAGGCGGGAGAGAGCGCCGGGTCTGTGCCGTACGGATTCGGTGGCGATGGCGGTCCGGCTGCCAAAGGGGCCTTCGCCGGTGTTCGGATTGCGATCGAACAATGGAAAATACGCGCCGCTAATATCGACTCGCAGGCGGTGACCTTTGTCCAGGGTTGCGGCGACGGGGCCAAGATCCAGGGTGATCTCATAGACTTTCCCGGGGGTGAGTAGACGCGCCGCGGTGACTGAATCACGATAGCGTCCGCGCTGGATTCCGACGGCGAGATTTTGTGCAAAGCCGTCGGGATGCACATCGACGAGTTTTACCACCCAGTCGGCGTCGGGCGAGTCGGTCGAGACGTGCAGGGTCGCCTCCACATTCCCGGCAAACGTGAGAGGCTCGTTCAGTGCATCGCCGGTGTAAACGAGGACGTCGTCCCGGTCCTCGGTGCTGCTTTGATTCACCGGACCCCAGATGGCGGCGGAAAGCGGTCGTTTGTCGGTGACGGGACATGCGGGCGTAGGATTCGCGGGATCCGCCTGGAACGTGTCGTCGGGTTCATCCTCGGTGGGGGGTGTCGGCCGGATCCGTCCTTTCCCGTGCCTGGTATTAGCCTTGCCAGAGCTCTGCAAGTAGAAGGAGTGCGGCTCGAATCCCTCGGGTGGCCAAGTCTGCGCTTCGCGCCACACGTTGTCGCCCATTGAGAAATAGAGGACGGGAACGAACGCTTTGCTGAGGGCGGTGGCGTCTTGTTTCAGATACCGGTCATACCAGTCGACGAGTGCGGCAAAGGTATCCATCGCTGCTTCGCGGCCGAACTCGATCTCACCCACTTTTGATTTGCCGACCGTGCCGTGATCCCAAGGACCCAATATCAGGCGCTGCTGCTGTCGGACCTTGGGATTGCGGGCCTGTTTTTGCATGATCGCGAAATTCCCGACCGATTCACGCGCAAAGAAATCGTAATATCCTACGATGTGCAGTGCCGGCAGATCGAGATCGGGCAGGCGCGAGGTGAGTTCGAGGCGCGTCCAGTAGCCATTGTGTTCCGGATGGGTGAGGAATCCTTCGAGCCACGGGATCGGCCAACCGATGCGGTCATCCATTTCGCTCAGCGGCAGATGGAACAGAGTCTTACCCCAGTCCACCGGCTTGGCATTGGCGGGCCGGATGGAATTACCGGCGGCCCACGTGGAAATGAGCGAGAGTCGCACCGCTCCTCCGAGATACAGATTGCGATAAAAGCTGCTCCACGTTGCCTCCGGTGCGATCGTGACAAGCCCGGGTGGCTTCTCGACAGCAGCCTGCCACTGCACGGCTCCGACATAGGAACCTCCCGTCATCCCAATCCGCCCATTGCACCAAGGTTGGCGGGTAATCCACTCGATGCAGTCATAGCCATCCTGGCCTTCGCTGTCATACGGCACCAGGACGCCCTGCGAGGCGTGGGTACCGCGGCAATCCTGAAAGACGACGGCGTAGCCCGCCTCCACCAAGCGCTTCGCGGTCGCGTTCCGCTTGGACTTGTCATACGGCGTGCGCATGAGCACAACGGGCGCTTGGGCGATGGATGTCTCCCGATAAACATCCGTGGCGAGCTGGATGCCGTCACGCATCGGGACTTGAACCGTCTCGACCTGAATGTCCGCGGCGTTGCTGACCCGGAACAATACGGCTGAAAGGCAGAGAGATAGAAAAGAAGGGCGTCTCATGAAAGTGGATGCGCTGACTCGTTTGGTCCGAAGTGGCGGCGTCGCTGATTCGCAATACTTGTCACTCGGATAAAGAACCGGCTATGGCACCGCGGGTATTTTTGTTACGCTCAGGCGCGGGTTTGGGGTTGTCAATGCGGTTTTGATTCGAGAACGGCTGAGCCGTGGATCCCAAAGTTGTTGGAGACGGTAGCGGACGCCGCGCAGCGGCGTCCGCCCGCGCCGTTCAGGCGCGGCACGAACCGCGCAGCGGCCCGGTCCGCCCGTTGGACGCAGGCGGGGTTGTCGCAGCGCGACAACCCTCGACCAACAACTTCGGGAGGCACTGACGGCTGAGAGGCGGGTCGCTTCGCTTGACAGGGTTACAGAACGTTAAGAGTCTTCGGAGTCGATGTACAAATTAAGCGTCGCCCTTTTTGCCCTCTTGTTGAGCCTGGTCGCCTGGGCTGGCGAAGAGCCTTATAACCTTCCACTTTGGGAATCCGGGAAAGTGCCGATGGCGCTCGGCGACGGCCCACTCGATGCTCCCTTCCTTACCGTATTTCTCCCGCCTAAGCACAAGCGCAACGGCTCGTCGGTCATCATCGCTCCCGGTGGTTCCAACATCATGCTCATGTACGGCTGCGAGGGCATTGAAGTCGCCGAGCGATTCAACGACTGGGGCACCACCGCCTTTGTTCTAACCTATCGTTTAAACCCGCGCTACGGCGAAGCCCATCGGGTCCTGGATGGCAATCGAGCGGTGCGGCTCGTTCGCGCGAAGGCCAAGGAGTGGAAACTCGATCCGGACAAGATTCTCTTCGCCGGCTTCTCCGCTGGCTCCAGCATGGCCCGGTCCGTCACGGCGGCTTCCGGTCCCGGGGACGCACAGGCCATCGACCCCATCGATCGCCTGAACTCCAAGCCCAATTTCCTCCTGATGGTCTACGGACCCGGTGGCCCCACGCCGTCGGAAAAACTCCAGGAATTTCCGCCCACTTTCCTACTCTCGGCCGCGGCGGACACCGGTGCCGCCAACGGCACGGCCCAACTCTTTCTCGATATCAATAAAGCCGGCGGTGTGGCCGAAATTCATATCTACCAAAAGGGCCGTCATGGCTTCGGAGCCGCCACAACCAGTCCCGAGTTCTCGCCTTGGATGGACGCGCTCAAACACTTCTTGAAACTTGGCGGCTTCTTTGGAGGAACTCAATAACCATGCACTTTCTTCTCCTCCTCCTTTCGCTTGTCACCGCCAGCGCCTTCGCTGCCGGGCCACCCAAAGTCATCAACGAAGGTTACGGTGATTTTCTGATCGTCCCGGCGGGCCGCTTTAAGATGGGAGACAGCTTCGGCGATGGTGACTCTCGCGAACGACCGGTCCACCGGGTCTACCTGGACACCTTTTACATTGCTAAGTTCGAGGTCACCAACGGCGACTGGAAGAAGTTTCAATCCGACCCAGCCTATAACGATGCCAAACTCTGGCCCAACGGACGCGTCGTGCCCAAGGACCAGAGCCCTTATTGGACACAACCCAACAACCACGGCGGTGCGACTCCCGATAGCGAGACCTATCCGGTCCTCGGAGTTAACTGGGACGCGGCGACCGCCTACTGCAATTGGCTCAGCCTCAAAACGGGGAAGAAGTATCGCCTCCCCACTGAAGCGGAATGGGAGAAGGCCGCCCGCGGCACCGACCAACGCCGCTTCCCGTGGGGCAACACGATCGATCCCTCCTACGCCAACTACACCGGTGCTCAGCGTTTCGACACCGGGCAGATTGTTGGCTACTACGACGGTAGTAAGCGGGGCGAATTCCAGACGCATCGGGGCGCGTCACCCTACGGTGCTATGGACATGGCCGGAAACGTCATGGAGTGGTGCCAAGATTGGTATAGCCGCGAGTACTACGAGGTATCTCCGAGACGGAACCCGCAGGGACCTCGAACCGGAGCCTATCGAGTTCTCCGCGGCGGTTCGTTCTTTTTCGAAAGCCAGGACCTTCGTACCTACGCCCGCTCGGGGGCTTGGCCGTCCTTCCAGGCGTTTCGCATGGTTGGCTTCCGTGTTGCTCGGACCCCAGACGGAGACTGACCGGGCGCACCCGCCCGTCGGTCGACCGCCTCGTGTCGTTCGCTACGAGCACGTGTGCCGGCTAAGAATCGGGCTTCGCATTCGGCGGTTTTGCCGGTTTACTCGGGTCGCAATGAAACGAGTCGTCATCAATGGTTCGAAGGGGCGCATGGGGCAGACGCTCCTGGCGTGTGCGCAACAGATACCCGGGCTTCAGGTCGCGGCCGCGGTGGATTTGGGTGACGATTTGCGATCGGTGCTGGAGGGTGCGGACGTCGTGATCGATTTTACCTTTCACGCCGTGACGGCGGAGGTGGCGGCGCTTTGTGCGGAGCGGGGGAAAGCATTGGTGATCGGCACGACCGGCCATTCGGAGGGTGAAAAGCAGGAGATCCGCAGGCATGGATCTACGATCCCCATGGTCTGGGCGTCCAACTATTCGACGGGCGTGAACACGTTGTTTTGGCTGACACAGAAGGCCGCGGAAATCCTCGGACCGGGATTCGATCTGGAAGTGGTGGAGATGCATCACCGCTTGAAGAAAGATGCTCCCAGCGGGACGGCGACAACGCTTTTGGAAATATTGGGAAAAGTGCGCCAAGTGCAGCTGGACGAGGTGTTGCGCCATGGCCGGAAGGGCATCACCGGCGAGCGGACAAATTCCGAAATTGGCATTCACGCTCTGCGGGGTGGAGATGTGGTGGGTGATCACACCGTGATCTTTGCGGCCAACGGGGAGCGTGTCGAATTGACGCACAAGGCGAGTAGCCGGGAGACCTTTGCCAACGGCGCCTTGCGGGCGGCCCAGTGGGTGACGGGGCGATCGCCCGGGATCTACGACATGCAGGATGTGCTGGGCTTGCGGTGAGCAGGCCGGGAATTGCAATCTGCCGATGCTCCAGAAGAACGAATCCGGACCGGTGACTGCATTTGTGGCACTGGGTTCGAACCTCGGAGATCCGGCAATGCAGGTGCGACGGGCAATCGAGCGGTTGCGGCAGGCGACACCGGAGGGATTCATGTCATCGTCATTGTGGGATTCTGAACCGAAGGACTGTCCGGCGGATTCCCCCCGGTTTGTGAATGCCGTGGTACGCATGAGCGGTTCGAAATGGAGAAGTCCGGAGGCATTTCTGGGACATCTGCAACAATGGGAAAAGGAGTTCGGGAGACGCCCGAAGGTGGTGATGAACGAGGCCCGGTCGCTGGACCTTGATTTAATTGCTTGGGGGGATGAAGTCCGCAACGGGCCGGACCTGGTGTTGCCGCATCCGCGGGCGCACCTGCGTCGATTTGTGCTGGAGCCACTGCTGGAAATTGCCCCGGATCTGATACTGCCGGGGACGGGGAAATCCGTGGCCCTCTTGCTCGCGGACCTCCCGGCCGACCCCGACCTCCGGCGGATCGGAACGTAACAGGGTTGGGCGGCTGTCGGGGCAAGGGACGGCCGGTGCATCCCGAAGTTGTTGGTGGAGGGTTGTCGCGCTGCGACAACCCCGCCTGCGTCCAACGGGCGGACAGGGCCGCTGGGCGGTTCGCGCCGCGCCTAAACGGCGCGGGGACGCCGCCGCGCGGCGTCCGCTACCGTCTCCAACAACTTCGGGATACACGGGGGGACGGCTGTCGGCGCGAGTCCCCCTGGAATTCTTGATCATTCTCGTGCATGATCACGTTCAATGAATGTTTCGCGACGTCGACTGGGGTGTACCGTCCTGGTGATCCTTTGCCTGGGGTTTGGCGTCTCCCTTTTGGTTTCGCAGATCACCCAGCAGCCCGCAATTTTGTTCAAGGCAGCTGTAACCGATGAAATCGGCGTTGTCTCCCCGGCCGCCCTTGGCTCCGGCACACGCCGCGGTACTTGGGGAGTGAGGATGTCCCGTCCAGCGTCCGATGTTGCGCCAGTCGTTCGTCCGGAGGATACCCTGGATGTCTATGCGGCGTTTGCGGTTTGGGCGTCTCATGCGGCGGCCTCCCGCGGTGTCGCGACGGCATCCGAGTTGGCCGCAGGGCGACGTCTGGCATATCGCCGCCATGAAGCAATGGTGGAATTAATCGCAGCCGATCCGGAAGAGGCCTTGAAACGGGCCATTTCCCCCCAGATTCGTCACGCCTTGCCGCCGGAGATTCAATCGTGGGTAGAAGAAAGAGTGTCGGGAAGGGGCGATCTTGTGGTCCGTGTGACCCGTGAAGGTTTGGACCGATCTCGGGTGTCCCGCCGGGCCGTGATCCTGGGCAAAAGCTATGATGCTTATGTCTATGGGCGTCGGCTGGACGATTTGAGCCTGCCAGGAATTACATTCTACGGTGTGGCCGCCGGGGGCCGGATGGCGGTAGGGGCGGAACCGGCCCGCGTGATGTCTTCGGCGGAGGCGCTCGTTATCGCGCCCGCGGGTGCCGATGTGGTCTGTGGGATTTCGCGAAAGAAACTGACCCCGACGGATGCGTCGGCATTGGATTTGGCGGGGGAGGTTCACTGGACATGTGGGCGGGTGCATGCTGCAGAATTGAACGATCAAATGTTTCGTGCGGAACGGCGGGGCCGACTGCTGGCGGCGGATGGCACGGCCCGGGCATCCGCGTCCTATACCCTCGGAGTTAAGAAGCTGCTTTTGGTGCGTGTGGATTTCCCGGATCTCGTTGGCGATCCGTTTACCGACTCGCGAACGGCGGGCTTGTTCAAGGAGCTCAATGATTTCTATTCGGGAAGCAGCTTGGGTCAGTTGAGCTTTCCCGCGCCGGGTGGAGGCGGGGCGGTAACTCCGACGTTGCGGATGGGGCAGTCGGCCGCGGTATATGCAGCGGCGGATCCGACGGTGCTGCGGGACGAGGCCCTGGCTGCGGCTCTCGTGGCGGGATATGCCCGGGATGATTTTGATTTCGACGTGATTTGTTTCGGAGCCGTACCGGGCTGGAATTGGACGGGCACGGCGAATGTCGGCGTCCCGGGCGCGTGGGTGCGGGACGTTTTCAATCACGTGGGTGGACTCGCCCATGAACTGGGGCATAATCTTGGTTTGAATCACGCGAACTTCTGGGATACCGGAGGTCGGACGACGCTGGGGGAGGGTATTGAAGTCGAGTATGGGGACTCGTTCGACACGATGGGGGTGGCGTCGGGCGGGCGTCGGCAATTCAACGCCCGCTATAAGAACTTGCTTGGTTGGATTCCAAATGCAGCGGTTTCTCAGGTTACCAACCGTGGCGTTTTCCGATTGTTTGCCCATGACATGACCAACGAGACGGCGGGTGCCCGGGCGCTCCTTCTGCCCAAGGATTCCATGCTCAATTACTGGTTTGAATTCAGGCAGCAGTTTCCGGCACCCATCCCGACGTTCAATGGAATCCAGGTCCGCTGGGCGGGCATCGGGAACCGCGGAACTCGACTGCTCGATATGAGTCCCGGATCGGTCGGTGGCATCGCCGATTCACCGCTCGCGTTCGGGCAGACATTTTATGAGCCGTCGCTGGATGTTTATCTGACCCCACTGGGGAAGAATGGCACGATTCCGGAATCGGTCGACCTGGCAGTGGAATTTGGCCAACCGAATGGCAATCACGGGCCAACGTTGGATTGGGTGCAGGCTCCGACGACCGCGACCCTAAACACTCCCGTCACACTCTCTGTCGCGACTGCCGACGCCGACAACGATCCGATCGCGCTTCACTGGGATCCGGGAGATGGCGCGCTGCTCCCCAATGCGGCCACGGTTAGCAAATCCTGGAGCGCTCCGGGAGAATACGTGGTGCGGTGCACGGCTTCCGATCTCCATGGCGGCATCGCGGTTCGCACCCGGATTGTCGTGGTGGGGAGTCCGGTCTCGGCTCGTGTCCTCGGAACAGTCCGGAGAAATGGACAACCCGTGCCGGGCGTTCGCGTCTTTGTTAGCGGGAAAAAAGTGGCTTATACGGACAACGAGGGGAAGTATGCGCTGACGGGAATGACGAACGCGTCCTATACGGTGGAGGCTTATTCTGAGATGCCGTGGGCATTCGTACCGGGATTTACCAATCCGATAAGCACCGCGGTCCCGGGATCGTACGATTTTAGCGTGTATACTCCGGAGGATCTGCAGGCGGTGCCACTGATCGCCCCGCATGCTGACTGGCGGTATGTCGACACCGGCGTGCCGCCGCCCGCCGATTGGAACACGTCGGGGTTTGCGGATTCCGAGTGGAAATCCGGACCCGCACCGCTCGGCTATGGTCAGACGGAACTCGCAACGACGGTCGAGTTTGGACCCAATGTAAACGGGAAATGGATCACGACATTTTTCCGGCGGCGATTTGTGGTTCAGGATGCTGCGCAGTTTTTACTGGCGCGTCTATTACTGCAGCGTGATGACGCGGCCGTGGTTTATCTCAATGGGCGTGAGATCTGGCGCAGCAACCTTGGAGAAGGGTTTGTCAACTTCCTGACTTTTGCCCAGACGGCGGTGACTTCTCCGGCCGAGACCGAAGCGTATTCGTTGTGGGTGCAGCCGGTGGGGTTGGTGCGAGGAACGAATGTGGTGGCCGTCGAGGTGCATCAGTCGAATCCGTCCGATCCGGACCTGCGGTTTGATTTTGGGATGGAAGGATTTCGCCTTCCGGTGGCGGATCCGGCACCGCCGCGGTTAGACGTGATCGTCGACGACACCGGATTGATGCTTTTCTGCCCGGATACCGCGAATTGGCAGCTGCAGGAGGCCGGTGAATTGGGCGCTACGCCCGGTTGGAAGCCCGTGTTAGGGGAGCCGATTCCCGGGAATGCCACCGCTCGGATTCACCTTCCGTCGATTGATGGGCCTCGCTTCTTCCGACTTGTTCTGGGCGGGCCTTAGGCTCGGCTTCGAGTCCGTTCCGGAGGTGTTTGGTCCGCTTTTTCGGGGGTGGCCGTTCATTTCTCGCTCGCCGCACGCGGTTGAGTCCGCATTCTACTTGGCATGGACACACTCGCCCTCCAGCAGGCGAAGGTGCCCCTTGAACTACACGTCTACCCGACCGGTGGACACGGATACGGACTTCGGCGCACCGAGAATCCGGTGACTGCTTGGCCGGACCGAGTTGCTTTGTGGCTACGTGGACGGGGGTTGTTGACCTCGCGCTGAGAAATTTTCACTGGGACGGCTTGATGTTGGACAGTTTTGATTTCAGTCCAATCACTTGCTGCTCATTGGCGAAGCGGCGTTCGGCCAGGGCTGGCGTGACAATGCTTGCGCGCACGTCAATATCGCGGCCAAATAATTCGCGCCAAAGGACTTGGGTGTTGGTCGCCGGGTCCCCCACGCTTTCCTCGTCGAAGGCTGGTCGGTAAATGTCCACAACACGGCGCAGGGCCAAAATCAAATCGCCTTCGGTTGGATGCCCGGTCTTTTCCCGGACAAGCTTGAAGGCGCGCAGGTCTTTTTCTTCCAGCCGTTTGATTTTCGAAACGAGAATGTCAATCGGGTGCGGGAAGGTAAAATTGACGTGATGTCGCTGACAGCGATACGCCCGCACAAACCAGTCCAGGCTGGCGGTAAACGCGATGCTTGTGCACGGCTCGATGTAAATCGCGGCCTGACCTTTAAGTAATCCCGCCCGTTGGCAATGCGCTGTGATATCGTCGTCAGGAATCACATCTACATCACCGCTTAAGAATCGGGAATCAATGCCGAGTTGCAACGGTGAGGAGCCGAACACGATGATTTCCCATACGCGGTTGGCGGGCAACGCCGAGACGAGTTTGTCCAGTACCTGCCCGGCGGGTGCGGACCAGTCAAGCTGCGGCCGCCAGGGTTGATCGAAGGATGTCATGATAGTTTTCAATCCCTCGTTCGGCGCAAAGGCAGGCCAGCGCTTGATCGATCAGCCGATCGGTCACGCCCACGTCGCAGGCGAACCGGTGCGCAAGCCGAACATCACGCGGCACGATCCGACCCGCCCGTTGGCGCAGCAAAATGCGCGCGGCAATTCTCGCTTTCACCCAGCATGGATCGCGTTTCATTTCCAGGGCAAATCTGGCACGGTTCTGGCTACAATCAAAGAGGCAACTTAAAGCGGATAATTGAACTAACGTTTGAGCTAGTGGGGTGTCCTACGTTCCGCTGATCGCGCGAGATTAATGATGGTCCTATGAGAAAAACGCGGTTTCTTGGTTCTAAACTGTTTGTTCTGGCCTTGCTTCTGGTCGGCTTGCTTTTCGATTGGCGGGAGTCGTGGGTGAAGGAAATGAACGTGGTTGGCGTGCGAGGAGACTCGCGGGTGGATTCCCCCGCAGTGGACGTGGGTCCGGCCCCCGTCGCGGCGGCAGTCCCCTCGGATCTTACGATGCATTCACCCTTGAACATGGAACCAACTTCGCCGGCTCGGCACCAATTGCTACCGTCGCCAGAGACAACCTGGAATCGGCCGGGGATTGATGCTGCGTTCGCGCGGTTCAATCACTGGGTGGAACGGTTCGAATCGGCAGCCGCCGACACTCGCGAGGGCTTGCTGGCCGAGGGGATACTCCTGGCGCGAGAGCGACGGAGTGAAATGCTCGGAACCATTAGAACTCAACCCCGTCTCGCCCTGGAACTCGGGCTCCCCCGGCGAGTGCGATCGGAGTTGCCTCAGGCCGTGCTGGAATTCGTCGAGCAGCGGGTATCCGGTCGGGGGGATCTAACGGTCCTGGCGGCTCTAGCCGAGCCGGGAAGAGAAGGGAAAGTGCCCCCACTCTCCCGTCGCGTGACTTTGGGTGAACAGGAATATGAGGCATTCGTTTACGGACGGCGGGAGGATGAATCCAGCCGATACCGGGTTGCATTGCACGGGGTGGCGATGGATGGCCTGTTGGCCGTCGACGAAAACGCCGGGCGGATTTTGGAAGAGGCTGAGTTATCGGCCTGGTTGGTTGGAAATCCCGATCCGCGATGTGGCGTGACGGGACGGTCGGCCAACACTGAGGGCAGCCTGCTGGGATTGGAATCGGGCGAGCGGGTGGTACTGGCCTGTTCGCCCGGGCACGCCGGCCAATTGAATGAGGAGTGGATTGCGGCGGAAGCGGATGGAGGATCGAGAGATTTGGAGGGGCGGGCACGCCTGCTTTCGGCGTATACCGAGGGAATCAAGCGGTTGATTTTCATTTGCGTCGATTTTTCGGATCTGCCGGGCGCGCCGTTCACGCTCTTTGCCGGGACGAACATGGTTGCGGCGCTCAATGAGTTCTACTCCGTGTCGTCCTATGGACGGACTAGCTTTAGTCCGCTGGGCGATGGAACGGAGGTGACCGAAACGTTTCGAATGCCAAAAACGGCGGTGGCGTATGGCAATAACGACGCCAGTGGACTGCGAACCGCTGCACGGGCGGCGGCGCGAGCGGCGGGTTACGTGCTGGAGAATTTCGATTTCGACCTGATCTGCATGGGATCGGTGCCTGGATTTGACTGGGCGGGACTCGGCGTTATCGGTGGACCCGGGGCCTGGCTTCGGTCGAGTTTCGGAGGGGACGCGGGTGTTCCAGCGCACGAGTTGGGGCATAACTTCGGCCTCAATCACGCCAACTTTTGGGATACTTCCGGCCAAAGTGTGATTGGAAGCGGCGCGGTTGTGGAGTATGGGGATACGTACGACACCATGGGCAGTGCGAGCGCCGGGCGGCGGCAGTTTAACACCCGCTACAAGAACTACCTGAACTGGCTTCCCAATGCTTCGGTGATTGCCGGGACGTCCAACGGCACCTACCGAATCGTGGCCCAGGACCAGACAAATGTTACAGGATTTCGTGCCCTACGGGTGCCCAGAAATTTCCAGACCAACTATTGGATCGAGGCGCGTCAGCGATTCACAACGCTGCCGTCCATGATGTCGGGTGTCACTCTCCGCTGGGCCCGCGCCGGGAACCAGAGCAGCCTGCTGCTCGATACCACGCCTGGCTCCGGCGATGGAAAAAATGACGCAGCGATTACGGTTGGTAGAACATTTAGCGACAAGGCATTCGGAATTCATATCACACCGGTGGAAGCGGGTTCGGATGGCGCGCTTTGGGTCGACGTCGTCGTAGAACGGAATCCGCCCGCTGATAATGCCGCACCGGTCGCGCAGATGGCAGCCTCGGCGACCCGGTTTGCCACCAGCACAGTGGCCGAATTTACGATCACTGCATCGGATTCAGATGGGGATGCTTTAGCCTATTTTTGGGATTTTGGTGATGGCACCTTGAGCTCCAATCGACCCGCGGTGGAGAAATATTGGTCCTCGGCCGGCGATTACGTCGTGCGTTGCGTCACGTCGGACATGAAAGGAGGGACATACACTTGCTCGACACTGGTTCAGGTGGGCAGCCCGCCAACGCTGCGAATTGCCGGACGCGTCCTCCGCGACGGACAGGGAGTAGACGGTGTCCGTGTGTACACATCGAACACCAAGGCGGCCTATACCGACTCGGATGGACAGTATTATCTGACCGGCCTTGCGCGCGGCAGCTACCAGTTGAAGGCGGCGGCGGAGAACCTCTTTTTCATCCCCAAGGGTTTTTCAAATCCGATTGTTCTGACGAATTCTGTTTTGGCGCACGATTTTGAGGCCCAACCACCGGATTCCCTGGACACGGTTGCGTTGATTGCGGCCGGGGCGGAGTGGAAGTACTTGAACGATGGCACGACGCCTGGGTCGGCATGGAAGGCACTTTCCTTCGATGATCACGAATGGAATGAGGGGGCAGCGCAGCTGGGTTATGGCGATGACGATGTCGTTACAACGCTGGATTATGGCACGGAGGCGAATAAATTCATCAGTTACTATTTCCGTCGTTCGTTCGTTATCGACGATCCCGCCAGTTTTCTTTCGGTGAACTTGGGGCTACTTCGAGATGATGGGGCGGTGGTGTACGTGAACGAGGCTGAGGTCTTCCGGAGCAACATGCCCTCGGGAGCGATCACCGCGTCCACTCGTGCCAGTACTAGCGTCAGCGGCACCGCTGAATCGACTTTTTACGAAACCAACCTGGATCCTGTCATCTTTCACCCGGGCACCAACGTGATTGCGGTGGAGGTGCACCAAAACTCGCCGGATAGTTCGGACCTCAGCTTTGATCTGCAGATGACGGGGTTACGTCCGCTGCCGACGCTGGCTCCGCCCACTTTGAGCGCCGAAGTGGTGGAGGGAGTTCTGCGGATTCATTGGCCGGCGGTTGGAAGCTATGCTCTGGAGGTGTCCACGTCTTTGGACGATGGGTCGAGCTGGGAGCCGGTTGAAATTCAACCCGAAACACTGGATGGCGAGAATTTCGTGGCGCTACCGATCGATCAACAGAGCCGGTTTTTCCGCTTGATCAACCCGTGACTCGGGCGCGGCCTCCCGGGCGGCCGGTGTCGGCGCGCGCGGCCGAATCCATCTTGTTTCTTCGGGGTTGTTCGCTGTCACCCGAATCCCGTCTTTTAATTCGATCAATTGGATTGTTCGGCCCTCGTCCGTAAATAGAACCGGCCAGGTATGCCGGAGAATCCGATCCCGCGTTTCCGTACGGAGCCGTTCCGTGGCGGGTCGGCGGGCAGACACGACCAGGACGAGTTGGGGATCCACTGCTTGAAGGAACCCTTCCGACAAGAACTCGCCGTCCGGAGAGGATTCGGCAATCAGGACATCGGCGCGAAGGGTGGGTTTGCTCTGACTTAGGAGCCGGCTTTGAGCGTCGCGGGACAATGGACCGCACGCAATAACCCGGACTTGGGAGACATCGCGGCGGAGGAGCAGGGTCGTAGGGCCTGGGCGTGCTGTGTTGACCGCAGTTTCGAGAAGTTCCCATGGAGAGAATCGAGGGTTATCACGGGGCGTTCGGAGGGCCGTGTCCGACTTGGCGACGATTTCAGCGAGGTGCCGTTCCACTGGAGATCGACTGCGTTCGGACGGGACGATAACTTCCGAGACGGGAAGCTTCTGGAGCATTGGGGGAAGTCCTCCCGCATGCCGCGCATCGACCCCGAACAGCAACCAACTATCGATCCTATTGACCCCTCGACTTTGCAGGAAGGGGCGGAGCAGATGTTGGACCTCCGACCCGCGACCTCCGTTCCAGAGTCGCATCGGGCCCCAATGGCCGGATCGTTCGAAAGCTCCGGAGAAACCGGGGAGTAGTGTCAATTGCCAGCGTCGGCGATGAAGACCGGTGGTTGCCGTTGCGGCGACCAGATAGAGGGCGGTGAGGAGCAGCCAACGGAACCGGACGGGTGGGATTGTGAATTGGCCGGTCGCCCAGGCGAGGAGTACGGCGACGTAGGGCAACCACCCCATCCAGGGAGGTGCCTCTTGGTATGCCCATCCCCCCGGAATGTCCGCGAATCCTCGGCTTGCCCGAGCCATGGCGGCCATCCAAACCCAGGCGCTGGCATTGAAGACTTCGCCCAGCGTTGGCCACCAATCACCGCAGGCTAAGCTCAGTGCACCCGCGGCGAGCGCGAGACTGCTCAAGGGAACGACTACCAAGTTGGCCACCAGACTGATCGGGTTCAGGATGTGAAAGTAATGAATAACCAAGGGCAATGACCCCAGCCACGCGGCCAGCGTGGTGGCCAAGTGGCCGGAAAGAGTCTTCCACCAACGACGCATGGCCTGCTGCCATGGCGGCCGAAGCTCCTCGGGAATCAGGGGATCGAATTCAACACAACGGGATAACGCCAGCTCCACCGGTTGCTGGAGGATTGCCAGGCTGCCCACCACCGCGAAGGACAATTGAAAGCCCGCCTGAAACAGTTCCCCGGGCTGGGCTGCGAGGACCACTAGGGCTGCGCCGGCCAAGGAGTTGAGCAGATCCGTCGGCCGTCGCAGCGCCCACGTTCCGACTATCACCGTCGTCATCACTGCGGATCGAACGGCCGATGATTGCCCCCCCGTGGCGAAGACATAAAACCAGATGAGTGGAAGTCCGATCAGGCCGCACGCGGCTCGCGACAAGCCAGCGAGACGAAGTCCGTGAACCAGCATTCCGGCGATGAGCGCCACGTGGAGTCCGCTGATGGCAAAGACGTGCATGGTACCGGAGCGCATGAACGGTTCGGCAACGTCTCCTTGCAGGCCGGGCTTCCATCCCAAAACCATGGCCCAAATGAACCCTACATTTTCGTCGTCTCCCGGCAGTCCCCGCGCAAGGACGTGTTGCGCCCACGGAAGGAAACGATCCGACCACGGAATCGTGCGTTTGCCACCCGGAGTCGTGATGCGAAGCTCCCGCGGCGAATCGACCGTAAATTGGTGGAAGATACCCTGGTGTCGGAGGAATTCCCGATAGTCAAACAAACCCGGCACCTCGGCTTCGTGGGGCACTTGGAGCAACCCATCTGCTTCGATGGAATCCCCGATGCTGGGGGTTTCCGAGAGCGCGCCGCGGATCGTCCACTGCACCCGGCCCGACACCGCCTCCCACGGCCCACCGTTCTTAGCCCATGCGTCGAGGTTCGCCACCAAGGTGGTCCGCCCATCGCCCGCTCGTGATGTCTCGGCCGGGTAATAAACGCAGGATTGGGCAACCGTACCGCGGATCGAGGCGACCTGGGCTGCGGGGGTGGCTTGCCGTCGTAGATCGGTCGGATCCCACGGTGTTTGGATCGACACTTGGTTGATCCATCCGGCGAGGAAACAGGCAAATGTCAGGGAAATACCGCCCCATTTGTTGCTCCAGCGGCCGACGGCTGCGGCTGCGGCTGCGGCTACGACCAAGAGTGCCAAACCGACTCCTAACAGGAAAAAAAGGGACGGTTGGATCCATTCGCCCGCAAGGATTCCTCCTGCAAACAGCAAAGAGATTGGGAGCATCGGTCGTTTCATTGCGACCCCTCGCCCGTCGGTTCCGTCCGGGGTCTCGGTAACTCGGGGAGTAGATCGCCAGGGGATCGATCGGACCCAATGATTGGCGTCGGATCCGCCACCGCAGTTTTTAATGCATGTTTCGAACGTCGGCTCACCAACGACGAAAGACCCGTCCGAACAGCCAGATTACGAACAATCCGAACAGCGCTCCCGCGGAATCGATCGCGACGTCCCGCAGGCTCCCTTCGCGGGTACGGGTAAACGACTGATGCAGCTCATCGGACATTGCGTACCCGACCGCCAGAGCCCATGCCGCTAAGGCTTTTTCCCGGGACCAGGGTCGCATTTCCCGACGGTTGGGCCGAAAAAGAGCCCGCCAAAGCAGAGCCGCCAGGATTGCGTACTCCACGCCATGGGCGGTTTTTCGAACACACAACTGGGCGAACTGGATCGTCGCTTCCGAGATGTCCGGCTTAAGCCAGAGTAGAAAGGGACGGGTGAATCGGGACGTGTGAGGAGCCGAGAAATCATCCGTCGAAAAACCAAAGATCAATGCCATCCACCCCAGCACAGGCAGCCAATAGCCTAAGAACTTCCAAAGACCGGTCCTCATCGCCTGATCTGAACAACGGGCGTCGTTTCAGTGCAAGGAAAGAGCGAATTTGTCGATGAAAGTGCAGGGCTGCATCAAGCCTGCCTGGGAACGCCGGCATCCTGCCGGCGGGTTCCGATTCCACGCGCCGGCAGGATGCCAGCGCTCCCAGCCGCAGCTCAGTGGCCTCCAATTCATGAGCTTGATGCAGCCCTGATGAAAGTGAGTCTGGAAAAAGAATTGATTGAACCCCGACGACTCCTAACTAGTATCCGTCAGCCCTTACGGGTGACCTGGTCGGGACGTAGCGTAGCTTGGTAGCGCGTCTGAATGGGGTTCAGAAGGTCGTGAGTTCAAATCTCACCGTCCCGACCATTTATTCTTTCGTTTCCTCCGGGGTGGAGGTTTTTCAGTGGCGGAAGTGACGATTTCCCGTGAATACCATCGCCATTCCGCGCTCGTTAGCCGCTCGGATCACATCTGGGTCCCGGACCGATCCACCCGGTTGAATCGCCGCCGTCGCTCCCGCGTCGGCCGCGGCGAGCAATCCGTCTGGAAAGGGGAAAAATGCGTCGCTGCAAACCACGCTCCCGAGAAGGGGTACCTGCGCTTCGCCCGCCTTCCAGACCGCAATTCGGCTTGAATCCACCCGACTCATCTGTCCCGCTCCGATTCCGACGGTTCTTGCCGCCCCTTGCACGCTGGCCGCATAGACAATTGCGTTGGACTTGACGTGCTTCACCACTTTCCATCCAAAAAGCAAAGCGGCCATTTCCGCGGCTGTGGGTTGTCGGTCGGTCACGACTTTCAAATCCGCGGCCGCCGTCGTGCGCAAGTCTCGCTCCTGCCAAAGATAGGATCCCGCGCCGACGCTCCGGATGTCGCTCGGGGAGGCCGCCGTTGGATTGGCACGCACCTTGAGGAGGCGCAGATTCTTCTTTTGCTGTAACAGGGCGAGGGCGTCCGGCAAAAAATCGGGAGCCACGATCACCTCGCTGAAGATTTCGGCGATCGCTTGGGCGCAGAGCAGGTCCATGGGTCGATTGACGGCGATAATGCCGCCGAACGGAGCCAGCCGATCGGTTGCGAACGCGTGGTCCCAGGCCCCGCGAAGATCCACCGCCTGCCCGACGCCACAGGGGTTGGTGTGCTTGAGGATCGCTAGAGTGGGAGGCTCGCCTTCAAATTCGCTCAACAACGCCACCGCCGCGGTTAAGTCGAGGATATTATTGTACGAGAGTTCTTTGCCATGCAGTTGCTCGTAGTACTCGGGGAATCGGCCGTACAGCGCGGCTTTTTGATGAGGATTTTCTCCGTAGCGCAGTGGCTGAATCAACGGGGCTTGAATTCTGAGCACGGCGGGTGGTTCCGCAATGGCTGCGGCGGGACGGAAGGCCGTTTCCAAATGAGCGGCAATCGCCGCATCGTACGCTGCCGTTCGCGCAAAGACTGCTGCCGCGAGACGTCGGCGCAGCTCCAGTGTCGTGTTTCCCGTTGCCTGCACTTGGTCAGCGACGGCCGCGTAATCGGCGGGGTCTACCACCACGGTGACGCTCTCGTGGTTCTTAGCGGCGCTCCGCAGCATGGAAGGACCTCCGATGTCGATGTTTTCGATGGCGTCGTGCAGCGAAACGTCAGGCTTCGCCACCGTCTGTTCGAAGGGGTACAGATTTACCACCACCAGATCGATGGGCGAGATGCCGTGCTGTGCGACCGTCGATTCGTGTTCCGGATTTCCGCGCAGGTAGAGTAACCCGCCATGCACCTTTGGATGGAGTGTTTTCACACGGCCATCGAGCATTTCCGGAAATCCGGTGTGCTCGGTGACGTCCTTGACGACGAGGCCTGCCTCCCGCAGGGCGCGGGCGGTGCCACCGGTGGAAAGGAGCTCGACGCCTGCCGCCGCCAGGACGCGGGCAAACGGGACGAGGCCGGTTTTGTCGGAAACAGAAAGGAGTGCGCGGACGATTTTCGCCATAATCGAAGGCGCGGAGCATCCGCGTCGGAATTACTTGCCGTCAATGGTGAGTTACTCACGGGCAATAATTCCCCTGGTGAGATCGGCTGCCCAAATGCTCGCGTTCCTGTCTTTTTTTTCGGACATTCGACCGCCATGGAAGCTGCAAAACACGAGACTATGCGAAAATCGCTCGATGACCGGGAACGAATGTCAGAACTGCAACGCGTCCGGCACAGTTGCGCTCACATTCTCGCCACCGCCGTCCTCCGCCTCTGGCCGGATGCCTTGCTCGATATTGGTCCGCCCACCGACGAGGGCTTTTATTACGACTTTGATCTGACCCATCGGTTTGCTCCGGAGGACTTTGGGCGAATCGAAGAGGAGATGCGTAAGGTGGTAAAGGAAAACCAAACCTTCGAAAAATCGATCAAGACGCGCGCCGAGGCCTCGGCGTACTTCGCGGATCGGGGGCAACGGTTCAAGGTGGAGCGTTTGGCGGATATCCCGGAGAACGAGCCGATCTCCTTCTACACCAATGGCGATTTTGTGGACCTGTGTGCCGGACCTCACGTCATGCGTACGGGCAACGTCAAAGCGTTCAAGTTGCTCAAGGTCGCCAGTGCCTACTACCGCGGGAATGAAAAGAATCCCCAACTGCAGCGCATTTACGGAACCGCCTTCAAGAATAAGGAAGAGCTGGAAGCTTGGATCAATCTTCAGGAGGAGGCCAAACGTCGGGATCATCGAAAGATTGGACAGGAGATGGGACTTTTTGCGTTTGATTCCGAGTATGTGGGTCCGGGCCTGCCCTTGTGGTTACCCAAGGGAACGGTGCTGGTTGAGGAACTCGAAAAACTCGCCAAGGAAACGGAATTCACCGCTGGCTACGTTCGCGTCCGCACACCGCATCTGGCGAAGGAAAAAATGTACCGCACCTCGGAACATCTGCCTCTCTATGCAGAATCCATGTTTCCTCCGATCGAGTTCAAAGAATCGCAGAGCGATACCACGACCAGTCGCTATTACCTTAAGGCGATGAACTGTCCGCATCATCACCGCATCTATGCGGCGGAACCACGGAGCTATCGTGACCTCCCGTTACGCCTCGCCGAATACGGAACATGCTATCGATATGAACAGTCCGGCGAGCTCTTTGGCCTGATGCGCGTCCGGGCGATGCAAATGAATGACGCCCACATCTACTGCACGGCGGAGCAATTTGCCTCGGAGTTTCGCGCCGTGAACGAGATGTACCTGAAGTACTTCAAGATTTTCGGCCTCGGTAAGTATCAGATGCGCTTCAGCACGCATGATCCCGCCCGGTTGGGGCAAAAATTCGTGAATGACCCCGACCTCTGGAAGAAGACGGAAGACATGGTCCGACAGGTGCTTATTGATTCTGGAATCGACTTTGTTGAAGTCCCCAATGAGGCCGCGTTCTACGGGCCTAAGATTGATGTTCAAGTGTGGAGCATCATTGGGCGGGAATTCACGATCGCGACGAATCAGGTGGATTTTGCCGTGCCAGGCCGTTTTGGCCTCACGTATCGTGACCGCGATAACACGGACAAAACGCCCCTCTGTATTCACCGAGCGCCACTGGGGACCCACGAGCGGTTTATCGCCTTCCTGATTGAACATTATGCGGGTAATTTCCCTCTCTGGCTCGCGCCCGAACAGGTGCGTGTCCTGACGGTCGGCGATGACGAATCGCTGGTGACCTACGCCCGGTCACTCGTCGAAGAACTCCGCGGCCGGATGGTGCGTGCCGAAGGGGATTTTGGAACCGACAAGATAAACGGCAAGATCCTTCGCGCGGAGGAGGCACGCGTTCACACCATGCTGGTATTGGGCGGCCGCGAAAAGGACGCCGGCAACGTCGCCGTCCGCCTGCATGGAAAGGGCAACGTGGGTGTCCGCCCGCGGGCGGAGGTCGTGGCCGACATACTGGCATCGATCCAAGAACGGCGGGCGGGATAGGAAACCAAACGGGTAGGGCCGACCTGCCGGTCGGCCCACTCGGTTCCTGGGAGGGTGGCTGTAGGCCGGGTGAGGGTCACTAAGATTCCACGAGGTCAAAAGCCCTGGGGCTGGTTGCGGGAGGCCTCACACAAAGTTTGTACCACAACGACTTACGAAAGTGTTCATTGGTAGCGGCGTCGCGCTTCGCTTGCCACCGCACTCCATAAGGGCGCGCACGCAATTTGGAGTGCGCCGGCAGAGCTCTTAGCGACGACGGCGCTTTAGATTCGCCACCCGGGGTGAATACCCACCCAAAGCGGCGTCGCGCTTCGCTCTCGATCCCAGCGTTGTTTCCCGCGGCTGATTTGCTTTGCTTCGCGGCTTCGCGGCTTCGCGTGCGAGTCCTACTGCGTGGTTCCGGTCGTGGAGAGTTCAAAAAAGTTTTCGAACCGTTTGAATTGATCATTGATACAACTCGCAGGCCTTGTGTGGCCGATTTTAAAGCGAGTGAAGATTCCTGTCTTACCCCCTCGACGACACGGCTCCCAAATTAAATGTTGCGTTGGTCCAGCAGTACCTCAATTCCTTCTCGCTTATGAATACACAGCAAACGAGATTCGACACCAAGAGCCTGCTGCTTGGCGCAGCGCTCGGCGCAGTCGTCATGTTTTCGGTGGCTGCGACCACGACCGCCACCCGCACAACGTGGGAGTATCGGACCGTGCCAGGCCAAGTGCTCGGCAACGAGCTGGGTCAGGCTATCAACGCATCGGTTACTGAGGGATGGGAGTTTGTTTCAGCAGCCTCATCCACCGAGCAGTGGGGTTTCGCGGTAATGAGGCGAGAGAAGAAGTGAGGACACAGAATTTGCCGTCTACCATGCGCTGCAGCTGCGAACCCGGCGTTCGCGGAGCGGTGGGACGTGAATGGGAAAAACGGACAGGCGTTGGTAAAGGTCACTACGAAAGCGGCCTTCCTGCACGGCCTGTTCCAAGTCGCGGTTACTGGCAGCGATATGGCGCACGTTGGTCCGCAGTGGCCGGCTGCCACCGACGCGCTCAAATTCACCCGACTGGAGCACGCGCAACATTTTCGCCTGGGTTTCGAGCGGCAGCTCGCCCACTTCATCCAGAAAGAGCGTGCCGCCATCGGCTTGCTCGAAGCGGCCCACCCGGCGCGCGATGGCCCCGGTGAAGGCGCCTTTTTCATGGCCGAACAATTCGCTTTCCACGAGGGTCGGTGGCAGGGCGGCGCAATTGACGGCGACAAACAACTGTTTCCGACGGTCGCTGTGCTGGTGGATGGCGCGGGCGACCAGTTCCTTGCCCGTGCCGGTCTCGCCGCTGACCAGGACGGTGGAGGAGGTTGCACTAACGAGTTCCACCTTTTGCTGATAGGACCTGACGTCATCCGGATGAATCATTGCTGCAAATATGGTGCTAGCGTCTGCCCCTTCGACTGCGATTTCGACCGTCGGAGTGTTAGATCTTTACCGGTGTCGCTGGCAGATGGAGCTATGCTTCAAGAGGCTCAAGAGTTTGCTTGGCCTGTGACACGTGCCCAAGAGTCATGACGCTTCGGCAAAGGCATGGATGCAGGCCAAAATCTTGACCTCGCTGCTGATTGAAAGAACTCTTTTGGAGGCGCGCCTTTTGTCCCCCTGGGGAGACGCCCGATGAGGAAGACAGCCGTTGGCGAACCTTTATCGAAGCTCGAGACGCAGTTCGCGCGACGCTCGCTCCGGCAGCTTCCATTGGGCCACCTCATCAAGCACGGGAATCGGATCGGCAAAGCTTTAATCCACCTGCCGCTAGCGCGTAAATCAAATCTCCGCCTTGGCATGCCTTTTCAGGAAATGTTAGGTTAACGATTAGGGGGCAATGCCCCGGTTGCCATTGATTTTGCAATGTCTTCCACAATTCCATACACTCGGTCCTCATGAAGCTTACCTGGAGTACTCTGGCGGCGGTCGCGTTGATTCTCACTGGCTGCTCGTCTTTTAACCGCGAGTGGCGGGCCGCTGGTCGCGAACCGGTGCCAACCGAAGGAATCGGTGGTCGGTGGATCGGCACATGGCAAAACACGAACAACACCCACAGAGATACCATGCGGGCGGTGCTGAAGGAGGCAGGGAATGGAAGGTACCAGGCTCATTTCCACGCGCGATATAAGCGGATCTTTTCGTTCGCCTACACGGTGGAGTTGGCGGGTCAACACGAGGCGGATCGCTTTCGATTCCACGGCGAATCGGATCTCGGGAAGATGGCGGGCGGCGTCTACCAGTACAACGGATGGGCTTCCGCGACGAATTTCTACTCCACCTATGATTCCAAGTATGACGTGGGGACGTTCACCCTGCACCGACCGGTGCGTCACTGAATTCAATCGGCACTCGAGAAACGCCGGCATCGTAAGGCAATTGTGAAGACGTCCTACAACGGCGGGTGTTTTGGGTTGGTGGCAGTCGTGGCAGCGATGATGCATCTCGTCGCAGCGAGGTTGGATGCCGATGCGATTCTTGACTGGAATGCCCTGATGATCGACGCCATCCGCGTTGATAACAGCGGCCCAACCCTGAGCTCACGGAACCTCGCAATCCTCCACACCGCCATGTATGACGCGGTTAATTCGGTCCTGCAGACGCACCAGCCGTATCGGTGGCAACTCAGCTCGCCACCGGGAACTTCGCCCGAGGCAGCTGCAGTCGGGGCCGCCCACGTGGTGATGACGACACTTTATCCTTCGTTCCGTGCGCCCGCGGACGATCTATTTTCGGGCTTCATTGCGGCCACGGGGCCCAGCGAGTCCGTGACCAACGGCGTGACCCTCGGAATGCAGGTTGCAGAGCGTACGCTCGAAAGTCGGGAGGCGGATGGTTCTCAGACCGACGTGCCTTATATACCGAGCGACGCGCCCGGCCAGTGGCGCCGTACGCCGCCCTTCTTTCGTCCACCGCTGACGCCCCAGTGGCGTTATGTCACTCCGTTTTGCCTGCCGGACCTCGCATCGTTTCTTCCGCCGCCCCCCCCCGCTCTTGACAGCGTGGAATACGCCGAGGCCTTGAACCAGGTTAAAGCCATCGGCGGCAAGATCAGCGTGGTTCGTACCGCGGAACAAGGCCAAATCGCCGTTTTTTGGTCGGATTTCAGTTATACATCCATGCCTCCGGGCCATTGGCACATAATCGCCGCCACCATTTCCCGGGATCGGAACAATACACTCGCGGAGAACGCGCGGCTCTTCGCACGGATCAGCCTGGCGCAGGCCGACGGTGCGATTGTCTGCTGGGAGATTAAGTATTTTTATAATTTCTGGCGGCCGGTGACCGCGATCCAACAGGCCGCCGCTGACAACAATCCGCTCACCGAGGCGGACCCGAATTGGGAGCAAGGCCTACCGTCCCCACCGTTTCCGGCCTACACCAGCGGCCACAGCACCTTTAGCAAAGCCAGCGCGCAGGTTCTCACGCATTTCTATGGAACCGACGCAATTTCATTTACGACCTCGTCCGATTCGCTGCCGGGAGTGTTCCGTAAGTTCGACAGTCTGTTGGCCTGTGTGGACGAGGTGGGCATGAGCCGTATCTACGGTGGATTTCATTTTATGTTCGACAACGTGCAGGGCAAGGCCACCGGCCAACGCGTCGGCGATTATGTGAGCGCGAATTTCCTGTTGTCGAACGACACGCTTCCCTTGGTCCGGTTGGAAGGATATCAGGACGGTGCCCGGTTGGTGCGGGTGCATGGCCATGTCGGCCAGACTTGCGTGCTGGAGGTTTCGAGCGAACTGAGGATCTGGCAGAGCCTCTCAACAAATCAGGCAGTGGCCGGAGGCTCGATCGTGCGGGACACACAGGCTTTTGCAGCTCCTGTCCAGTTTTATCGCGTGCGTGAAGAGTGAGTGAGTGAGTGAGAGGATTCCATCTGCATTTCCCGAGGAACGCCACCCGCCGCACTTTCTGCAGTCGGCTTTAACGACTGCCAGGGCGGAACGGATCATCACGGACCTTGACTCGTGTAGCTACGTGAGGCTACAAGAAACGTATGAAACGCAAACAAGGGACTGCTCGCCAGCGGGGAGCCGGTGCCGAATCTGCCGAGAACGGCCCCGCTGGAATCCTTCGAGAAGCACCGACGGTTGGCACGATTCCAGGACAACGGCGGTTCATCAATGTGCGAGCCGCCAAAGATCAACTTTCGAGTTTGCTCGATCAGGCGGCTGCGGGGATGGAAGTGATCATCACCAGTGATGGTCAGCCCAAGGCGCGTTTGATGGCGCCTCGAACCCGGGCACACGTGTTCCGTACGGACTGGAACTGGCTTCGGGGACAACCCCTTTCCAGCGGGGAGAGCGCGACGGACATCCTCCGAGCTGAGCGCGACGGACGTGACTGACTGCAAGAGAGATCCGTGTGTCGCCTGTTCGTCCTTCCCGACTCATGTATGTCGACTCTTCAGTTTTGGTGAAATTGTTCGTGCGCGAGCCGGATAGTGATTACTGGGGAAGACTTTTGGATCGGAAGGCAATTTCATCCTCGATGCTGGCTTACACGGAAGTGTGGTCCGCGTTGACGGCAAAAGCTCGGAGCCACTCAATTTCACGGCGCATTAAAGACGAAGCGTGGCGCCGATTTGATCTGCATTGCCTGGATGATACCCTTGAGCTGACTTCGATTTCCGATGCAATTCTGAGAAGGGCGAATTGGATCATCGAACGAGTTCACTCTCAGGTTCCCCTGCGATCATTGGATGCCATCCACCTGGCAACGGCGGATCAATTGCAGGATTGGCCGTTGGTGACCGATGATCTGGGAATGCGTGCGGCGGCAGCAGCGATGGGCTACCCGCTGTGCGCGGTGCCGCCAGAATAGATCCATCGGCTTGGGAGGGCGGCAAAACAATCCCATTTGACATCGCGGAGTTGCCGGGTAACGTCTCCGAAGCAGACTGAAATGGTCTGGTTTGAAACAATGCAAATCACGCGCGCTGGAGAATATGGAATGTTGGGGCTACTGGCTCTGGCGCGTCGCCCGTTGGGCGAGGTGGTAATGCTGGACGTCATCAGCCGGGAGGAGGATGTCCCGGTAAGTTTTCTCGGAAAGATTTTCCAAAATTTAGCTCGGACCGGTCTGGTGCGATCGGCGCGGGGCTCGGGAGGCGGGTTCTGCCTCAATCGGGCGGCAACGGAGATCACGGTGCTGGAGGTTATCGAGTCGATTGAGGGGCGGATCTCTTTTCAGCGATGCCTGGAGGATGAACCGGACTGTGAACACGTCACGGGATGCGCGTTGTGCGGCTTGTTTGCCGAGGCGCAGGACCGGGTGAAGCAGGTCTTCGCCAGTACCACGGTGGCAGCGCTTGCCGGGCGGCATCTGCCGGGGGGATTGGTCAAGAGTGCCCGACTTCGGGCAGGGGCAGGGAGTCGCATCGCTTTGGAACCCGCCGCCAGTTGACTTTTCATTTTCGCAGCTCCGCCTCGTATTAACTCCGCCTCGTATTTACTGCTAGTTCAAGACAGACAGACCCGATCAACGAAACCTTTTCCAACCTGATTAACTTATGAGCGATACCTATACCCTCTATAATTCGACTGTGATGGACCACTTCATGAACCCCCGTAACATGGGCGACATCCGGGACGCGGATGGTGTGGGTGAAGTGGGCGCGGCCGCCTGCGGTGACATCATGAAGATCAGCCTGAAGATCAAGGATGGGAGGATCGAAGACGCTCGGTTCAAGACCTTTGGGTGCGGCTCGGCCATCGCCAGTTCCAGCATGGCCACGGAGTTGATCAAGGGCCGCAGCATTGACGAAGCAATGAGTTTTTCGAACCAGGAGGTCGTTGACGCCTTGGGCGGGCTGCCTCCGGTAAAGATTCATTGCTCGGTTTTGGCCGAAGAAGCCCTCAAGGCGGCCCTCGAAGATTACGTCAAGAGGCATCCAGAAAAGGCCGCCCAGGCTACTAAATCCGCTCCGATCGCGCAGGTTGCCCACGCCACCTAACTGGGGCAGGGCGATGCCGTTCCTGGGATGCATTCTGATTCGATCATCACTCTGATGCGCTCCGTTTTCCTCGATCATCAATCCAGCACCCCCGTTCTGCCCGAGGTCTTCGAGGCAATGCGTCCGTATTTCACGGAGGCGTTTGGCAATCCGTCTTCCTTGCACCAGCATGGCCTGCGGGTGCGCGAGGCGATGAAGACTGCCCGGCAGCAGATGGCCGCCCTGATCGGAGCGGAGAGTGAGGAGGAGATTTTTTTTACCAGCGACGGGACGGAATCTTCGAATCTGGCGATTAAGGGCGTGGCGTACGCCAACGAACGGCGCGGCAAACATATCGTCCTTTCCGCCACCGAACATCCGAGTGTCTTGAATTCGGTCGAGTTTCTGGAGAAGCAGGGTTGGACCTGCACAAAAGTGCCGGTGGATCCGGAAGGATTGATCCGCGTGGCGGATGTCGCGATGGCAATTACCGGTCAAACGGTTCTGGTGGCGGTTCATCACGTCAACCATGACATCGGCACGATCCAACCGATCGCGGACATTGGACGGATCTGCACCGAGAAAGGGGTTCCGCTCTACGTCGATTGCGAAGCGAGCGCCGGCTGGCTTCCGGTCAACGTCAAGGACTTTGGCGCGGCCCTGGTTTCTTTTTCGCCGCATCGGTTTTATGGACCCAAGGGGGTCGGCGTGCTCTACCGGAACAAGAAAGCGCGCATCGTCAGCATTCTCCACGGGGGTGTGCAGGAAGGGGGGCGACGGGCTGGCACGGAAAACGTCCCCGCTATTGTCGGGGGGGGAGTTGCTGCGGAGATTGCCCAGCGGGAGATGGTGGACCGCATCGCTCATTGCGCGCGTCTGCAAAGGCGTCTTTGGGACGGGCTCAAGGGGGCGATCCCGTATTTGAAGTTCAATGGGCCTGCTCCGGGCCCAAATCGCTCGCCGCTGAATCTCAATCTCTCCACGGAATTCATCGAGGGCGAAGGTCAGTTGCTGCTGTGTGACCTCAACGGCATTGCCGTGGCGAGCGGTTCCAGTTGCGTCAGCAAGTCCCTCAAAATTTCACACGTCCTTGCCGCCATCGGTCTGGATCATGCCCTTGCCCAGGGCAATATCATCATGACCCTCGGCAAGGATAACACCGACGCGGATGTCGATTATGTTATTGAATCGTTTGCGCGGATCGTGACGAAACTTCGCGGGATGTCCCCCATGTGGGATGAGTTCGAGCGCGGGGTCATTGATTCCGTGATTGCACCGACGGGCCGCGGGAAGTCGTTTTCCGATCACGCCGCGGCGGTTTCCGGCAAATCTGCTCACTGAACTGATTTTGTCCAAACCCGGAAGATTGGGCCGCATGATTGACCCGGGCCGATGGTTGTCGCAATTTCCGCCCTCGTGAAAACTTTGACCCAGGACGATGTCCTCGCCGTTCTCCGCACCGTCAAGTATCCCGGCTATAGCCGAGACATTGTCTCCTTTGGTCTCATCAAAGGGATTCAGATCGATGGCTCGGCGGTCGGTGTATTGATCGAACTGACAGGCAATCAGCCCGGCATCGGCGATCAAATCGCGGATGCGGCGCGTTTGGCGCTGCGGGAGCAGGTACCCGGCCTCACGGACGCCCACATCCAGGTACAGGTTCCGAGCGCGGCGGGCGCGGCGACCCCGCCGGGGGGAATTGCGCAGCGGAACAGGATTCCGGGGATTCACCGGGTTATCGCCGTGGCTTCGGGGAAGGGGGGTGTTGGCAAATCCACGTGTTCTGCAAATCTGGCCTGTGGACTACAACAACTGGGAGCGACGGTTGGATTACTCGATTGCGACATCTATGGTCCGAGCATCCCCTTGATGATGGGGTTTCATCAGAAGCCGATGCTGAATGAGGCGGACAAGCTGATTCCGCCGGTGGCCCATGGAGTGAAGCTCATGAGCATGGGGTTCCTCTTGAACGACGAACAACCCGTGATTTGGCGTGGGCCGATGATCCAGAAGACCATCCATCAGTTCATTCATCAAGTGGACTGGGGAACGCTGGATTATCTTGTGGTTGATCTGCCGCCGGGCACGGGCGACGCTCAACTATCACTCTGTCAGACGGTTCCGATTGACGGCGGCGTTATCGTCACCACCCCGCAAGAGGCATCGCTCGGAGTGGTCCGCAAGGGGATCGCAATGTTCGAGAAAGTGAATGTTCCGCTTATCGGATTGGTCGAGAATATGAGTTACTTCGTCGCCCCGGACGGCTCTCGCCATGAGATTTTTGGACATGGGGGTGGCCGAATGGAAGCCACTCGGAAGGGCATTCCGTTCCTAGGCGAGGTTCCGTTATTTACAGCCATCCGGGAAGGGGGTGACCGCGGGGTTCCCATTGTGGTCTCGGCCGCGGATTCGGCGCCCGCCGAAGCCTTCTTGAACATTGCCCGGGCGATCCGCTCGAAGTTTGAAAACGGATAGCAATTCGAGAGGCGCTGCGGGCTGGTTGGCAATTTGTCCAGCGGGATTTATTCCAGCGCAATTTTGACTTTTGACGGCAGGGCAGAATTCGGGTAGAGAGTAGTTTGATCACGCGGTTTATCCTACTACCATGAGCTCCCATCCCCGATTTCTTGCAGTGCGATCCGCCTGGGCGTCTCGAACATCCTGCGGCTTCGCCTTGTTTCTCCTGTCAGGGTTTCTCCCCGGAGATCTCCAAGGTGGCGACAAGCTGGAGCTCTCGAATCCCGACAAGTCGGCTTATCTTCCGGACTTGCCCGAGACTGGAACGAAGCGTCGCCGGGGGGATGCACCCTTCGAGTTCTTGGATCGCCGCAGTTCGACCGGGGGAGCGATGGAAGCTCCCTCGGTGAGTCCTTCCAGCCAAAGTCCGACGCTCGACCCGCGCAGCCAGCGGAAACTATTGGACGCGATGGATCGCGAAAAGAACTGGAGTTTTCGGAAGGAGTCGGACACTCGGGGCTTCGAGTCCGATACGTCGGAAAAAGATCGGGAGGACGAGGCGGAGAACGAACCCTTCGGAAGTGAGCGCAAGACGCTTTTTCAACGGGCCATTGAGGGCGACAATGCCGCGGACGACGGAACCGGCGAATCGGGGACGGGGACCAAGCGTGAGAAGCGGGATCGCAAGCGATTCCTGGATGCCACCGACCGTCGTCGCGAGAATTCAGACACCCGCACGGACGGATTGACCGCCGAAGAGAATGGGCCTCGGCGACTCTACCGTCCGGACCAGCAACTCCGGGATGAGCGCGAGAAGGCGCGGGAATCGGCGGCGAGTGGGTTTGGGGGGGACAAGCTTGAAGTGGACGATCCGTTCGTCCCCGAGGTGCGAAAGACGACGGGGCTGCGGTCCTTCGGTTCGTTTACGGATTTAGATTCCCAGAAGCCGATCGTGGACAAGGCCAACGATTCGGCTCGGGCGCAGCAATTTCAGCGCCTCATGTCGGGTACCGATGCCAGCGGTAAGCCGGCCGGATCCGGATTGGGAAACTTTGGTCAGCCTGCGGGTGACCGGGCTGCACAGTTTCGGAGCTTGCTGAGTGGAAGTTCATCAACCGCGAGTGGCGCCGGAAATTCGGCCTTGCTGCCGGCGTCGGGGCGCGGGCGAGCATTCGAGTTTCCTTCCGCTGCTTCCTTGGCTCCGCCGCCATCGGGACGTTCCAGTTTGCAGGATTTTGTTCCCGCTTCGGGAGCGGCAGCGAGCTCGTTTGTTCCGTTTAGCGCTCCGGCTCCTTCCATTCCCAGCCCCTCCTTTCGTCCGCCCCCGGCTTCTCTGCCGGTGCCGAGCCGGCTCTTTTGAAAGACGGATGAAACGCTTTCGGACGATCGTTTTCCTGCTTCTCGCTTTGGTTGGGACTGCGGCGACGTCGCCGGATCGAATCATCAAAGTTTTGCCGCATCTGCTGGATATGGAGGGGCGGCATTCCCTCTCGCCCAGCCTCTACGAACGGGACGCCTACCAGGCGGAGCTTAGGAAGCGTCCGGGGCGTGTGTCCGGGATCCGATATGACATCCAATGGCGACATGGGGGTTTGAACTCGACCAATGGCCGACTGCAGATGGAATTGCGCTGCGCCGGGCTGGCGTTGACAAATTCCATCGTGCTTGAATCCGACATCTCAAAGATTCGGCGGCACGGCGGATGGACTCGCGTGCAACTCGATGGCGACGCCTATCAGAAGGCGGGTAAGGTCATTGCGTGGCGGGCACGGCTTGTCGACGGATCGTTGGTGCTGGCCGAACAGCGATCGTTCCTTTGGTAGAATACCGGACCAATCTCAGCGCAGGAGTGGCAAAGAGCGAAGCGATTAAGTTCATCCATTTGAGGGACACGACACGAGCGGCATTGGGTTGCTAACCTGCGGGGGTTTTCTCTGCTACGGAGGCGAGAACATTTCTATCTTACAGTTGTTCAGTCGCTATTCGGCCGTCGACCAGCTCAATGGTTCGGCCGGCCTGATCCGCAATTCGCGAGTCGTGGGTTGCGATAACGAGCGTCGTGCCGTGTTCGGCCCGCAGCTCCAGCAGCAGTCGCAGGATTTCACTGCCCGTTCGCGAATCGAGGTTGCCGGTCGGTTCATCCGCGAGGAGTACCTCGGGGTCGTTGACCCATGCGCGGGCGATGGCGACCCGCTGCTGTTCTCCGCCGGAGAGCTGATTCGGGCGGTGCTCTAATCGCTGGGCGAGACCGACGCGGTCCAATAGCGCGCGCGCCTTTTTCGCGGCAATGGGTACGGCAATGCGGGCGATGCGGGCTGGCAGAGCCACATTTTCCCAGGCCGTCAGTTCGGGCAGTAACTGGTAGGCCTGGAATACAAAACCGATCCGGCGGTTTCGAAATCGCGCGAGGGCTCCGCCATCCATCGAGGAGAGGGTCTCTCCCGCGACGACGATTGTTCCTGCGTCGACGGTGTCGAGGCCACCGCACAGGTGGAGCAGCGTGCTTTTCCCGGCGCCCGAGGAGCCGCGCAGCGCCAAATATTCGCCCCGGTTGGCCGACAAACTCACTCCCCGCAGGACATCCAGGGAACGGTCACCCACACGGTATCTTTTTTCGACACCGGTCACTCGCAATACCTCTTCGGCGCAATTCATCGGGAAAGTCTCTTGAGTCAAGTCACCAGGCGCCCCGGGATCGAGGCGCTGAGTTCTATTCATTTCGCAACGCTTCCACCGGGCGCATGGATGCCGCGATCCACGCCGGAACCACACCGGCCAGCAGGCACATGAGCAGGGCTACCCCGCAGATCAGTATGAGATCACCCGGCACGACACGTGCGGGAAGCTCGCTGAAATTATAGATCTCGGCTGGAAACAGTTCCTGGCCCGTCCATCGGCGCATGGCAAATAGGAAATCGTTGCGATAGTGAACCGCCAGCAATCCGGTGCCAATGCCCGCCAGCACCCCGGTGAATCCGACCACGGAACTCTGCGCTAGAAATAATGCCACCACCTGCGATCGGGTTGCTCCGAGGGATTTCAACACGCCAATCTCCCGGGTTTTCTGCATCACAAAGGCGAGCTGCGCACAGATGATACAAAATGCGGCCACGATGGTGATGAAGAAGAGCAGGTAGTACATCATACTCTTCTCAGCCTGGACCGCTCCCAGGATCACGCCGAATTCCTGCATCCAGGTGATGACCTCGAAATCCGGTCCGAGATGGGCCACAAGCTGATCCGCAACGTGGCGCGTGTTCACCGGATCCGCATCGTCGAGCATCACGGTCAGCCCGTGCGCCTGATCTTCAAGCCCGTACAGGTCCTGAGCATTCGGCAGGGACATGATGAGAACCGATGAATTGTACTCGTAGTAGCCGACGTCAAAAATTCCGTTCACCGTGAAATGTCCCGCGACGCGCAGCTCGTCTTCACCCCGCTGGCGGCTATCCCGCATTTTTTTGAGATCCTTGAGGGAATAGATGGCGAGCGAATCTCCGACGCTCAGGTGTAATGTCCGAGCGAGCTCGCGGCCAATCAGGACACTCTCGCCCCGCAGATCAAAACGGCCGGCGATCACCGCGTTTGTCAGGGTGCTCACGCGGCCCTCCACCTTGACATCAATGCCGCGGACAAACGGTGCCAGCGCGACCGGACTGCCGACGTCGGGTTGGGTTTCGGCGAGCACTTGCAGGAGCACAAAGGGTGCGACCCCCTTGATTCCCGGTTGACGCTCGACGGTCTGCATCACGGCACGCCAGTCGTGCAGGGGTCCGCTCGCCTGGAGCACTTTGACATGCGCATTGAATCCCAACACGCGATCCCGCAATTGATGCCCGAAACCCGTCATCACCGCGATCACGATGATCAGGATCGCCACGCCGAGCATCACGCCGAGAATGCAGATCAACGTGATGATCGAAACAGGGGTGCCTTTTGGCCGGAGATACCTCAGGGCGAGGGCCAGTTCGAAGGGCAGTCGTGACATCGGGGCGGGAACCTAGAGGCGGCATCCGTGAAGGAAAATCGGAATTTCCAAAAAACGCCCCTATCCGCGGGGGGCATCGTCGGCGGCATTAGCGCAACCGCTTGACCAGCACTTTTGAATTCCGGCCGCTGGCCTCGTATTTCTCCCGACGCGCGGGCGGAAGGTCGTCCCCGGTGCCTTCGACAAATCCGGCCTTGCTCTGAAACCAGGTGAAGGCCTGGGTCGAGAGCGTCACCACCTCGGCCAGCCCCAGCTCGCGGGCTTTCGTTTCTGCGAACTGGACCAACTTTCGGCCGATGCCCTGGTTTTCGTGGGCCGGGCTGACAAACAAAAACGCCAGTTCGCCCTTGTTCAATTCGGGATAGACATGCAGTGCGACGCAGGCGACGGGGTTCTTGTCGATTTCGAACAGGTAGTAATCTCCCAGCTGTTTTTCAATGGTTGCCCGCGTCCGTTTCACGAGTTCGGAATTAATCACGGAATTCTTGGTCAAAATGAGCAGCGAGCGAATGTCTTTCTTCTTTGCCTGTCGGATCTGTTGATATTGGTTGGCGTACACCAGCGTCCCAATGCCTTCGTTCGAAAAAACCTCAGCTAACAGGCATTCATCCACCCGGCCGTTGATGATGTGGACGCGGGGCACACCCGCTTCGCAGGCCTGGACTGCCGCCCGGGCCTTGGAGACCAGTTCGGGCGCGAGTTCGCCGGCCCCTTGGGCCAGCACTTGCTTCAATTCCTCGACCGGCACCTGCCGCAGCAACTGCCCCTGCCGCGCCAGTCCGTCCTGGGATGTTACAAAGATCAATTTGATCGCCTTCAATTGATCCGCCAGGGCCGCCGCAATCGCATCCGAGTTCACTCGATAGGTCTTTCCATCCCCATCGAATCCCAGCGGCGGCACGACTGGAAGGATCCCTTGAGCGAGCAGGGTCTGGAGCAGTTCGGTGTCCACGCGCTCGACCTTGCCGGTGAACTGATGGTCCACACCGGACAGAATCCCCATTGGATGAGCAATAATGGCATTCGTGCAGGCTGCGCGCAGATCGTTGGCCGAAAGCCCTTCGAGAATCTCATGCGTCAGGCGGTTCGCGGCGGTCAGTGCTACCTTCAATGTCTCGGCGTCGGTGATTCCCGTTCCATCCAAATTGGACACCGTGATCCCCTGTTCGGCCGCCAGCTGGGAGATTTGCTGCGCGGCACCATGCACCAGCACAATGCGAATGTTTAGCGATCGCAGCACCGCCACGTCGAGCAGCAGGTTGGAGATGTACTCGTCCGTCAGGACGGCTCCGTCCACCGCCAGGACAAAAATGCGTTCGCGGAAACGGGGTATGTAGCGGAGAATCCCCCGCAAATCAGTTGGTTTCACTTCAAGACTCAGAACCCGTTGCTACGGGCCACCCATGAATGAGTCCGCGACGCCAAGGATTCAATCCAAAACCACGCACGACAGGTTTGACGAATTGGGAGAGTCCGCCCATGGTAGGATACTTCCGCCCCATGACTAAATCGCGCGCCCAATCGTTTTGGCAAATCGTGGCCACCCCTGAGCCTCCCGAGCTCGGACAGGGTCCACGCAACGGTGTCGCGTCCTCCGCCGCGTTGAACCGAAGGCTGGACGCCTGGATTCAAACCACCGGTATTTCGATCCCGGCAGCCGTGCATCTGCGTGCCACGGCGCTGCTGTACCACGATCAGCACGATCCGGCCCACGACCTCGTGCAGGAGCTTGTCGATCCCGAGGCCGCCCTCATTCATGCGATTCTGCACCGGCGCGAACCGGACTATTGGAATGCCAAATACTGGTTCCGCCGAGTAACCGAGCATCCTGTTTACGTACATCTTCCCGAGCGTCTCCACGGGTTCGCTCCAGATCCCACAACCGCCGGATGGTTAAAGAACCTGACGCTCGCAGGACCCCTGGATCCCTTCGCGTTTGTCGATGCCTGCGAGCGGGTTTCCCGAAGGCCCGCGGAAGATCCCGAGGCCGCATGGCTGCGCAAAGTGCAACAGCACGAATTCGAGGCGCTTGTCGACTATCTCGTGGGTTCAAATACCCGGGAATGCTGACAGAAATTTGTTCAATGATGTCGAGTCAATCAATGATCACTCCGAGCATCCGAGAAGCAATCAGCCATTGAATCACCGAGGCAAGCGGTGAGCCAATTATTGGGGAAAAGTGCCCGGCCACTCGGGCTTTGCGGCCACCCTCGGCGCCGTGGATGCGAGGGCCCGTGAGCACCCGTGCGTTTGGCATTCGCGGTCGAATCGAATTAGCGGGGTATCTCGGTGTTTCGTACCGACCCAATGGGTCTTGCTGCGGGTTCATGGATCGAGAATCAATCCCCGCAAATTCGAAGCGACCGCTCATTGGACGCGGGATGAAATCACGAACACGTTCCCCGAAACCAATCGAAAACGAGAACTTCAAATTCCGACTTGGTGCGATTCGTCGAAAACCAGTTGCCGCTTGTGGGGTGAGGGGCCCGCGGTTTTCCCATTCTAGGCGCTTGCCAGACGGGCCGTCCGGGGTGTAAAAATGAACAGTTAATCTCTCCAAAACGTAGCTACTAAGCGCTTATGCTGAAAATCCTTGGACCCAGACCGGCCGACTGCGGCTTCTGTGACGGCGTTTCGCGCCGCAATTTCTTGCGTATCGGCGGGCTTAGCCTCGGCGGCCTTGCACTGCCGCAGTTACTTCAGGCCGAGGCGGCGGCGGGCGTCCGCTCCGCCGGCAATCAGCATAAGGCGGTCATCATGATCTTCCTGCCTGGTGGGCCCTCCCATCAGGACATGTTTGACTTGAAAATGGATGCTCCGGCCGAGGTACGGGGCGAGTTCAAGCCGATCGGAACCAATGTCCCGGGCATTCAGATTTGCGAGCACATGCCGCGTCTGGCGCAGCTTGCGGACAAGTACTCGATCATTCGATCCATCGTCGGCTGTAATGGCGACCACTATGCAGTCCAGTGCGTCACGGGCCGCGACCACAAGAACATGCCATCGGGGGGCTGGCCGGCATTGGGTTCGGTACTCTCCAAGCTGGAAGGCGCGGTCGATCCATCCATCCCGCCGTACGTCGGCATGGCACCCAAGATGGGCCACGAACCTTGGTCCGAGAATGGGCGGGCCGGCTTCCTGGGCGTGGGCCACGCGCCATTCCAACCCAATAAGGGGAGCGGTTCGGAGGACATGACGCTCAAAGGCCTCACGCTCGACCGCCTCGCGGACCGCCGCGCCCTGCTCGCGAGCCTTGACACGTTCCGTCGGGAAGTGGATTCGAGCGGCACGATGGGCGGTCTCGACGCCTTTAACCGGCAGGCCTTCGGCATCCTCACGTCCAGCAAACTCGCTGATGCGCTCGATATCAAGAAGGAGGATCCGAAGCTTGTGGAACGTTACGGCAAGGGCGATCCGAAAAACCGGGATGACGGCGGGCCAAAGTTAATGGAGCACTTTCTCATTGCGCGCCGCCTCGTCGAGGCCGGGGCGCGTTGCGTTACGCTCGCGTTCAGCCGCTGGGATCATCACGGCGACAATTTTGGCGCACTCCGCCAGGATCTGCCCCTGTTCGACCAAGGCCTGAGCGCGCTGATTAAGGATCTGCACGACCGTGGGATGGAGAAGGACGTGAGCGTTGTGGTGTGGGGTGAGTTCGGCCGAACCCCCACGATCAACAAAGACGGCGGCCGCGATCACTGGCCGCGCGTGAGTTGCGCTCTGCTCGCGGGTGGCGGCATGAAGCACGGTCAGATCATCGGTGCGACCGACCGACTTGGCGGCGAGGCAAGCGAGCGGCCCGTTCAGTTCGGTGAGGTCTTCGCCACGCTCTATCACAATCTTGGCTTCGACGTGAACAAGGTGACGATTCCGGACCTGAACGGCCGGCCGCAGTTTCTGGTGGATAATGGCTATCAACCGATGCGAGAGCTGGTCGGTTGAGCCGTGCTGTGTCAGTCGGCCCGGCTCGCTCGGCTCGACTTAACGATCGCGGCGACCAACCCGTGAATATTGTGCGGTTTCGCCTCGACCGTCGCACTTAATCCCAAGGTCGTCAGAGCTCGGCTGGTCTCGGGCCCGATGCTGGCCAGTTTCATGCCGGGAAATGTTGCCGCCACCTTCGGCAGATCAAATCGCGCGTGAAAATTCTCGACGGTCGAGGCGCTTGTAAACGTGAGCCAATCCGCCCCTGCTTTCCGGAATCGTTCCGCCACACCCGCGCGATCCTCCGTCTCGGGAATTGTCCGGTAACACGCCACGTCGTCCACAATGCCCCCCTTTTCCTCAAGCATCTTGGGTAGCTCCGGACTGGCCACCTCCGCGCGCATCAGCAGGAACCGCAGATTCTCGACCGTTTCGTATTGGTTGATGGCATCCGCAATTTTTCGGGCTACGTATTCGTCCGGCGTTACGTCCACCCGCAGGTGAAGCTCTTTTAGTTTGGCTGCCGTCGCCGGTCCGATGGCCGCGATCCGCAATGCGCCGAGGGCCCGGATGTCATCGTAGGCTTTGAAGAAGTAATCGAAGAAAGCCGTGACCCCATTCGGGCTCGTGAAGACGAGCCAGTCATACGAGCCGATTCCCGAGATCGCTTCGACCAACGCCACGTACTCCAACGGCGGCGCGATCTGAATGGTTGGAATCTCCCACACCCCGGCGCCCCGTTCGCGCAGCTCGTCCGATAGCTGACTTGCCTGCGCCCGCGTCCGCGTCACCACAATCCGTTGACCGGACAGCGGGCGTCCCTCGAACCAATTTAGTTTTTTCCGTAGGGAAACGACATCTCCGATGATCGTGACGGCCGGCGCTGAGAATTTTCGCGTCTCCGCTAGATCGGCAATCGTCCCGACCGTGCCGATCAATGTTTCCTGGTCCTTTGTTGTCCCGTTTCGAATCATCGCCACCGGCGTCGTCGCGGGCAGTCCATGTGTCATCAATTCCTGGGCAATAATTCGTATCCGCTCAACCCCCATTAGAATCACCTTCGTTCCGGGCACCCGGGCGATGGCGGCCCAATCCACTCGGCTCGCCGGTTTCGACGGATCCTCATGCCCGGTGATTACCTGGACTACTGCGCAGTGATCCCGGTGAGTTAACGGGATACCCGCGTAGTTCGGAGCCGCTACGACCGACGAAATGCCGGGGACGACCTCAAAGGGCACGCCCGCCGCGGCGAGCTCCTCCGCCTCTTCTCCTCCTCGCCCAAAAACATACGGGTCTCCTCCCTTCAGCCGCACCACGACATTCCCCGCCTGGGCCTTTTCAATCAGAAGCCGATTCAACTCCGCCTGCGGAATGGTATGATCCCGTGATCGCTTTCCCGCATCGATGAACTCGGATGCTGCGGGCGCCAGAACCAGCAGCTCCGGGTTCGCGAGGGCATCGTGTACCACCACGTCGGCACGCGCCAGCAGCTCGGCCCCACGGAGAGTCAATAGCCTGATATCTCCCGGTCCGGCTCCGACGAGGTAGACGATTCCCAACTTTTTCATCCGGCAAGGCTGACCGAATCGGGCTGGTCGACCAAGCAGGAATCGAAAATCTCCTACGGGGTCAGTCAATGGTATTGTAGTATTACCGTCTTTCCAATTCTCAACAAACTCCACCTTCTTGGCATGGTGAATCCCGATGTTGTTCGAGAAGGTAGCGGACGCCGCGCTGCGGCGTCCCCGCGCCGTTCAGGCGCGGCACGAACCGCGCTGCGGCCCTGTCCGCCCGCTGTACGCGGGCGGGGTTGTCGCAGCGCGACAACCTCTACCGACAACTTCGGGATGTGTCCCATGCCAATGGGCGAGAAAGCAAACGGTTGTCCTGGGCTGCAACCCAGCTAGAGTCTTCGCATGACCCGTCAGCAAGTGCTCGACCTTTACTTTATGGATGCCCGATGCAAGTTGATCGACCTCGCCGCATTCCTCGATCGTGTCGATCGCGGGACCGGCGAAGCGGATTTCCGTCTGGCTGCCCTGCAGAACTCACTGAAGGCACTCGCCGGATCGGAGGCTTCCCGGGCGGAAAAGGTCTTGTTGACGCTGAGCGACCCGACGGTTGAACCCGTTGCGAAGGCGCTGGGCAAGGGGGCGGTGGGGGCATGGCCGGGCGCGAGCGGATCGAAGGCACCAATGCCCTGAAAGCGCCCTCCCAAATTCCGCAACACTTTCATCCCTATCTCCTTCCATGCGTTACATCGAACCTCACGGCCACATGGTTAGCCGGACCACCGACGACTATCAGGACATGGTGACTGCCGGCTGTGCGGCCGTGTGTGAGCCAGCCTTCTGGGCGGGATTCGACCGCAGCACGATGCACGGTTTTCACGATTACTTCTGCCAGCTCACCGACTTCGAACCGAAGCGAGCGGCCCGGTATGGTCTGCCCCATTTCAGCTGGTTGTGCATCAATCCGAAGGAATCGGAAGACGTCAAACTTGCCGAGGAAGTGATCGGCATTATTCCGAGTTTTCTTCCGCGACCCAACGTGCTTGGCATTGGCGAAATCGGACTGAATAAGAATTCTCGAAACGAGATGAAGGTGCTCGAGATGCACGTTGATCTCGCCGCCCGGCACCAGCAATTGATCCTGGTGCACACGCCTCATCTTGAAGATAAATTAAAGGGCACGCGTTTGATCCTGGACGTGATCCGGTCTGATTCGCGCATCCAGCCTGGGCGAGTCCTCATTGATCACGTCGAGGAACACACGGTGCGACTGGTTTTGGATCGTGGCCATTGGGGGGGTATGACGCTCTATCCGGTGAGCAAATGTAGTCCAGCGCGGGCGGTGGACATTCTGGATATTTGTGGCGGGGATAGGCTGTGGATGAATTCAGCGTGCGACTGGGGCGAGAGTGTTCCATTGGCGATTCCGCGTACCGGCCTGGAAATGCGCCGACGGGGCTGGACGGCCGAGGCGGTAGATCGGGTGATTTACCAGAATCCGATCCGATTTCTCAGTCAGTGCCCGAAGTTCAACTTGGCGTCTGAACCAGTCTGACGGGGATTCCGTCGGTTTTGTCTCATGAGGCAAAGGCCGGGCGGGGTGGATGACAAAAATCTTCACGAGTTCCAGCATCACACCCGTTACTCCTGCAAACGGGTCGATACCTTGATCGGGCTCTTCCCGACCGGAGCCACGTGGTAGGATTCGCACGCGAAGCCGCGAAGCAAAGCAGAGGGCCTGGTCAAAACGTCTCCGGACAACCTTCGAGGAGAAACGCAAAGTGCCGGAGGGGAGAACCGCGGATTGACACGGATTGACGCGAATAAGGGGAAGCCGTTGCTTCTCACCTTCTGAGTGAGCGCCTGGAATCAGCGTTTATCGGCGTTCATCCGTGGTTCCAACTCCGGTTTATTGGATTACTGGAATATTCAAGCAGAGGGCCTGGTGAGGCCATTTGTTGAAGGCGTGCGGTGCGTTAGGAGAAAAATAAATCATTCGTTGAGAAAGTATGTCTAGCAAATAGACATATTTCATCAAAAAAAAGGCTGAAAACTGAATCTTTTCAGATTTTTGTCCCACACCCGGCCGGGCGTTTTCTCACGATTTCTAATTTTCCAACCCTGAGGCCGCCGACTAGCCTTAGCGACCTTTGAAGGACATGGCGATGGACTACAAGACGACGCTGAATCTTCCGCGGACCGCATTTCCGATGCAGGCCGGTCTCGTGGAGCAGGAACCGCGGCGACTCGAAAAATGGCGTGCGGCCGGGCTCTACGAGCTCATTCAGAATGCCCGTGCGGCGGCTCCCACATTCATCCTCCACGACGGCCCGCCGTTTGCCAATGGGGACGTTCATATCGGGACGGCCTTAAACAAGATTCTGAAGGACATTATTCTTCGAAATAGGACCGTCCGCGGGTTCCGTACCCCCTATATCCCGGGTTGGGATTGTCACGGTCTGCCGATCGAGTCCAAGGTGACACAGGAACTTCGTGAGGCCGGCCAGACTGGCGTTGACGCTGCGGCGATTCGCACTGCCTGTGATGCGTATGCCCGGCGGTACATCGACCTTCAGCGTGTGCAATTTCAGCGACTTGGCATTCTTGCCGACTGGCAACAGCCCTATTTGACGCTGGACCGACACTACGAGGCGGACGAACTCCGCCTCTTTGCGGATCTTGTTGAGAAAGGATTCGTCTACCGCGGGAAGAAGCCGGTTTATTGGAGTATTCCGTTTAAGACCGCCCTTGCCGAGGCCGAGGTCGAGTACCGGGACCACATCAGCCAGAGTGTGACCGTGAAGTTTCGCCTTGTTGGGGAACCGAACACATCGGTGCTGATCTGGACGACGACTCCGTGGACATTACCCGCTAATCTGGCGGTTGCCTTTAATCCAGCGTTTCTTTATTCGCTCGTCTTCGCCAACGGGGAGTCGTTCCTGGTGGCCAACGACCTCATCAGTCAGGTCCGAACCAAGCTTGGTTGGGAGAATTACCAAATCATTCGCACCCTGCGAGCCGAGGAATTGTCCACCGTCGAATACGAACATCCTTTTTGCCATCGCACGGGGAAACTGATTCCGGCGGCATTTGTGGACAGTTCGACCGGCACGGGTTTTGTCCACATCGCTCCCGGACATGGCACCGACGACTACATTCTCGGGCGCGGCGTTGGTCTGCCCGTCTTTTGTCCGGTGGATGACGACGGCCGATTCACGCACACGAGTGACATGCCGGCGGAGGCCCAGATTCCGGCTTCCCTGCTGGGAAAATCAGTGCTCGAGAAAAACAACCGGAGTGAGGCCAACGACGCGGTCATCGCACTGCTTACCGAGAGCAAAGCGTTGGTCCATCGCGAAGACTATCCGCACAGTTATCCTCACTGTTGGCGTTCGAAAACCCCGATCGTGTTCCGAGCGGTGGATCAGTGGTTCATCCGCATCGATCATTCGCCGTCGGGGCAACCCTCGCTGCGCCAGAGCGCGCTGCAAGCGATTACAGATTCGGTGCATTGGGTGCCTGACTGGGGAAAAACTCGCATCACGGGGGCAGTCGAGTCGCGTCCGGACTGGTGCATTTCGCGCCAGCGAACCTGGGGCGTGCCCATTCCGGCATTTTACGACCGGGCGGGAGAGCCGATTCTAAACGCCGCAATTGTGCGGCGTACCGCCGACTTGATCGAGGAACACGGGTCGAATGTCTGGTTTGGCAAGACCTGCGCGGAACTTTGGCGGTTGTGCCGGCCGGTCGATTGGGCGGGACTCGACCCGGTCGCGAAATCGAACGACACCCTGGACGTGTGGATTGATTCGGGGTCGTCTTCGCGCGCCGTGCTGATGCGTCGGTTTGAATTGCAACATGGCACGCCGGCGAAACCCGGCACACCGGACGTATGGCAGGCCGATGTTTACCTCGAGGGATCCGATCAACACCGTGGATGGTTTCAGTCGTCCCTCCTTTTATCACTGGCCGGAAATGGTGTGGCACCCTTCAAGACCGTCCTCACCCACGGCTTCATGGTCGACGAGGATCGGGAAAAAATTTCGAAATCAAAACAAGGGCAAGGTGGATACCAAAAGCCCCAAACCGCCGACCGATTCGTCAAGGAGTACGGGGCCGACGTCCTCCGGCTCTGGGTCGCATCCCAGGATTATCGAGGAGATATCGTGGTGAGCGAAGAACGGATCAAGAAGGTTGGTGAGACCTATCGCCTGATTCGGAACACCCTCCGGTACGAGCTTTCAAATCTCTTCGATTTTGACCCGGTGCGGCACGCTGTTTCGGATGACGCTTTGACCGGTCTGGATCGCTGGATGCTGGGGGAGTACGGCCGTCTGGAACGCGAGGTTTCCGCCGCGTATGATGCCTTCGAATTCCACGTCGTCTATCAAAAGATCGCGCAGTTCGCCTCGGTTGAATTAAGCGGTCTCTACCACGATGTGGTGAAGGACCGGCTGTACACCGACGCCGCCGGTTCGGCGCGACGGCGGAGCACACAAACGGTGCTTTACCGACTGGTCACGGGCCTGTGCCAAATGCTGTCCCCCATCCTGGTTTTCACCGCTGACGAAGCGTGGGAACACATCCCCGGGACCGATGTCGCCTCCGTTCATCTCAGCACATGGCATCCGTCATTATTTACGCTCGCCGCGGAAGAGCAGGCGGACTGGAGGCATCTACTGGAACTTCGTGTCCGCGTTCTTCCAGAGTTGGAAAAAGCGCGACAGGCGAAATTGATCGGGAAGGCATTGGAAGCCCGGGTTGAGATCTCGGCGGCGGGCGACGCCCTTTCCGCCGCCCAATCCCGACTCCGCGACTTTCAAGAATTGCTGAATGTCTCAGAACTCAGCATTTCGGGAACAGAAACGGCCGGTATCACGGTCACTCCGGCGCACGGTCTGAAGTGCGAGCGTTGCTGGCACCGGGAGACCGAAGTTGGACAAGATATCAATCACCCGGCGCTCTGCCCGCGATGCGTTCAAGCTTTGATGCCGACCGTGGTTTAAATGGGCGACGACGCCTTGGACGCGAGATCCTCTTCGAGAAATCGGACGACATCCTTGAATTTTTCGGCGTTTTTAGGGTGCAAATGGCTGAGGACCCGATGCGCATCGAGGCAACATTCGCTGATCGCTGATTGCTCCACGGCCGTCGCGGGTTGCTCCCGCGCTTCGCCTGCGGGCAAAGCCGCACTGACATCGGCATGAGTAATGGTGAAGAAATCAATTACGTATAGCGTGTCGAGCAGGTCTATGACGGCCGCATTTGGACGGACGAGAACGAAGCGCCTCCCTTTCTCCGGCGACAGGTGCGGGGGCAGATCCGCGAGAGCAGAGAAAACCAACTTGCCGGAAAATGTGCTGTCCATGGTCAGGCATTCCGACAGGTCGATGATGAACTGACGAACCCCCCGGGATTGCATACCCTCGATCGCCTGGGCGAACTCGGGTGCCTGTCGGGCAGTCGCGCGCCCGATCACCTTGAGAAAGGCGATTGGAGTCTGCTCCAGGACCAGCAGGCGATTGGCGTCGGTCGAGCTCACGCCAGTAATGTTCAACCCCCCGTGGCTACCGTCAAGTCATCGGACCGTCGATGCGGACGTTTTCATCGGGGTCAAACCGGTGGGGGGGACACGGAGTCGAGTGCATTGATCCCGCGTGGAATCGGAGAGCTCGGGAATCGACGGGTCGGAGACAGGTCCCAGGGCGGACCAGAACCCTCGAGAGAACGTAAAGGTTGACCCGCCGAAACTTCGGCGTCGCCGCCGTCAGGGGCGCAGGAACATCTCAGCGGCCGCGTCGGCGAACCGTAGTCCGGCGCGGGTGAGATGCAGCCGGTCCTCCGTTTGGACTCCCCAGCCTCGCTCGACCAGTCGGCGAATTTCGTCGTTCCACCCCGCCCGCAGGTCGAACCCGCTCCGCTGCTTGAATAGTTCAAAAGGCCAACCGGGAGTCGTGCGCAATCCGAACGCCGCTAGTTCGCCGGCCCGAGCGAGCGGTTCGAGGGCTTCAGCGAATTCCTTCGCGCGCCGCCCTTTCTCCAACTGTTCACAATATAATGTCGTGTTGGACCAGTTCCGCGATCGAACGCCTCCGACATATTCACTGGCGCTGGGGCCCAATCCGTGACTCTCGCCGCCCCGCCAGTAATTGATATTGTGGCGGCACGCATAGTCCGGCCACTCCGGCGCCATCGCATTGGAGCTGGCCATATCCCTCGGAACGGAGCGGGCAAAGTTCGCGATTTCATACTGTCGAAAGCCGGCCGGCGCTGTCGCATCAATTAATTCGTCGTACATGCTGCAGGCGAGATCCTCGTTAACGTCGATCTCGCCCATCTGCAACTGATGAAAGAGAGGCGTGTCCTCCTCATAAATCACTTCGTAGCAACTCAGATGTTCGGTGCCCAGGGCCAGAGCTTCCTGGAGTGTCTGACGCCAGATTTCAAGGGTTTGCCCGGGGATGGCAAACATGAGGTCGATGTTCACATTCCGGAAACCGGCCGCTCGCAGGAGGTCGTAGCTGCGAAACACCATGTCCCGGCTGTGCACCCGGCCGAGGCGGTCGAGCAGGGTCTCATCGAGCGATTGAACCCCCATCGAAATCCGGTTGACACCGGCGTCGCGCAGCAGCCGAGCTTTGTCGGCAGACACCGTCGCTGGATTGCACTCGACCGTCCATTCGGTCGCACCCGTCAGCCCGCACCGGCGCATGGCTTCCAGCACGGTTTCCCATTGTCGCAGCGTCAGCAGCGAGGGAGTTCCGCCCCCGAAGAAAATTGTGTCGGGACGGCAGCCGCCGGCGATGAGTTCGAATTCACGAACGAGAGCGGCGACGTAGCGATTGATTTGGTCTCCGGAGGCCGGGGCAGAATAGAAGGCGCAGTACTCACATTTGTGAGCACAAAATGGGACATGCACGTAGAGGCTGCGGACGGGGTCGGACATTGCGGGTAGAGTCTGGATGCCTGGACGGTGTGGGCAAGGGGAAGAATGGCAAGGCGCCACGGTGTCGGCGGTTGATCCGTTGACAGGGCACGTGCTGGGGTAGTAATTGGGCCGCTATTGACATGACCGACGCACCTTCCTCGATTCAACCGGGTGGATTTGAAGATCTTGCCCGCCTCGCCTGCAAAGTTACGGATACACCGCTGGCCTTCATTGGCTGGCGGTTGGGGACGGAGCTGAGATGGGTCTCTCCGCCGGGGGTCGGCCCCGAGGAAAGGGATTGGGTGCAGGCGATGTGTTTTCGCGGACTCGATGATCCAGCGCGACGGGAGGTCGTGGATTTGCGGCGGGATTTGGCGCCGGCTGTTCCGGCACCGACTGGAGACGATCCAGCCTTGCAGTATTTTTTGATGCGGGTGGGGCCGGTGTCGGCTTCGGGAGAGGTCTGGTTTCTGGGGGTGGCGGACCGCCGGATACGGCGCCTGACTCCCGAGCAGCGGCAGGGTTTGGAGACCCTTCATCAGCAGGTCCTCCTGCGTCGTGAGCAATGGCAGCACAGCTCGAACCTGGCTCGCACGGCCGCGGAGGTGCAGCGGTTGGAGGCCGCCCGGCGCGAGCAGGAGGCATTTTATCAGGCATTGGTTGAAAGCCTGCCGCAGAATATTTTCCGGAAAGATTTGGAGGGCCGGTTCACCTTCGCCAACGGTCGATATTGCGCGACGCTGGGACGGCCGTTGGAAGCGATCCTCGGAAGGACGGACAGCGATTTTGCCCCCCCGGAGTTGGCGGCCAAGTATCGACTCGATGATCAAAAGGTTTTGCAGAGCCTCGAGCCGCTGGAGGTGGTTGAGAAAAACATCACGCCGGATGGGACCGTCCATTGGGTTCACGTAATCAAGACACCGATCCTGGGTGCCGGTGGGCGACCGGTCGGGATTCAAGGCATCTTTTGGGACATCACCCGGGAGCATGACACGGCGGAGAAGCTGCGACAGGCCGAGGCAAACTATCGCGGATTTGTCGTCAATGCCCGGGATGGAATTTTTCAGACGACTCCCAATGGTTCGTACCTGAGTGCAAATTTGGCACTCGCACGGATCTATGGCTTTAGGTCGCCGGAGGAGCTGGTTGCGAAGTGGACCGACATCGAGCATCAGCTCTACAGGGATCCGGTCCGGCGGAGCGAGTTCGCACGCTTGATGGCGGAGAACGATGTTGTCGACCAATTCGAGAGCGAGGTGTACCGGGCGGACGGGAGTGTGATTTGGATTTCTGAGAACGCGCGGGCGGTGCGGGATTCCGCGGGCCATTTGCTGCGCTACGAAGGGACGGTCGAAGACATCACGGCGCGGAAACGGGCGGAGGAGGCGTTGAGCCGGGCGAATGAGGAATTGAAAAAGGCGCGCGACGCAGCGGTCGATTCAGCGGCGATCAAAGCCCGGTTTCTTGCCAACACGTCCCACGAGCTTCGGACGCCCATGAACGCGATCGTCGGCTTTACCCAACTGCTGCTCGACACGCCGCTCAAGGACGAACAGCGGGAGTATGCGGCAACCGTCCGGGCGTCCGCACGTTCCCTGTTGACGTTGCTGAACGACATCCTCGACTTTTCGAGGATCGAGAGTGGGAAGGTGACTTTCGAACGGTTGGAGTTTTCGCCGCGGCAGCTGATCGAAGAAACTGCGGACTTAATGGCGGAGTTGGCCTTTCCGAAAGGCCTCGAACTGACCGCCCGCTTGGATCACAGGCTGCCCAGCCTAGTTATCGGCGACTCCGGGCGGATTCGGCAGATTTTGACCAATCTCTTGGGGAACGCGATCAAGTTCACCGCGCAGGGGGAAGTGTCCTTGCGCGTCGAAGTGGAGGCAGAAACGGAGCGGGACTGCCGGTTGCGCTTTTTGGTGAGCGATACGGGGATTGGAATTCCGACCGAGGCCCAAGCGCGGATCTTTGAGGCCTTCACCCAGGCGGATGAATCGACGACCCGTAAATACGGTGGCAGCGGACTTGGCTTGAGTATTTCCCGTCAAATCGTCGAACAACTCGGGGGTCAGATCGGATTCACGAGCGAGCCGGGCAAGGGATCCATTTTCTGGGTTACCCTACCGCTGGAGGTCGTGGCGGATGAGGCGGCGAAGGCGGATTTACCTCGGCTGTCCGCATGCCGGATTTTGATTGTGGATGACCAGCCGAGCGCCCGAGCATTGATACGACACGAACTGGAGCCTCTCGGTGCGGAATGCATCGAAGCGCACAGCGGAGCGGTTGTTCACGCGATCCTCGATCGGCAGAGGAGGTCCGGGGCTCCGATCTCGATTGTTTTGCTCGACCTACAAATGCCCGACGTGGATGGGATCGCGTTGGCTCAGGAATTAAGACAGGATCCGGCCTATTCCCAGACGGGGATTGTGATCATTGCTCCGATGGGGCAGCAGGTAGACCGCGAATTCCTGCGGCGAGCGGGTGTGGACGGATGTTTGATCAAACCCATCAAACAATCGCGGCTGCGGGATTGCGTGCAAAAGGTGGTGCATCGCGAAGATGCGCTCGATGGGGGGGGGACGGGTCCCATGGTCAAAATAGAGGCACCGGCGGCACCGGCGGCACCGGCGGCACCGACGGCGAGGGGGCTCTCGCCCCTGAAGATCCTGCTGGCAGAAGACAATCTGGTGAACCAAAAGGTGGCCTTAGCCCAATTGCGAACGCTGGGGTATGCGGCCGATGTAGTGGCAAACGGGCGCGAAGTTCTCAAGGCACTTGATCAAACTCGGTATCACATCGTCCTGATGGATTGCCAAATGCCCGAGCTGGATGGCTACGAGGCTACGCGGTGTATCCGACGGGCGGAGACGGATGGGCGCTATGGAAATCGGTGGGCGCATCATGTCATCGCGGTGACGGCAAATGCAATGCGGGGAGATCGCGAAAAATGTCTCGCTGCGGGGATGGACGCCTTCCTCACGAAGCCCATCGAGATTGAGACACTGCGGGCTGCCCTGGAGCAGGCGGGGGAGCGGTTTGGAAACGTTCCGGTCATGGAATCCGGCGTCACGTCACGCGGGGGTGCGCCGGGATTGATTGTACCGGAGCCGAGTTCATCGGTTGGGGCGGAAGAGGCACCGGTGCTGGACCCCACTTTTCTTCGCCAGCTACGGACACTGTCGCCGACGGGAGGACCGAATGAAGCGGTTGAGTTGATAGACCTTTTCCTGTCGGAATTCTCCATGCGAATTGACGCGGTGGTACGGTTGGTGAAGGAGCGAGATTCGGATGCGGTCCGACTCGCCGTTCATACCTTGAAGGGAAGCGCCGGCAATTTGGGTGGCCGTGATTTTGCGAGAACCGCGGCGGCCTTGGAGCAGGCCGTCAAGGCGGCTGATTGGGGGCGATCAGATGCCGTGGTGGTGGCCCTCGAAAAGGCGGCTCAACTTTTGTCGGGGGCATTGGCGGCTGAACGCGCGCGAGGCGGTTAGGTCAGGTGTTGTCCGTGTCCCGCGTCGCCGACCTTCTTCAAGAAAAGCAGGCAGGGTTGCCGCCCTAAGTCCTGGGCACGGTGGCCAAGGCATTGATCTGGCTCGCCGCGTAACCCGCCCCAAAACCGTTGTCAATATTGACAACGGTTACGCCCGTGCCGCAGGAGTTCAACATTCCAAGGAGGGCGGCGAGTCCACCGAAACTGGCGCCATATCCGATGCTCGTGGGCACCGCGATCACGGGGCGATCCACCAGGCCTGCGACCACGCTCGGCAGCGCGCCCTCCATGCCGGCAACCACGACCAGTACCGTGGCCTTGCGAAGATCGGGAAGTCGCCGAATCAATCGGTGCAGGCCGGCGACACCAACGTCAACAATTCGATCCACTCGATTACCCATGAACTCCGCCGTGACGGCGGCTTCCTCGGCGACGGGTAGGTCGCTCGTTCCGGCGCAAAGAATCGCAATGGTGCCCGATCGGCGCGGCAGCGGCTTACGTTCAATGCAAAGACACCGCGCCGTGGCATGGTGGACGGCAGTGCGGAAATGTTTACGGACTGCTCGGACATGGGCGGCATCGATGCGGGTGATCAGGACGCGGCCGTGCGCACGGAAGAGAGCCGTCGCGATGCGGACCACCTGATCGGGAGATTTGCCAGCCCCGTAGACGACCTCGGGAAAACCCTTTCGCCGTGCCCGATCCAGATCGACCTGAGCAAAACCCAGGTCTGCAAGGGGTGCAAGGGGTGGCTTCATGGTTGACGTCGATGTGTAGACATGGCGGGCGCGAGGATTTGCTGTCGGCGACCAGGGGGCAATCGCAAATGGACGGCAATTTGAGCTCGAACGGGTATGAAAGGGCGCGGCCTAAAGAAAACTGCCGGACCGGATTTCCCCATTTCCCCGGATGACACGCTCAATTAGCATCGTTGCCGTGAACAAACGCCAGGCCCACGTCAAACGATCCACGTCGGAAACATCCATCGATCTTCGTCTTAACCTGGACGGTACCGGCAAGGCCGTGGTCAAGACTGGCCTCGGTTTCTTTGACCACATGCTCACCGCCTTTGCCCGGCATGCGGTGATGGATCTGAGGCTGCGGTGCCGGGGGGATCTGGAGGTGGATGCCCATCATACGGTCGAAGATTGCGGGATCGCTCTGGGACAAGCAGTGACGATCGCCTTGGGCGACAAGCGAGGTATCCGCCGGTACGGTGCCGGTTTCCATCCGAAGAATCCATTCACTGGCGAGGCCTATGTTCCGATGGATGAATGCCTTGCCCGATGTGTCGTCGATTTCAGTGGGCGGCCCTACCTGGTTTGGCGGGGCATGGACGATCTGGCCCAGCGAAAAATATCCGAGGCGGACCGTACCCAGGATCAATCCTCGGCTTTTCGCTTCGGACTTGCGCGCGAGTTTTTCCAAGGGTTCACGAACGAAGCCCGCTGCAATCTGCACCTCGAATTGCTTTATGGAGGCGAACCCCACCACGTGGTGGAATGCCTTTTCAAGGCGTTCGCCAAGGCGGTCGATTCTGCCTGCCAGCACGACCGCCGCATCTCCGGCGTGATTCCCAGCAGCAAGGGCAAACTCTAGAGGCGGCAATGCGGGACGCAGACGCCCCATAAATGAAAGGGGCGCGTCCTGTCAGCCGCGGCCGCGGCCCGAAATGAAATTGACGAGAATCAGAATCACCGCGATCACAAGCAGGATGTGAAGCAACCCACCCATGGTATAGCTGGTCACCAAGCCCAGCAGCCACAGAATGATCATTACGACAACAATAGTGTATAACATATATCTACCTTTCAGGTTTGTTAGTGACTTAAATCAAATAAAACAAGGACACGGCGCTCTGCAAAATGTCCTCCATTTGGAGTGTGGCTTGACCGTGCCTGGCCCGGTTTATTTCGTGCCGTGCTGGATTTTTTCGCCGGCTTTTTCCACATCCTTTCCGAATCCGTGGGCCGTGTTGCAGCCAACGCTGGCGAACACCAGAAATGCGGTGACAGAGAACAGTGCGACGATACGAGTGGCGTGAGTGATCATGTAAATAAAGTATTAATCTGTCAGCCGCTATGGATGCTTCCAATCAAGATTTAATTCACTGCGCTGGCGTTTGCTTTTGGCTGACACAAAAGAGCCCCGCCAGCGCAGCAAAAGTTTAGTTGCAGCAGGTGGAACAAGATTCCTTGACTGCCTTTTCGACGGCTTCGCGGGTTTCCCCGGTTCGCTTCTGAATCCGGCCAAGAAGTTCATCCTTCTTACCATCGACATACTGGAGATCGTCATCCGTGAGCTTCGCCCATTTTTGTTTGAGCTTGCCCTTCGCAATGTTCCAGTCCCCTTTGATTTCGAGTGTGGTCATTTTTAGTTTGTTTTTATGTTATGTTTCTTGCGATTCGCCATCAAAGTGACAACGAACGATTACCCGCAGCCGATCGGGTAGGGCTAAAGTAGGGCAGGGTGGCCCGTTGGACTATGGGGTAAAACCCTACTCGGCAATGGTGGGGTGGTTCGGTTTATCGATGGGGTGTTCACCCCATAGCCAGACGGAATCCCTTGTCCGAAACTGGGATGGCTTAGCATGATCATGCAGAAGAAATCGAAACTGGAACGTCGACTGAAAAATGCTGCGGCGATTGAGCGCAAGACAATAGGCGCATGAAGAAGAAGACTCCGCTGTTACGCCGCCACATTACGTCGACCCGGCTTGTTTCCTCGGAATCCCCCGGCTCGCGGGCTGGCGTCTCGTTCCCCATTGTCGGCATCGGCGCGTCCGCCGGCGGACTCGAGGCCTTGGAAAAGTTTCTGGCGCATGTTCCGGCTGGCAGCGGGATGGCGTTTGTCATTGTCCAGCATTTGGACCCGACGCACAAAGGGATCATGCCCGAGCTGCTGCAACGCGCCACCGGCATGCGCGTTATCCAGGTGAAGGACCGGACCAAGGTTCAGCGGGATTGCGTTTATGTGATCCCTCCGAACAAGGACATGTCGATCCTGCACGGAGTTCTGCACCTTCTGGATCCGGCGGCACCGCGCGGACTCCGCCTGCCAATTGATTTCTTTCTCCGATCCCTCGCAGAAGATCGAAGGGAGCACAGCGTCGGCGTGATTCTGTCGGGCATGGGTTCCGACGGCACTCTGGGGTTGCGCGCCATCAAGGAAAAGGCGGGCGTGGCGTTCGTGCAGGAGCCAGCAACAGCCAAATATGACGGCATGCCGCGCAGCGCGATTGACGCCAGATTGGCGGACATTGTGGCGCCGGTGGACGAACTGCCCGGAAAGCTCATCGCATATCTGCAACGCTCCCCGTTGATCGCCCGACCGGATGCGCCTTCGGAAGACAAGTCGCAGAGCGCCTTGGAAAAGGCGATCATCCTCCTGCGAGCTCGGACCGGGAACGATTTTTCCCTCTACAAGCGGAACACCCTCCATCGCCGGATTGAGCGCCGCATGGGAATTCACCAGATCCACAAGATGGCGGCCTACGTCCGTTACTTGCAGGAGAATTCGCAGGAGTTGGATCTGCTCTTCAAGGAATTGCTTATCGGGGTGACGAACTTCTTCCGCGACCCTGCCGCCTGGGAGCAGCTGCGCACCCAGATTTTACCCGCCCTCCTTGCGAAGTCCTCCCCCGGCCGCGCGCTGCGGGCGTGGGTACCCGGCTGCTCCACCGGGGAAGAGGCGTATTCTCTCGCCATGGTATTCAAGGAGGCCGTGGAGCAGGCCAAGTCGAAAGGGAACTTCTCGCTGCAGATTTTCGCCACCGACCTGGACCGCGACGCGATTGAGAAGGCTCGCCAGGGCTTATTCTCGGAAAGCATTGCCGCCGACGTGTCGTCAGAACGGTTGAAGCGGTTCTTCGCCAAAGAAGTGCGCGGATACCGGGTGCGTAAGGAGATTCGCGACATGGTGATATTTGCGCCGCAGAATCTCATCCTGGATCCGCCATTTACCAAGCTCGACGTTGTGAGCTGTCGCAATCTGCTGATCTATCTCACGGCGGACGTGCAGAGGAAACTGCTCCCGATGTTTCACTACACCCTCAATCCCGGCGGTATTCTGTTCCTCGGCAGTGCCGAGACGATTGGCGATTACACGGAACTTTTTGCCTCCCTCAACGGCAAATCGCGGATCTTCCGGCGAACAGAATCTGCCTCGCGCCCGGAGACAGTCGGCTTCCCCTCGTCCTTTAGCAACGCGGGGCCGTCCAGGGTGCCCGACGCAAATCCGACATCCAAATCGCCGGTCAGCCTCCAATCCGTGGCCGATCAGTTGGTCCTGCAGTGTTACGCCCCGCCGACCGTGCTTGCCAATAACACGGGGGACATCTGCTACATCAGTGGCCGGACGGGGAAATACCTGGAACCCGCCGCAGGCAAGGCTAACTGGAACCTCTTTGCCATGGCCCGCGAAGGGCTGCGCCACGAACTGGCGGACGCCTTCCACAAAGCGCTTCGGCAAAAGGAAAGCGTGGCGCTGCACGGACTCAAGGTCGGGACCAACGACGGCACGCAGAGTGTGGATGTAACCGTCCAGCGACTCGATGAACCGGGCCCGCTGCATGGGTTGGTGATGATCCTTTTCACCGACGTGGGTACGCCCGTGGCCGCCAAGTCGGGGGGGCGACCGCCGAAACCTCAAGTCCGTAGCTCGCGGCTCGTGGAATTGGAGCAGGAACTCGTGCAGGTCCGCGGCGAAGCGCGAGCCACCCACGAGGAGATGCAGACCTCGCAAGAGGAACTCCGGTCCGCCAACGAGGAGTTGCAATCCACGAATGAAGAACTGCAGTCGACCAACGAGGAACTCATGACCTCGAAGGAAGAGATGCAGTCGTTGAACGAGGAGCTTCAGACGGTCAACATCGAGTTGCAGACCAAGGTCGACGAACTATCGCGGGCCAGCAACGACATGAAAAACCTGCTCGATAGCACGGATATCGCGACCCTTTTTCTCGACAAAGATCTCAACGTGCGGCGTTTCACCCCCCAGGCGACAAAAATCATCAAGCTCATTCCAGGCGACGCGGGCCGGCCCATCACCGATCTGGCCTCCGCATTGCAATACCCGGACCTGGCCGCGGATGCCCGCGAGGTGCTGCGGAAACTGTCTTCGGCGGAAAAACCGATTAGCGCGCGCGACGGCCGCTGGTTCACCGTGCGCATCATGCCTTACCGGACGATGGACGACCGGATCGACGGCGTCGTGATCACCTTCGCGGACATCACCGAATCCAAGACATTGGAGGCAAAACTGCGCGGTCAGCACGCCAGCCTTAAGCAGGACGTCGCGGTCCAGGATGCGAAGCGGGCAAAGGAAGGGAAGAGTAGGGGGACAAAGTAGTCTGTGGTCAGTGGTCAGTGGTCAGTGGTCAGTGGTCAGTGGTCAGTAATCAGTAATCAGTGGTCAGTGAACAGTGATGAAATCGAGAAAGCGAACGATACGATGAACCGAGTTGAACGATGCCAACACGGCCCGGTTGGTAATCCCAACGGGATTGTGTCCTCCAGCCCAGGGTTGCGAGGCACGAGCTACCTTGGGGTGTTCTCTTCATTGACGAGTTAGAAAAGTTCGCCGTCATGAAAACGAAACCTTCCCCAACCGCCACGCCTGCCGCAACATGCAACGGCACTCCTGCCGCACCGCGAAGCGCCGGTGCCGGGTCGGAATTCGGCCCTATGATGGCCGACCTTTACGCCCGTGCTGTTGCCCAGATGCGCACGCAGCGGAAGAATCAGAAGTCGAAAGCTAAACTTCTCAAGTCCGAAACCGACCCCCAGCGGCTGCTCCACGAATTGCAGGTTCACCAGGTCGAGCTGGAGCTGCAGAACGACGAGCTCTGGAAGACGCGGGACGAGATGGAGGCGGGGCGGGACAAGTACAGCGACCTCTACGATTTCGCCCCGATTGGCTACCTCACGCTCGACCGCGAGGGAACCATCGTCGAGGCCAATCTCGCCGGAGCCAGCCTGCTGGGAGTTGATCGGGCCGCGTTGATGAAGCGGCGCTTCGGCGCGTTCGTTTCCCTGGCGGACCGCGCCGCGTTCGCCGCGTTTCTCCAGCAGGTCTTCGAGACCAAGGCCCGTGAAGAATGCGACGTGCAGTTGCTGTTGAAGAGCACTGAACTCGTGGACGTGCGGATTCGAGCCATTGTTTCGAGCACCGCTCAGGTGTGCCGGATGGCGGTGACGGACATCACCGAACACAAGCGGGCGGAGGCCAAAGTGCGCGTCTCGGAAGTGCGCTACCGCCGTCTTTTTGAAGCGGCGCACGATGGGGTGCTCATCCTCGATCCCGGCACCCGCAAAATCACCGACGCCAATCCGTTCATGACGTCACTGCTCGGCTACTCGCACGCTCAGTTCGTGGGGAAGGAGCTGTTCGAAATCGGCCTGCTCAAGGGCGAGGCTGCCAGCCAGGAGATGTTCCGGAAGCTGAAACGGAACTCCGAAGTCTTTTACGAGGAATTGCTGCTCGAAAGCCAGGACGGACGGCATCGGGAAGTGGAAGTGTTGGCGAACCTTTATCAGGAGAACGGCCACGCCGTCATCCAATGCAACATCCGCGAGATCACGCAGCGCAAGCAGGTCGAGGAGGTTTTGCGCCGCAACGAGGCGCTGTTCTCCGCCCTCATCGAGCAAGCCCCCGTCGGTATCTATGTGGTCAATGCCCGATGGTGCCTGCATCAAGTCAACCCCACGGCACAGCCCGTCTTCAAAAACATCCGCCCCCTGATCGGCCAGGATTTTTCCAGAATCCTCCATGCCTTATGGCCAGAGCGGGTCGCGGATCAAATCGCTAAACGTTTCCGGCACACGTTCAAGACGGGGGAGCCTTATCAGTTGACCGATTTTGCTGAGCGACGTCGGGATACCGGCGTGAAGGAGTTTTACGAATGGCAGATCCAGCGCGTCACTCTGCCCGCCGGCGAACTTGGAGTGGTTTGTTTTTTCAGCAACATCACCAAGCGGAAACAAGCCGAAGAGGCGCAGCGTCGCGTGGCTGTGCTGGCCGCTTCAAACCGGAAATTGGAAAAGGAGATCGTTCGGCGACAGGTGGTGGAGGAAGCCCTCCGGAAAAGCGAGCAACACCAAAGCCTGCTTCTGGAACAATCGCGCGTGATGCAGGAACAGTTGAGGCGATTGTCGCGGCAGATTCTTATGGCGCAGGAGGAGGAGCGAAAGGCGATCAGTCGAGAGTTGCATGATGTCATCGCCCAGACGTTGACGGCCATCAACATCCGGCTGGCGGCTTTGAAAAAGGGAGCTTCGCTGAATACCGAGGATCTCGACCGCAACATCGTGCAAACGCAACGGTTGGTCGAGAAATCGGTGGACATCGTGCATCAGTTCGCCCGCGAACTGCGCCCGGCGGTGCTGGACGATCTCGGGCTGATTCCCGCGCTGCATGCCTACATGGAAAGCTTCACCGCGCGCACCGGCATCCGCGCCAGTTTGAGGGCCGCTGCCAAGGTGGAACAACTCGATCCGTCGCGGCGCACGGTCCTTTTCCGTGTCGCGCAGGAAGCGCTCACCAATGTGTCCCGCCACGCGCAAGCCAGCCACGTGGAGGTGAGTCTCCAGAAATCGCGGGAGAGCATCTGCATGAGAATCACGGACGACGGCAAGTCCTTCGACGTGTATCGCACGCTGAATGGCGAAGGACGAAAACGCCTCGGCCTGCTCGGCATGATGGAACGTGTGGAAATGATCGACGGCTGTTTCGACGTCGAGTCCGCCCCGGGCAAAGGCACCACCATTGTCGCTCGTATTCCTCTCGGCAAAGTTGCGCGCGGGGGGGGCTGGCGGGGTCCGATGAAGCCACGACTTAAATCTCGCGCCATCAACCCTAATCTCGAGTCCCGCTCCTAAACTATGAACGTAACAACGACGCCGCTCGCCGCCACCCGGAACAAAGGTTCCCAGCCCCGGCCAAAACTGGCGCGCGTTCCCACCATGGATTCCGCCGAGGCCCGGTCGCGGCTGATTCTCGCGGCGATGGTAGCGTTTCGCGATGGCGATTTCGCGGTGCGGTTGCCGGCGGACTGGGTGGGGACAGATGCGCGGACGGCGGAGGCTTTCAATCAGACCATCGGACAAAAGCATCGCATTTCCGCGGAAGTCACGCGGCTGAGCGCGACCGTGGGCAAGGAGGGACGGCTTCGGCAGCGCATGTCGCTGCCGGGGGCGATTGGCGGGTGGGCGTCCGAGGTGGATTCCATCAACACGCTGATTGACGATCTCGTGCGGCCCACGACGGAAATCGCGCGGACCATCGGCGCGGTGGCCAAGGGCGACCTCGACCAGTCCATGGAACTCGAGGTTGACGGGCGCACGCTCAAAGGCGAGTTCCTGCGCTCCGCGAAGCTGGTCAACACGATGATCGAGCAGCTCTCGGTCTTCACTTCGGAAGTGACGCGCGTGGCCCGCGAGGTCGGCACCGAGGGCAAGCTCGGCGGCCAGGCGCAGGTGAAGCGCGTCTCGGGCGTGTGGAAGGATCTCACCGACTCGGTTAACCAGATGGCCGGCAACCTGACCGCGCAGGTCCGCAACATCGCGGACGTGACCATCGCCGTCGCAAACGGCGATCTTTCCAAGAAGATCACCGTGGATGTGCGCGGCGAGATTTTGCAGCTCAAGGAAGCGACCAACACGATGGTCGATCAACTCCGCTCGTTCGCCTCGGAAGTCACTCGCGTGGCACGCGAAGTCGGCACGGATGGCCGGCTCGGCGGCCAAGCGGTGGTGCCGGGCGTGGCGGGCACGTGGAAGGATCTCACCGACTCGGTCAACTCGATGGCGAACAACCTCACCTCGCAGGTCCGCAACATCGCAACCGTGACCACCGCGGTGGCGCGCGGCGATCTCTCCCGCAAGATCACGGTGAATGTGAAGGGCGAGATTCTAGAGTTGAAGGAAACCATCAACACGATGGTGGATCAACTCAACGGCTTCTCGTCGGAAGTCACCCGCGTGGCCCGCGAAGTCGGCACCGAGGGCAAGCTCGGTGGCCAGGCGGTGGTGCCCGGCGTGGCCGGGACGTGGAAGGATCTCACCGACTCCGTCAACTCGATGGCGTCGAACCTCACCGGGCAGGTCCGCAACATCGCTGACGTGGCCACGGCCATCGCCAAGGGCGATCTCTCCTCGAAGATCACCGTCGAAGTGAAGGGCGAAATTCTCGCCCTGAAAAACACGATGAACACGATGGTGGACCAGCTCAACGGCTTCGCGTCGGAAGTCACCCGCGTCGCCCGCGAGGTCGGCACCGAGGGCAAGCTCGGTGGCCAGGCCGCCGTGCCCGGCGTGGCGGGGACGTGGAAGGATCTCACGGATAACGTGAACTTCATGGCCTCTAATCTCACCGGCCAGGTGCGCAACATCGCGGAAGTCACCACCGCGGTGGCCAACGGCGATCTTTCCAAGAAAATTACGGTGGATGTGAAGGGCGAAATCCTCGAGTTGAAGAACACGATCAACACGATGGTGGTTCAGCTCAATGGCTTCGCGTCGGAAGTCACGCGCGTCGCCCGCGAGGTCGGCACCGAAGGTGCGCTCGGCGGCCAGGCCGAGGTGCGCGGCGTGGCGGGCACGTGGAAGGACCTCACCGATTCGGTCAACGCGATGGCGACCAATCTCACCGCGCAGGTCCGCAACATCGCGACCGTGACCACCGCCGTGGCCAACGGCGATTTGTCCAAGAAGATCACGGTCGCGGTCCGCGGCGAGATTCTCGAGTTGAAGAATACAATCAACACGATGGTGGATCAGCTCAACGGCTTCGCCGGCGAAGTGAGCCGCGTGGCGCGGGAGGTCGGCAGCGAGGGCAAGCTCGGCGGCCAGGCCGCCGTGCCCGGCGTGGCGGGCACGTGGAAGGATCTCACGGACAATGTGAACTCCATGGCCTCAAACCTCACCGGGCAGGTCCGCAACATCGCCGACGTGGCGACGGCGGTGGCCAACGGCGATCTCTCCAAGAAGATCACTGTGGATGTAAAGGGCGAGATTCTGGAGTTGAAGAACACCCTCAATACCATGGTGGATCAGCTCAACGGTTTTGCTTCAGAGGTCAGCCGCGTGGCGCGCGAAGTCGGCACCGAAGGCAAGCTCGGCGGTCAGGCCGTCGTGAAAGACGTGGCCGGCACCTGGAAGGATCTCACCGACAACGTTAACTCGATGGCGAACAACCTCACCTCGCAGGTTCGCAACATCGCTGACGTCACCACCGCGGTCGCGCGCGGTGATTTGAGCCGCAAGATCACCGTCGAGGTGAAGGGCGAAATCCTTGAGCTGAAAAACACGATCAACACGATGGTGGATCAGCTCAACGGCTTCGCCTCGGAGGTCACGCGCGTGGCGCGCGAGGTCGGCACTGAGGGCAAGCTCGGCGGCCAGGCGGCGGTGCCGGGTGTGGCGGGGACGTGGAAGGATCTCACCGACAACGTGAACTTCATGGCCTCGAACCTCACCGGCCAGGTCCGCAACATCGCCGACGTGGCGACGGCTATCGCGAAGGGCGATCTCTCCTCGAAGATCACCGTGGAGGTGAAGGGCGAAATCCTCGCCTTGAAAAACACGATGAACACCATGGTGGATCAGCTCAACGGCTTCGCCTCGGAGGTCACGCGTGTCGCGCGCGAGGTCGGCACCGATGGCAAGCTCGGCGGTCAGGCGGAGGTCAAAGGCGTCGCCGGGACGTGGAAAGATCTCACGGACAACGTGAACTCCATGGCTTCGAACCTCACCGGCCAGGTCCGCAACATCGCCGAAGTAACCATTGCGGTGGCCAATGGCGATCTTTCCAAAAAGATCACCGTCGATGTGCGCGGGGAGATTCTCGAATTGAAGGAAACCATCAATACGATGGTGGATCAGCTCCGGTCCTTTGCGGCGGAAGTCAGCCGCGTGGCGCGCGAGGTCGGCACCGACGGCAAGCTCGGCGGACAGGCTCAGGTGCCCGGGGTCGCGGGCACCTGGAAGGATCTCACCGACAATGTGAACTCGATGGCCTCGAATCTCACCGGCCAGGTCCGCAACATCGCCGACGTGGCCACGGCCATCGCGCGCGGCGACCTCAGCCGCAAAATCACCGTGGATGTGAAGGGCGAGATTTTGCAGCTCAAGGAAACCATGAACACGATGGTCGAGCAGCTTTCGGCGTTCGCCTCGGAGGTGACGCGCGTGGCGCGCGAGGTCGGCACCGAGGGCAAGCTCGGTGGACAAGCGGCCGTGCCCGGCGTGGCGGGCACCTGGAAGGATCTCACCGACAACGTCAACTCGATGGCGTCGAATCTCACCGGCCAGGTCCGCAACATCGCCGAAGTCACCATCGCCGTGGCCAACGGTGATCTCTCCAAAAAGATCACCGCCGACGTGCGCGGCGAGATTTTGCAGCTCAAGGAAACCATCAACACAATGGTCGAGCAATTGCGTTCCTTCGCTTCGGAAGTCACCCGCGTGGCGCGCGAGGTCGGCACCGAGGGTCGGCTGGGCGTGCAGGCCGTGGTGCCCGGCGTGGCCGGGACATGGAAGGATTTGACCGACTCGGTCAACGCCATGGCGACCAACCTCACTGCCCAGGTCCGCAACATCGCGGAAGTCACCACCGCCGTCGCGCGCGGCGATCTCAACCGCAAGATCACTGCCGATGTGAAAGGTGAGATTTTGGAGTTGAAGAACACGATCAACACGATGGTGGATCAGCTCAACTCGTTTGCCGGCGAGGTCACGCGGGTGGCGCGCGAAGTCGGCACCGAAGGCAAGCTCGGCGGCCAGGCCGAAGTCTCCGGGGTGGGCGGCACATGGAAGGATCTCACGGACAACGTGAACTTCATGGCCTCGAACCTCACCGAACAGGTTCGTGGCATCGTAAAAGTGGTGACCGCTGTGGCCAACGGCAACCTGAGCCAGCGCCTCACCGTGCAGGCGAAGGGCGAGGTCGCCGCGCTCGCCGACACCATCAACAACATGACCGATACGCTGGCCACCTTCGCCGACCAAGTGACGAACGTGGCGCGCGAAGTGGGCGTGGACGGGCGGCTCGGCGGCCAGGCCAACGTCCCCGGGGCCGCCGGCACGTGGAAGGATCTCACCGGCAACGTTAATCTGCTCGCCGCCAATCTCACCACGCAGGTGCGCGCCATCGCTGAGGTAGCCACCGCCGTGACCAAGGGCGATCTCACCCGTTCCATCCAAGTGGAGACGCGCGGCGAAGTGGCCGAGCTCAAGGACAACATCAATACGATGATTTCCAACCTGCGCGAAACCACCGAAAGCAATCGCGAGCAGGACTGGCTCAAAACGAACCTCGCCAAGTTCAGCAGCATGCTCCAGGGCCAGCGTGAGCTGAACACCGTGGGCCGGATGCTCCTCACCGAACTGGCTCCGCTCGTCAAGGCCCATCAGGGCTCCATTTACCATCTCACCGGCGAGAAGGATAGCTCCGAGCTCCGCCTCCTCTCCAGCTACGCGCACGGCGGGGCGGGACAACTCGCCGTGAAGATTGAACTGGGCCAGGGCCTCGTCGGCCAGTGCGCCGTGGAAAAAAAACGAATCCTGCTCAGCAACGTCCCGCCGGATTTCATCTCCATCTCCTCCAGTCTTGGCGTGGCCGCACAGGTGAGCATCATCGTGCTGCCGGTGCTCTTTGAAGGGCAGACCAAGGCCGTCATCGAACTCGCCGCGCTCCAGGAATTCGGCGCCGGGTCGCTCGCGTTCCTGGATCTGCTCACCCAGACCATCGGCGCGGTTTTCAATACCATTGAGGCGACGATGCGCACCGAGGGACTGCTCACCCAATCGCAGCAGCTCACGGTGGAGCTGCAGTCCCGCCAGAGCGAACTCCAGCAGACCAACGAAGAACTGGGCACGAAGGCTAAACTGCTCGCCGAGCAGAACGCCGAGGTCGAGCGCAAGAACGCCGAGGTCGAGCAGGCCCGCCATGCGCTCGAGGAACAAGCCGCCGAGCTGGCGCTCACCTCCAAATACAAGTCCGAGTTCCTGGCGAACATGTCGCACGAGCTGCGCACGCCGCTCAATTCCATCCTCATCCTCAGCCAGCAGCTCGCCGGCAACACCGCGGGCAATCTCTCGGACAAGCAGGTCGAGTTTTCCCGCAACATCAACTCCTCCGGCTCCGATCTGCTCAACCTTATCAACGACATCCTCGATCTCTCGAAAATTGAGTCCGGCACCGTCACGGTCGAGGTCGAGGAAATCACCTTCGCCGGTCTGCGCGAAACCATCGACCGCAACTTCCGCCACGTGGCCGAGGCTAAGAACCTGCCGTTTCGCGTGAGCTTCGTCGAAGATCTGCCGCGCACCCTGGACAGCGACCCGAAGCGGCTCCAGCAAATCCTCAAGAACCTGCTCTCCAACGCGGTCAAGTTCACCGCCCAAGGCCACGTGCAGGTGCACGTCGGCCTGGCCACCCAGGGCTGGAGCCTTGAACACCCCGTGCTCAGCAAGGCCCATCAGGTCATCGCCTTCGCCGTCGAGGACACCGGCATCGGCGTCGCGCCCGAGAAGCAGCGACTCATCTTTGAGGCGTTCCAACAGGCCGACGCCGGCACTTCCCGTAAATACGGCGGCACCGGGCTCGGCCTGGCCATCAGCCGTGAACTGGCCGTGCTGCTCGGGGGCGAAATCAAACTCACGAGCGTCCACGGCCAGGGCAGCACGTTTACTCTTTTTCTCCCGTTGCGCTACGCCGGCCCCGACAACGCGAGGACCGCGTCGATCGGCGGCACCGCCCTCAAAAGTCTGCCCGCCGCGCGCGAAGAGCACATCGAGGACGATCGTAACCTCATCGGGGAAGCCGATTCCGTGCTGCTCATCATCGAGGACGACCCGCATTACGCCCGTATCCTCCTGGGGTTGGCGCGCGACAAGGGCTTCCGGGGCATCGTCGCCACCAAAGGCGCGCTGGGCCTTTCGCTCGCCCGGCAGTTCCAACCCGCAGCCATCTCGCTCGATATTTTCCTTCCCGACATGCTCGGCTGGACGGTCCTCAACCAGCTCAAGCTCGACCCAACCACGCGCCACATCCCGGTGCAAATCGTCACCCTGGAAGAAGAACGCCAGCATGGCCTCGCGCACGGCGCTTTCTCCTACCTCGTCAAGTCACCTACCACTGAGGGCTTGGAAACAGCGTTCGACCGGATCAAGAACTTCACCGCCCCGCGCACGAAGCGGCTCCTGATCGTCGAGGACAACGACATCGAGCGGCAGTCCGTCGTTGAACTGCTCGGCTACAAAGATATTGAGATGGTAGCCGTCGCCACAGGTGGCGAGGCGCTGGAGGCGATGCTCGACCAGTCGTTCGACTGCGTCGTGCTCGACCTGCGCCTGCCCGACATGACTGGCTTCGACCTGCTGGAAAAAATACATGCCGAACCGGCCCTCATCGACGTGCCCGTGGTCGTCTTCACCGGCAAAGATCTGAGCGCCGAGGAGCAGGCGCGACTGAAAGCGATGGCCAAGAGCATCGTCCTCAAAGATGTTCAATCCCCCGAGCGATTGCTGGACGAGACCGCGCTGTTCCTCCACCGCGTCGTCACCGACCTGCCGGCGGACAAGCAGAGCATGCTCGAACGGCTCCACGGCTCCAACGAAGTCCTGCGCGGCCGCAAAATCCTCGTGGTGGATGACGACGCGCGCAACATCTTCGCCCTGACCTCGCTGCTCGAGAACCAGGAGATGGAGGTGATCACTGCCACCAATGGCCGCGCCGCCATCAGGCTCATCCTGGACACGCCGGACCTGAACATCGTGCTCATGGACATCATGATGCCCGAAATGGATGGCTACGAGACGATGCGCGAAATCCGCAAGTCCGCCCAATTCCGCACGCTCCCGATCCTCGCGCTCACGGCGAAAGCCATGAAAGGCGACCGGGAGAAGTGCCTCGACGCCGGTGCGAGCGACTACATCGCCAAGCCGGTGAACACCGACCAACTCCTGTCGCTCATGCGCGTCTGGCTTTTCCGATGAAATCAAATAACGCCAACATCCCATTGCCGTCGGGAAAGGTAACACGTCGACCCACCGAGCCTTGCTCTGGTTCGGCAGTTCCTGTGTCCATCTTTCGCGACGGCCCCATCAACATCCTGATCGTGGATGATGAGCCGAAAAACCTCACCGTGCTCGAAACCGTGCTGGACGACCCGGGTTATCGGCTCGTCCGGGCGGAATCCGCCGACCAGGCGCTGCTCGCGCTCGTCGTGGAGGAATTCGCCCTGCTCATCCTCGACATACGGATGCCCGGCATGACCGGCTTCGAGCTGGCGCAAATGATCAAGGAGCGGAAAAAAACCGCCCGGGTGCCGATCATCTTCCTCACCGCCTACTACAACGAAGACCAGCACGTGGTCGAAGGCTACGACAGCGGTGCGGTGGACTACCTCCACAAGCCGGTGAACGCGTCCATCCTCCGCTCGAAAGTGTCCGTCTTCGCTGAGTTGCACCGCAGGAGCCGCGAGTGCGCGCTGGCTAACCGCGCGCTGCTCGCCGAAGTGACCGAGCGCCGGCGGGCCGAGGAACAGTTGCGGGCCTTGACGCATCGCGTGGTGCAAATGCAGGAAGCCGAGCGCGGGAGTGTGGCCCTGGATTTGCACGACAACATTGCCCAGATGCTCTGCGCCATCCTCGCCCGCAGCCAGGCGCTGGTAAATAGGCTGACGGGCTGCGATGGGTCACCGAAGCAAGATGCGATCAAGCTCCGTGAGATGCTCGGCACGGCGGCTGAGGAAGTGGAGCGCATCTCGCGCAGTCTGCGACCCAGTATCTTGGAGCACCTGGGCTTGGTCGCCGTCCTGCACGCCATCGGCACGGAGTTCGCGGAGCGGACGGGCGTATCCGTCAAAGTGGTCTGCGCGAAATTGACCGCGCGGTTGCCCATCAACACCGAGATGGCGCTCTTCCGTATTCTTCAGCACGCCTTGACCAACGTGGATCAGCACGCCCGCGCCCATCAAGTTACCTTGAGTTTGACGCAACCGGGCGACTCAATTCAGTTGACGATCCAGGACGACGGCATCGGCTTCGCCCCGGATCTTCTCTCGGCGAAACAAGGTGGAAAAGACGGCCTCGGTCTGCTCGGGATGCGCGAGCGTGCGACCTACATAGGCGGCGATTTCAAAATCAAATCCGTTCTCCAAGAGGGCACGGAAATCGAGGTGCGCATTCCACTCGGCAAAGTTGCCGAGGGTGCTGGGCTGGCGGAGTCCGCTGAAGCCACGGCTTAAATTCCTATGAAACGAATCACCGTGCAACGGGCAAAAGGCGCCACGAGTTCCGTGGGTTGCGGCGATGCCGCACTCCGGCTGCATAATGAAAAACTTTTAAATGAAAACAAAAACTAACGGCCATAGCCCACCCCCTCCGGCCACTCGGCTGCCCAAGTGCCCCACCGGCATCCAAGGTCTCGATGAAATTACCGGCGGCGGGTTGCCGCGCGGGCGGCCCACTTTGGTGTGCGGCGGTGCGGGTTGCGGCAAAACGCTGCTCGCAGCGGAATTCCTTGTGCGCGGTGCGGTGCAGTTCGGCGAGCCGGGCGTGCTGATGGCATTCGAGGAGACCGATAAAGAGTTGAAGGCCAATGTGGCGTCGCTTGGATTTGATCTGGCGGGTTTGGTGCGGCGCAAAAAGATCGTAGTCGACTATGTTCACATCGAGCGCAGCGAATTCCAGGAGAGCGGCGAGTATGATTTGGAGGGACTTTTCGTCCGGCTCAATCACGCGATTGATTCCATCGGGGCCAAGCGCGTGGTGTTGGACACGCTGGAAGTGCTCTTCGCCAGTCTGCCCAACGAGGCCGTTCTGCGCAGCGAATTGCGCCGGCTCTTCCGCTGGCTCAAAGAGAAGGGCGTGACCGCCGTCATCACCGCCGAGCGCGGGCGCGAACAATTGACGCGTCACGGACTCGAGGAATACGTGTCCGACTGCGTCATCGTGCTCGACCATCGGGTCAGCGACCAGATTGCGACGCGGCATCTGCGCGTGGTCAAATACCGGGGGGCCATGCATGGCACCAATGAGTTTCCGTTTCTCATTGGCACCGAGGGAATCAGCGTGCTGCCCATTACGTCGCTCGCGCTAAATCACCAGGTTTCGCGCGAGCGGATTGCCACCGGCATTCCCCGGCTCGACAAGATGCTGGGCGGACGCGGTTTTTTTCGCGGCAGCAGTATTCTGCTCACGGGCACGGCTGGCACCGGCAAGACCATCATCTCCTCCAATTTCGCCAACGCTGCCGCGCGGCGCGGCGAGCGCGTGCTCTTCTTTTCGTTCGAGGAATCGCCCAACCAGATCATCCGCAACATGCACTCCATCGGCTTGCGCCTGGAGCCGCTGGTCAAGCGCGGGCTGCTGCGGTTTCACTCGGTGCGGCCTTCGCTCTGCGGTTTGGAAATGCATCTGGCCACGATGTTCAAGGAGATCGCTGCGTTTCAACCCCGCGTCGTCATCGTGGATCCCATTACCAGCCTGATGGAGCTGGGCACGGTCTCCGAGGGCAAGGGGATGGTGACGCGGTTGATTGATTATCTGAAGGCGGGACAAGTCACCACGCTCTTCACCAGTCTGACGCAAGGCGGCCACGCGCTGCAACAAAGCGAAGGGGGCATGTCCTCGCTCATGGACTCCTGGCTGCTGCTGCAGGACTTTGAGGGCAACGGCGAACGCAACCGCGTGTTCTATGTGCTCAAGGCGCGAGGCATGGCGCACTCCAACCAAATCCGCGAGTTCCTGATCTCGGACCATGGGATAGACATCGTGGACGCTTACATCGGCGCGAGCGGCGTGCTGACTGGATCCGCTCGCGCCGCGCAAGGTGCACTCGAAAAAGCCGCGGCGCTGGCTGGGCAGCAGGAAGCCGCGCAGCTCAAGCGCGAAGTGGAGCGCAAACGTAAGGCGCTCGACCGGCAAATCAGCGATCTCCGCTCCGACTACGAAGGCGAAGCACTGGAATTGCGACGGATCGCCGAACAAGTCGGCACGCGCACGCTCTTGTTGAACACCGAGCGTGCGGAATTAGGCCGCTTGCGTCAGGCGGACCTAAAAATGGGATCCATCGGGCAGAACAAATCCAGACGTGAGAGGAGGACCGAGTGAAAACGACTACGTTGAAACTACCCGTTGCGACCTTCACGCCGCCGCCAGCCAAACTCTCGAAGAAGAACGGGGCCAGTCGCGTGCCGCCGTCCAAGGCGAAGTCACGGACCACCCGGTCGAAGGACCAATTCGTCTTGCGCCTCTTCGTGGCAGGGGCCACGGACCGATCTCGGCAAGCCATCCTGCGCGTCCGTAATCTCTGTGCAGCCGAACTGAAAGACCGCTATAAACTGGAAGTGATCGATATCCATCAGCAGCCCACGCTGGCGCGCACGAACCAGATTGTCGCGACCCCGACGCTCATCATTGCCTTCCCGCCGCCGTTACGCCGGTTCATCGGCAACCTGACGAATATCGGAGGCCTGGCTGTCGAGTTGGACCTGATCACACAAGGCAAAATTCCATGAATGTTCCGGTTCAGGAGGTGAGGGATTGAAATCGATGAAAATTGAATTTTCTGAAGAGATGGAGGCGTGGCAATGGGCGCGCAAATTGACCCGCAGGGAATATCACCTGACCCAGAGACGACGCTTTGAAAAGGACCCGTGAACCCTTGATCCGTAAACCATTAAGCCGCCCCGTTGCATCCCGCGAGCTCACCCAGCTCCGCGCCCGTCTGGCCGTCGCTGAGGAGACGCTTCGCGCCATTCGCAGCGGCGAGGTGGATTCAGTGCTGGTTGCCGGCAAGGAAGGCTCGGACTTCTTCACTCTGGACGGGACCGGGCACGTCTACCGGGTGCTCATCGAATCCATGAACGAAGGCGCGCTGACCCTGACGCCGGACAAGACGATCCTATACGCCAACCAGTGTTTCGCCCGCATGGTCAAGTGTCCGCTGGAACAGGTGATGGGAAGTTCCCTTCGCCACTTTCTCTCCGCTGGAGACCTGACAACGCTCGGGCCGCTCATGAAATTGGCCGACAAATCAGGCTCTAAAATCCAGGTGCAGCTCAATGCCAGAGGCGGTTCGAAAATGCCGGCGCAAATCTCCATTCGTCCAATTGGAGGGGATGGTCTTAACCGCAGGAGCATCGGCATGGTGGTGACGGATATGACCGAGGTCCGGCGGACCGAGGAATTGCTGCGGGGCTTGGTGCACCGGGCGGTGCAAGCTCACGAAGCCGAGCGCGGGCGCGTGGCGGTCGAATTGCACGGCCACATCACCCAGCTTCTCTGCGCCGTCCTCGTGCGCTGTCAGACACTGGCGAATCGACTTTCACCGCGCGACGAGATCGCAAAGAGCGAGGCGATCAAACTCCGTGCAATGCTCGGTAAGGCGGCCACGGAGGTGGAGCGCATCTCGCGTCATCTGCGGCCCAGCGTATTGGACGACTTGGGGTTGGTCCCGGCTTTGTGCGACATCAGCACGGAGTTCGCGGAACGGGTGGGTGTGTCGCTCAAACTGGCCTGTACGACGTTGACTGCGCGGCTCCCTGCCGACACCGAATTAACGCTCTTTCGCATTCTCCAGGAAGCCTTGAAAAACGTGGAGCAGCACGCCCATGCCAGCCATGTGACGGTGCGCCTGACGAAGCACGGGGGCGGTGTCCAGTTGGTGATAAAGGACGACGGGATTGGCTTCGACCCAAAGAGGAACTTCCCCAACCGCCAAAAAGGAAAGAGGGGCCTGGGTCTGCTTAGCATGCGCGAGCGCGCGAGTTATGTGGGCGGTGTCCTCAATATTACATCCGCTCCGCGGTCGGGCACGAAAATTGAGGTGCATATTCCACCGCCGCCAAAACCGCTGTCCAAACAGGCGAAAAACTCGCCGCGGTATCTCACTGAAGTCGAGAAACCTTAGTTGGAACTATAATTGCAAAGCCGCGAGTTTCCTCTATCAATCGCCATCCTCAACTTCGATAGCTATAGACTGCCCATGAAACAAATCACTATTCTGTTGGTGGAAGATCACATGATCGTCCGCGAAGGGTTTCAAAAAATGCTGGAACTGGAGGCCGATTTCCACGTGGTGGGCGAAGCGATCGATGGCCGCCAAGCCATCGCAATGGCTAAGAAACTTCATCCGGACGTCGTGCTGATGGACATCGCGATGCCATTGCTCAATGGGCTGGAAGCCACCCGACAGATCCTCCAGGCGGTTCCCCCCACCAAAGTGATTATTCTTTCGGCTCACAGTGATGATGCGTATGTCGAAAGCGCGATCGAGGCCGGTGCCGTGGGATTTTTGGTTAAACAGACCTCCTCCCAAAGTGTCTGCCATGCGATTCGAGAAGTCCAAAAGGGGAACACGTTTTTTAGCGCTTTAATTGCCAAACGCATTCACGAACGTGGCCGCAAGGCGCCGAATCGGAGTGGATTGCCGAAGTCGCGCAAGCTTGTGCTAAGCTCGCGGGAAGTGGAGGTCCTTCAGTTGATTGCCGAAGGCAAAGCCAATAAGGAAGCGGCCGCTGAGCTCGGCATCAGTATCAAGACCGTCGAAAAGCATCGCGAGCATCTCATGCAGAAGCTCAACATCCACGAGACCGCCGGACTCACTCGCTACGCAATCAGCGCGGGAATCATTGAGAATAGCGTCCAGGTGACCATTGTTTAGTGCCGCGTTCCGTCCCCGGAGCTTCCTCGTCCGACCCAAGTGCCCCGCCTGGATACCACAACGAAGGGATTATGCCAGGTCGAGTGGGGAGAACACCCCATGGCGCCCGGATCTTCGCCCGTGTTTCCATCCTCCTATGGGTCAACATTGACCGTGCTTGAGCAAGGGGGGCACTTGGGAAATATTTCTGATCCGACGGTACAAAACGCAATTGTGGCGGCCTTGGCAGGATTGAAATAGTTCTGAACTCGATCGGTTGGAGTTATAACCATGACCGCTTGAACAAGGGTCGAGATGCACCAGATCTAAGGCCTAGCCCGTGAGAACTTGGAGGTTTACTGCGATGGTCACCAACAACACGTAGGGGTAACACCCCATACCGCCCGTTCGGCTGCTCTGGTATTTTTGAGCCCATGAAAAAACAATTCCTTTCTGAGTTCGCTCCAAGCCACCGTACTGCATCCGTTGAAGAGAATCCATCCGTTGATTTGGATGGCTTTTTGATTGGCCCAGACGAGGAAAATCTCTCTAATATTGCCATCCTCGAAGCGGATGACGACGAAATCGAAGATCTCCTTCCGCTCTGGCATCTCACCAAGGTGTGACCAGGCAAAGTCAGATGAGGACGGAGGATCCCGCGCGGTGGGGACAATGCAGTGAAGTCGCGAGTAACGAGTCGATGGCGTAGGGAATGCTTTGGTGCGACATTCCGAAATAAGTTGCAGAGCAGCGGTTTCCGGACTTGCGGACCGAGGTAAGAAATGTGATTGCGGACGTGAAGTTGCTTCAAATTGGTGGAGAGAGAATTGGGCAAATCATGCATCATGAAAGCCATTAAAAATTCTTCTCTCAAATCCCGCCGCAAATTCGACGAAACCTTCAAGCGCGAAGCGGTCAATAACTGGCTCGCCAGCGGCAAGTCC
>CAMAUY010000006.1 GCA_945861565.1 Akkermansia muciniphila
GATCCCAAATCTTCGACTATATCGAATGCTTCTATAATCCTCACCGTCTACATAGTTCCCTAAACTTCAAATCGCCCGTTGACTTCGAATTCAAAAACAACTAACTAAAAAGCTCCTCTTTCTCTCTCCACTTTTTCGAAGCAATCCCACGTCGGAGGCACTGGCGTAAGAAAAGCGGTGTCGCCGCTGCGCTCTGCCACCGCAGTCCAAGACGTAGAGCGTTTGCCTGCACTCCGGTGCGAGAGCGGCACGCCAGCCTCATGGACTGCGGCGGGAAGCGGAGCGCCACGCCGCTTTCAGGACGCAAACAAGCTCGATTAAATTCATCCGATTACTAAGAGACCTGGCGAAAGCGGCGAGGTAAGGCCTGGTCCTGGCGGATTGTTATCCGGCTGGCTGGGGGGACCGCCCCGGCCGGGTGCGAGCCAAGGGCGCGAGCATGCTTTGTTACTCGGGGATCGCCTGCCTTGTTTGCCTCGGAAACATCCCGCTGCTGGGCCGTGGGCGGGTGGGCTTTGGTGCAACGATTCGTGCCGTGGGCTGGGCAGGTTTCTGAACGCGCCGGATTACCTGCTTTGAAGGCGGCCACTCAAATATCGGCGCTCGCTCGATTATTCGTGGTTTCCGCGCGCATCGTAACCGGTACGCTGCAGCCATGTTTTCCGAATGGAACCTGCGCCTGACGAACGGAGAGAACCTGTCTTCCGACGACGTGAGGCAGGCGGTCGAGGCGTTGCTGGATGAGGCGATTTCCAGCGAAGCAAAGGCGGCCTTCCTGATCGCCTTGGCCCGCAAGGGGGAGACGGTGGACGAAATCGCCACCTTCGCCGCCGAGGCGCGCAGACGTTCTGTCGAGCCGCCGGTGGACGCGGGATGGCGTGCGAGCCGGGAGATTCTCGACGTTTGTGGGACCGGCGGGGATCGACTGAACACCTTCAACATTTCCACCACCGTCGGCATCCTGTGTGCCGCCGCAGGTGTCACCGTCGCGAAACACGGCAACCGGGCGATCACCTCCCAGTCGGGCAGTGCCGACGTTCTCGAAGCGCTCGGAATCCCAGTGGATCTGTCGCCGGCAGAGGCGGTGCAATCTTTGCAGCGTCACGGCTTCGCCTTCTTTTTTGCACCGAAATATCACCCCGCGTTTCGACATGTTGGGGCGGCGCGCAAGCTCTGTGCCGAGCAGGGGCAGCGGACCATCTTCAATTACCTCGGCCCGCTCTTAAATCCAGCTCGGCCCTCCGTCCAGTTGCTGGGTGTGTCGCGTCCGGATCTGTGCGATCCCCTGGCGCGTACCCTTCAGTCACTGGGGCTTCGCCGGGCGATGGTGGTTTGCGGTGAGGTGCCTGGCGGGCGGTATTTGGACGAGCTTTCAACGCTTGGCACGAATCAGGTGGCGGAGTTCCATCAGGATCGCGGCTTTTCAACTTCCACTTGGTCGGCTTCAGATTTTCCCCTGCAACCCGCCACGCTCGCCGATATCGCGGGTGGCGATCGCATCGCCAATGCCGAGATGATCCGACGAATCCTGCGGGGCGACGAACGAGGTCCACGGCGGGATACCGTGTTGCTCAATGCTGCCGCCGGGTTATTTCTTGCGGGCCGGGTTCGCAACCTTGTCGAGGGATGGGATTTGGCTGGGCGGACCATCGATACGGGTGCGGCCGCAGCCAAGTTGGCCGCGTTGCAACAATCGGTTGCCTGAATTGGCCGACCCTGCCTTGCATGAGCCGGACCCTCTATCAGCAGCCGTCGCTCTGGGTTCGGATCGCGCCGTATCTCGCTCTCGCGCTGTCCGGATTCGGAGCCCTCGGCCATCAATTGGTTTGGGTGCGGCGTCTCTCGACTGGGATTGGACATGAACTTCCCGCCATGCTTGCGGTCGTCTCCGCCTTCTTCCTCGGGAATGCTGTCGGCGCGATTTGGTTTGCCCAAACCCGACATGGGTATTCCATTCGCATCGCTGTTTTTTTAGAGGCCGTAGTCGCCGGGTGGGCATTGGTCCTCCTCCCGCTGATCCCCTTGGCGAACGACTGGGTCCATCAATGGGTCGGTGCCGAGGGAGCCGGGTTCCGTCAATCGCTCTTCTCGTTCTGGATTCCTGGGTTGATTCTCCTCCCAGCCACGGCCGCCATGGGAGCGGTCTTTCCCGCGGTCGCAACCGGGATTTCGACTCATCCCGACAACCGATTTGCCACCGCGTCTCTCTACGCGGCCAATACCGCCGGAGCATTGGTCGGAGTGGTCGGCGCGATCGGTTGGGTGGTTCCGGCGATGGGATTTGGAGCGGCGTCCGCAGTTTTTGCGGGCTTTAATCTTCTCGCTGCCGGCGTTCTGTTTTTCGGGTGCCCGGTCAGGGGGTTGAATTCCGCGGGGCCGCCGACGGAGAGCGGTGTGAGCAGTGGAGAATTGCAAGTGAGAACGTCGCCGTGGCTGCTGGCGGTAACCGGATTCCTCGCCGTCGGGTATGAATGCTGGGCCGTGCGGGAATTGAGTCAAGTTTTGGAGAATACCGTCTACAGTTTCGCCACGACCCTTGGAGTGTTTCTCCTGGGGAATGCCGTCGGTGCGGCCGTGGGTCCACGCTGGTCGATTTCGCGACAACGTCCGGTCCTGCTTTGCGGACTTGCGGCGACGTGTCTGCTTGGTGGGTGGGTCCTGGCGCGCAGTGCGAAGTGGGGTCTCCAACTGCGGGCCGCCTGGGGAGATTCCGCCGTTCTTGTTCTAGGAGTCGAACTCGTGCTGGCCGGGGCGGTCCTGCTGCTGCCCAGTTGTCTGATGGGTGCGCTGTTTGCCGAGTTGATGGGATCGGTCCACGGCCGGGTCAAGCAAGGGCGGGCGTTGGCGCTGAATCTGCTTGGATCCGCCCTCGCTCCCGCGGTGATCGGTGCGGCAGCGTTTCCGACCTTGCGGGGTCGCGGGACGTTGCTGGTGATCGCGGGAGGATATCTGTTGATGGTGCGTGGATTGCAGGGCTGGAGATGGTTGTGGGTCGGCCTGCCCGCCGGCCTCGCGATGTTCGTTCCGGAGTTGTCGCTGCAGCGGGTGGGACCTGATTCGCGACTCGTCACGGTGAGGGAAGGGGCCGGGGACACGGTGGCCGTGGTCGAACAGTTGGGGGGAGCACGGTCCCTGCGAGTGAACAACCGTTTTTCCATGGGCGGAACCGCCCCGGCCGCGGCCGAACGACGGCACGGACTCATCCCCCTTCTCCTCCACCCGAATCCTCGCAAGGCTCTTTTCATCGGGGTCGGCACCGGCATTTCCTTCGCATCCATGGGATCCCATCCCGGAGTGGTGGCGGACGGGATCGAGCTCGTCCCCGAAGTGCTGGAGGTACTTCCGAATTTTGCCCCGCACAATACGTTCGCTCCAGGTCTCCGTATCGTCTCCGCTGACGCCCGACGATTTGTGCGGGCCACGCCAAATCGCTATGATGTGGTCGTCGCCGATCTGTTCCATCCGGCGCGCGATGGTGCCGGCTTCCTGTATACACGTGAACATTTCCGAGCGATCCGGGAGCGCCTCGAACCGGGCGGACTCTTCTGTCAGTGGCTGCCGCTATTTCAACTGGATGAACCGATGCTGCAAAGTGTCGTGGAAACATTTGTCGGGGTATTCCCCAACGCGCACGCCTGGCTGCTCCGCTGGACAGCGGACGTTCCCGTGCTCGGCCTGATCGGCTGGGCGCAGCGCCCCGAGTTTCGACCGAGGGACTGGCCCGTCCGGACCTCCGATGCGCGGCTGCGCGAGGCACTGCGGCCGTTACTGCTGACTGAGGACTTGCAGTTGTTTGGGTTATGGATGGGGGACGCTCAGTGGCTGCGGGAATTCTCGAACGGAGCCCGTGAGAATACGGATGATCGTCCGGTGGTACTGTTTGGGGCTCCGCGTGTGGCGCTTCGCCGGGAGGCGGACCCTTCGGCGCTGCTTCGGCGTCTCCTCGACATTCGGCGTCCACCGGTGGATCGATTGGGCGTGATTTCCGGGGAGCCATGGAAGGGACGGTTGGACGATTTCCGCTCCGCTCGGGATCTGTACCTTCGGGGGTTGATCGCGGACAGCGCCGGCCGAAATTCCGAGGCCGAGGAACTGTTTATCGAAAGTGCGCGGGTCAGTCCGGACTTTTCGAGCGCGTATGCCCAGATCCTAACCCGCGCGACTTCATTGATGCGTGCGAATCCGAGTGCATCGCGGCGTCTCTTACAAGCATTGGAACGCGTTCGACCTGAGCGCCCGGTTGCTCGAGAGTTGTTGAACCGCATGTAGTTACGAAAGTATTGGATTTCCGACCTAAATGTTGGAGACTTCGGGTGGCCGCCATCTTTGGGAGTGGCATTCAGCGTGCGGTCTCAAAAAAGCTGTGCACATATCGCAATCTTCAACAAGCTGGCGAACGATGCTTCTTCACGTAGACACCCGGGATCCTCTGGCCGTGGCGAAGCAGGTTGAGGCCGATTACGACCTCATGTTTGGTTCAACCGACCGCCTATTTGTTCCTCAGGCCTTCGGATGGGCCGTCGACTGTTTTACGGGCCAGCTTCGCGACTACCTCGCAATTGATGCGCAATACCATGATTTTGAGCATACGCTGCAAGGGACGCTTTGTTTTTCCAGCCTGTTGCGAGGACGTTTCCAGATTGGCGTGCAACCGGTGCTGTCCCGTGGCGGATTTGAGCTCGGGCTGCTGGCGATTCTTCTGCACGACACGGGCTATTTGAAACGCCGGAACGATCCCGACGGGACCGGTGCAAAGTACACGCTGACGCACGTGGCGCGCAGTTGCGATTTTGCCGCTGAGTTCCTCCCGAGCAAAGGATATACGCCCAACCAGATCCATTCCGCGCAGAACATGATTCGCTGTACCGGGGTTGATGTAGATCTCAAGTCGATTCAGTTTCTGAGCGAGGAGGAACGAATTATTGGCTACGCGCTGGGGACGGCGGATCTTCTCGGACAAATGGCCGCACCCGATTACGTAGAAAAACTTCCAGTGCTGTACCAGGAATTCGTCGAGGCTGCACGCTACACGGGGCAGAGCAGCAAGTTGTTGGCTGGCTTCAGCAGCGCCGAGGATCTCATTCGCAAAACGCCCGGCTTTTGGGAAAAGTATGTCCGGACAAAGATTGAGCGGGATTTTCAGGGGCTGTTCCGCTTTCTAGCCGATCCGCTCCCGGATGGTCCCAACAGCTATCTTCGTTGTGTCGAAGCCAACATTGAGCGCCTCCGTCGCATGGCCGCTCGGTAGGGAGCTGACCGGCCAGTCAATGGCGAGACAGCCGGAATCTAACATTCCTTCAAAACGTCGGTCCCTGTATCCACGGCGCAAATTCCTCGTCCCCAAGACCCTGCGCCTCACTCTTCGTCTGCTTTCCTCCCGCCACTGCCACCAACTCTTCAAAGATCCGCCGGCCCACCTGCTCCGGAGTCTCGAGTCCGTCCAAGATTGTTCCGGCATTGAGATCCATGTCTTCGTTCATCCACTCGAACAACCCGGTGTTGGTGGCGATCTTGAGGCAAGGGGCCGGCTTGCATCCGTAGACCGAGCCGCGTCCTGTTGTAAATGCCCCGAGCGTGCATCCTCCTGCCACCAATCCGGTCATGCTCACCGGGTCAAACCCCGGCGTATCCATGAACGCCAATCCCGGCTTGGTGATCCGTTCTGCATAGCGATAGACTGCGCGCAATGGGGCCTGTCCTCCCTTGGCCAGGGCCCCCAGGCTTTTTTCGTATATCGTTGTCAATCCGCCTTCCTTGTTCCCCGGACTCGGATTGTTGTCGATGGATGCGCCGTGGCTGCGGACGTGCTCCTCCCACCACCGTATATGAGCTAGCAGTTGCTCGCCGATCTCTCGGGTCACCGCCCGCCGGGTCAGCAGATGTTCGGCACCATAGATCTCCGGCGTTTCCGCGAGCACGGATGTGCCTCCGTGTCGGACCAATTCGTCACTGGCAAACCCGAGCGCCGGATTGGCGGTGATCCCACTCGCGCCGTCGGATCCGCCGCAATTCATCGCTAGAGTCAATCGGCTTATGGGCTGCGGCGACCGCCGCTGGGCCGCGGCGTACGGCAGCAATCCCATCAACGCCTGAGTGGCCGCTTCGACCGTCCGCTGGACACCTCCCTGTTGCTGGATCGTGAGAAAAGTTCCCGCTGCCTCCCCGGGTTGGAGGGAATCCAGCCCCTCCTCCCGTCGAATTCGTGAAACTTGGTGGCCTTCACACCCCAGCCCGATGAGGACGTACCCGGCGATGTTCGGATGACGGGCGAGGCCGGAAAACACGCGCTGCAACATCGCGTACGGTTCGCCGGGTTGAACACAGCAGCCGCTCTTGTGGGTAAAAGCCAGGACCCCATCCAGATTCGGATAATCCCGTCGGAGTGTCGCGGGATCGAAACGTGCCCGGACATATTGCGAGACTCCGGCGGAGCAATTGACGCTGGAAATAACCGCCAGGTAATTCCGCGTGCCCACCGCTCCCCCGGGCCGTAAATACCCGGGAAAGGTCCGGGCGGATTCGGCCGCCGTCAGCGGGGGGGCCTCGCGAATCTCGGTCGCGAATTCATACGCGCGGGAGAAATCCCGTACCACCAAGTTATGCGTGTGGACGTGGTCTCCCGGATGAATGGCTCCGCGAACGAAGCCGATGACCTGTCCGTAGCGGCGGATAGGGTCTCCATCCTTGCGCAGGCGCAATGCGATCTTGTGACCGGCGGAGAGGTCCGTGGCGACCGTCAGCGATTCGGAGCCGTCCGACAGCCGCAGTCCGGCTTTGACCGGCCGACGGAGCACCCCCACATCGTCATCGGGATGCAATCGAAGGGCGACTTCACGAAGGGGTAACATGAGCCCGCAGACCGTAAGGAAAGATCAAAGCCGGGGCTAGGAAATCTTCCGTTCACCGTCGTCGCGGGTGGATGACAAAAATCTTCACGAGTTCCAGCATCACCCCCGTTACTCTTGCAAACGGGTCGATGCCTTGATCGGGCTCTTCCCGACCGCAGCCACCCGGTAGGATTCGCACGCGAAGCCGCGAAGCAAAGCAGAGGGCTTGGTCAAAACGTCTCCGGACAACCTTCGAGTCGAAACGCAAAGTGCCGGGGAGGGAAGAACCGCGGATTCACACGGATGGACGCGGATAAGAGGAAGCCGTTGCCTCTCACTTTGATCACTTTCTGAGTGAGCGCCGGGAATCAGCGTTTATCGGCGTTCATCCGTGGTTCCAAACTCCGATTTTTGTCTCCCACCCGCGGTCGCGGGGCGCATCCCGAAGGTGTTGGAGATTTTAAGTTCCAAAGGACGGATTGATTCGTCGTGATTTGTGAAGAAAACGCTGGCTGCCATTTGGCTGCGGAGCAGCCGATCTCATTAGGGATTGGATAGGAAAGCCGGGTGAGGGTACCCGGCCTACAAGAGGTTGTTTTGGGCCTGAGGATTCGCACGTTCATAAAGTGAACAAAGAATCTTGTCTTGGTCTGCTTTCGTTTCCTTCGTTTGCTTCTGTCCTCGTTCGAACAACTTCAGGATGCACCCGCCGTCGGGCCGTCAATAAACCCCTTTTTTAACTGCGGAGCGTCAACGGTAAATGCTAGCAATTGTTCAGGCCGTGTATGGGACTCGTTGATTCTGGCAATTTTTCGAAGGCAGTCGGGCTCGCGTTGATCTTCGCGGCGATTGTTATCGGGTCGGAGTCGGCCCGCGGGGCGGGCGGGAGGGTGGCGGCCTTCGTGACGAAGCACTGTGTGGACTGTCACGATTCGGACTCCAAGAAGGGTGAACTCGATTTGACGGCGCTGACGCTCGATCTGGCCTCACGGACGAATTTCGCGACTTGGGTTTCCATCTACGACAAGGTGAGTTCCGGCGAAATGCCGCCCGCCAAAAAGACGAAGCGTCCAGAGCCGGCTGAACGGGCGGCCTTCACGAACGCGCTCGCATCGTCGATCCTCGCGAGCGAGCGCAAGCTGACCTCCGCGCAGGGCCGCGCCACGCAACGCCGGCTGAACCAGTATGAATACGAGGAGACCCTGCGCGACTTGCTGTCTCTTCCTTATCTCGAAGTGAAGGCCTTCCTCCCGGAGGACTCTGTGGCCTCCGGATTCAACAAGCTCGGCGATGCTCTCGATGTATCGTATGTGCAGATGGGGCGTTATCTGAGCGGGGCCGATTTTGCGTTGCGTCAGGCGATGGCACCGCAGGTCGCGCGACCGACGACGACCACGACGCGATATTACGCGTGGGAACAGCCTGAGTTCTTTGGGGCCATCAAGCTGGCGGGTCCGAAGGAGCGCCGGACGTTTCCGTTGGTGGGACTTGCCCTGCAAGGTGACCTGATGGCGGCGGACCGGCCGAAGCGCCCCGAGAACCGAGACCGGGCCCGCCGGGATGAAGAGGCGATGGGCGTTGTGGTCAGCACGTACGAACCCACCGAGATTCGGTTCGGGAAATTCCGTGCCCCGGTGTCCGGTCGCTATCGGTTGCGCTTCTCGGGCTTCAGCTTCTGGATCGACCCGAAGTTCACGAACACGACCGTCGGGCGGAGGTCTGAGCCGGTCACGATCTACTCCGACTCCGAGCCACGAATCCTGCGTAAGCTGGGTAGCTTCGACGTGGGCATCGCGCCGACCGTCCGGGAGTTGGAGGTGTTCTTGTTGGCCGGCGAGACGATCCGGCCCGATGCCGCCCGACTATTCCGGTCGCGTCCGCCCGACCACAAGAACCCCCTGACGGGGGTCGATGGCATGCCAGGGGTTGCGTTCCAGTGGATGGAGGTTGATGGCCCGCAATTCGATGATTGGCCCCCAGCGGGTCATAAATTGCTCTTTGGCGACCTTCCGATGATTGATCGCCCCGTGATCACGGGCATCGGTCGCGCTTCGGTCAAAGACGGCGTCGAGGTCACGTCACTGCAACCCGAGCGCGACGCGGAGATCCTGTTGCGGCGGTTCATGGCGCAGGCGTATCGCACGACGCCGGAGGGCGCGGACATGGACCGCTTCCTGGGTGTCATTCGGGGCGCGCTGAAGGCTGGGCACAGCTTCACCGACTCGATGATCGCCGGCTACACGGCGGTGCTCAGTTCACCGGGCTTCCTCTACTTCAACACGCAGAAGCCGGGGCCGCTCGGCGATCGCGCCTTGGCCGAACGGCTTTCCTACTTTTTATGGAATTCGGCTCCCGATGCCGAGCTTCGGCAACTCGCGGTGAAGCGGAAACTGCGCCGACCGGAGGTCCTACACGCTCAGACCGAGCGTCTGCTCAATGACCCCAAGTCGCGCCGCTTTGTCGGGGCTTTCCTTGACTACTGGCTCGACCTGCGCGGCATCGCGGCGGTTGCGCCCGACGCCGAGCTTTACCCGGATTGCCAACTCGACGACTTGCTGGTCGAATCGATGACGGACGAGACACAGCTGTTCTTTGCGGAACTTTTGAGGCAAAACCTCGGCATAACGAATTTGGTTAAGTCTGACTTCGCCGTGCTCAACGAGCGTCTCGCGGTGCATTACGGGATTCCCGGAGTGGAGGGTGTCGGTCTCCGACCGGTGCCACTCCCGACCGACAGCGTGCGCGGGGGCCTGCTCACGCAATCGAGTGTGCTCAAGGTCACCGCCAACGGGACCACGACGTCCCCCGTGAAACGTGGCGCCTGGATCATGGGGCGTCTCCTTGGCCTTCCCCCCCCACCGCCGCCCCCGACCGTGCCGGCCGTCGAGCCTGATATCCGCGGCGCGACGACCATCCGTGAGCAATTGGCAAAACATCGCACGCTGGAAACCTGCAATGCCTGTCACAAGCGGATCGATCCGACTGGCTTCGCATTGGAGAGCTTCGACGTCATGGGTGCCTGGCGTGATCGGTACCGGTCAATTGGTGCCGGTGAGCCGATGAAAGGAATTGGCCACAATGGATTATTCTTCCACTTCGGCCTCGGACCGGTGGTCGATCCCAGTGGTGAACTGCCCGATGGCCAGCGATTCCAAAACGTTCGCGAGCTGAAGGACTGTCTGGTTCGCGACGAAGCGCAACTTGCCCGCAATCTGGCGCGCCAACTAATGATTTACGCAACCGGTGCACCGATCCGCTTCTCCGACCGGTCGGCGATCGAAAAAGTAGTCAACAAGAACCGAAGCGAAGGGTACGGTGTCCGGTCGTTGGTCCACGCCATCGTCCAGAGCGATTTATTTCTCGAGAAGTAGCCCGAGGAAACTGCCATGAATATTCAAGTTGAACCCGGTGCCGCAGCCGGCCCCTCTGTCTCCGCTCGACGTGAGCTTTCACGCCGCCAGTTTCTGCGCGGTGCCGGCATCACGCTCTCGTTGCCGCTGCTGAACTCAAGGGTGCCGTTGTTCGCTGGAGCGCCCACGGCTGCGACCGGCCCGGTCGCAGAAACCACTCCGCGTCGGATGTTCGCGATCTGCAACAACCTCGGGTTGTTGCCGGACCTGTTCTTCCCGAAAGAGACGGGGCGCGGCTATTCTCTGTCGCCGTATCTTGAGCATCTCAAGGAGCATCGGGACAACCTTAATTTTACCAGCGTTCGTGAGTTGGAGCAGCGCATGCAAATGTCGCGCGAATGGGAACGGAAGCCCCGGCCGACCGTCTCAGCCAGCGTGCCTCTGGATCCTGAAAGCCCGCGTGCATACATGGAGAAGGTTCGATTGATGTACGATCTGGCACGGCTTGCCTTCGAGACGGATTCCACACGTTCGATTGCCCTGCTGCTCGACAGCGTCAACTCACCCGCCATCGACATGGACGGCGTCAAGATCACAGATGGCTACCACAACCTCTCGCATCACGGCCGGTCCGACACCAAGCTTGCTCAACTCCGGGCCATCGACGAGTGGCACATGAAGATGCTCGCCGACCTTTTTGCCGGGCTGAAGAACGCGCGCGAAGAGGGCGAGACGCTGCTCGACCGCACGATGATTCTCTACGGCTCGAATCTCGGGAACGCGAACACCCACGTGACCACGAACTTGCCCACGATTTTTGCGGGTGGCGGGTTCAGGCATGGCCAACACCTCGGATTCGACCGCGAACGAAACTATCCGCTGCCAAACCTCTTCGTTTCGATGCTCCAACGGATGGGCATCGAGACGGATAAGTTTGCCTCCGCCACAGGCACGATGCGCGGACTGGAAATGGCGTGAGCTCGGCTTCAAAGCGTTCTTGATATGGCCATCCATCTCCCTCGCCGCCGCTTCCTTGCAACTCTGGGAACGGCGACCGGACTGGTGCCCCGATTGCTCGAGGCTGAGGACGCCCCCCTGCGCGCGGTGGTGATCGGGCATACTGGACGAGGGGATTACGGCCACGGGTTGGAACATATCTTCAAAGGGCGGCCCGGGATTGAATTGGTCGGATTGGCGGACCCGGTCGAATCCGGCCGTGCCAAGATAGGGAAGGTCATCGGTGCGTCGCGGGTATACGCGGATTGGCGAGAACTGCTCGACAAGGAAAGGCCACAGCTTGTTTCTATCGCGATGCGACATGCGGACCAGCACGCAGAGATTGCCCTCGCTTGCCTGCGCGCCGGAGCGCACTGCTATATCGAAAAGCCGTTCGTTCGCTCGCCCGACGAATCGGACGCAGTGCTCGCTGAGGCAGAGAAGCGGGGGTGCCGGATTGCCGTCGCGCACACCATGCGGATGATGCCCGTCGTCCGCCGGCTCAAGCAAGCCCTGGGCGAAGGTCTCATCGGTGAAGTGCGCGAACTTCGCGCTTTTGGCAAGCAGGACTCTCGCGCGGGTGGTGAGGACCTGATGGTGCTGGGGCTGCATTTATTCGACCTGATGCGAATGTTTGCCGGTGATCCGCTCCGGTGTTCAGCCCGTGTCCTCAGTCAGGGGTCTGAGATTACATCGGCCGACCGCCGGCAGGTGAAGGATAACGTGGGCTGGGTTGCGGGCGATCAGGTGTCCGCTCAGTTTGCCTTTGCGGGCGGCGTCAGCGCGACTTTCACGAGTGATGCCCGGCTCCGCGAGACAACGGGCCGGTGGGGCATCGAATTTCAGGGCAGCAAAGGTGTCGCGAAATTGAACTGTGACCTTTCGCCGGATGTTTTCATGCGCTCGACCCGTGGTTGGTCGGCCGCAGGGAAACAGGATGACTGGAAACCGCTCGACGCCGCGCTCGCGAAAGCCGCGCCGGATCCCAGCCTTGCCCCGGTGAGCGACTGGCTTGACGCCATCGTCAAAAATCGCGAACCCGAGTGCAGCGGACGCAACGGAGCATGGGGCGTGGAGATGGTTATGGCGGTGTATCACGCCGCTCTCAGCGGGTGCCGTGTCGATTTCCCGCTGAATGTGCGGACGCATCCGCTCGCGTCGTAAGGAGAGGCGAGAATTCGAGAGTCACAAATTATGTACGAACCGAATGTTCAAGAACTGCTCAGGAGACTGAAACCCGCCGACCTTGTCCTTGATGTGGGAGGTTGGGCGTGCCCATTCAACCGCGCCCAATGGGTTCTTGACGCCCAACCGTACGAAACTCGTGGATTCTATGCCACCTTCGGTGGGGCTGCTTCCCAAGGCGGCGAGAAAGAATGGTTTAGCAAAGCGACGTGGGTTGTTCGCGATATTTGCGATAAAGCCCCCTACCCATTCCCGGACAAGTTCTTCGATTTTTTCATCTGCTCCCATACTCTCGAAGACCTGCGCGACCCGCTTTGGGTCTGTCAGGAACTGATGCGCGTCGGTAAGGCGGGTTACATCGAAATCCCGTCCCGGGAATGGGAAACGATCCGAAACATTGAGCGCCCGGGCATGGCAGGATTGTCTCATCACCGTTGGCTCATCGATATTCACGGCACGCGCATCGATTTTCTCCAAAAAATGTCCACGCTTCACGTCGATCGTCGTCTGTCTTTGCCGAGTTATCATCTCCGCAACCTCACGCCAGCCCAAAGAGTCCAATGGCTGTGGTGGACAAATTCTTTCGAGTTTGGCGAACGCACGATCCACGGACCCAAGGCTCAACACGATGAACTCGCCAATTTTGTCCGGCAAAAGCATCCCAACCCATTCTTGCTCGCTCTTGACGAAAAATTCGAATGTGCGCGCGAGTACCTCTCGCGAATGGTCCGTGGGGTTCGACGCCGTATCCCCTTTTTGCGGGACCCTTAGCCGATCAGCAGCACCTCAATGATGCGGGCGCATGGAATGAGCTGTACGGGGACGGCTGGGTGAGGGTGAGGGTCGGTGGCTCGTCGCGAATCGTGCGGAGACGGCGTTGCATTTTGCTTCGATTCTTGCCCGAAACTCTGGTTGGATCGCGACCCGATGAACGTGCTCATCCTCGCCGCGGGGTATGCGACCCGCCTGTATCCACTGACATTGACACAGCCAAAACCGCTGCTGACGGTTGCCGGCAAGCCGATGATCGACTACGTGCTCGACAATCTGGCCCCTATCGGAGGGATCAAACGGGTCTACATCGTGACAAATTCCAGGTTTGCCGGACACTTCGAGCGGTGGGCTGCCGATTATCGGGCGCGGAAATCAAAGATCGAGTTTTCGGTAATCGATGACGGATCCACGGATGACACCAACAAGCTCGGTGCGATTGGAGATCTGAATCTGGTATTGGAGCGGGAAAAACTCGATGACGACTTGATCGTTGTCGCCGGAGACAACCTTTTTAGCCAGAGTTTGGAGCCATTCGGGCAGTTTATCCGACGTCACAACCAGCCCGTGCTCGGCGTTTACGATGTGGGTCGGCTCGACCAGGCGCGGAAGTACGGTGTGGTGGACGTAGATATAACGGGTCAAATCACCCGGTTTGTGGAAAAACCCGATCATCCCACATCGACCTTCATTGGAATCGCTTTGTATTATTATCCGCGGGCGACGCTGCCTCTGATCCGGCAGTATGTTGCGGAGGGAAACAATCCGGACCAGCCCGGCCGGCTAATACAATGGTTGTACCCACGTCTTCCGGTGCTCACTTGGACGGTACCGGGAATTTGGTACGACATTGGATCGAAGGAGACGCTCGAGGAAGCAAACCGGATATTTAGCAATCGGTAGTGCGGTCTGGACAATCACCGCACGGGTCTCGGCGCTCGGATTCCACCCGCTACCGACCGACGCGGAACTGCGGGCTCGCCTGCGATTTACCATTCCGTTCCCTGTCGCCATGATTCGCCGAACCCATTAACTTCCGGCCATGCGATTGACCCACGGACTGCACCTGGCGTACTGCACCAACATTCATCGGGGTGAGACCTGGGCGGAGACGTTTGCGGGCCTCGAACGTCACACGCTGGCGGTTCGCAGCCGGGTTAGTCGGGAGCGGCCCTATGCGATTGGATTGCGCCTGGGTGAGACTGCCAGCCGTGAGCTGTCAGAGCCAGCGACGCTCAAGGCTTTTAAGGTTTGGTTGGCATCCCACGGGTGTTACGTATTTACCATTAACGGGTTTCCTTATGGCCGTTTTCATGGAGCCCGCGTCAAGGAGCAAGTGTATGCGCCGGATTGGACGACACCGGAGCGATTGGCCTACACGAATCGGCTTTTTGACCTGCTTGCGGAGTTGGTGCCGGAGGGCGTTGAGGGATCTGTGAGTACTGTGCCGGTGTCTTTCAAAGGTTTTCATTTGAACGACCGGCAGCAGCGGCAGGCCCGGGAAAACCTGTGGCGCTGTGTGGATCATCTGGAACAGTTGACGCGGAGGACGGGTCGGTCCCTGCATCTTGGCCTCGAGCCGGAACCACTCTGTTTTCTGGAGACGACGTGGGAGGCGGTCACGTTGTTTGAGCGGCTTCGGGCAGATCGGCCCGGGGACCTGCGGCTTGCGGAACATCTCGGGGTTAATTACGACTGTTGCCACCTCGCGATTGAGTACGAGACGCCTCAGGAAGCGATGGGGCGATTAAGAAAAGCGGGCATTCGCCTGAGCAAAATTCACCTCAGCAATGCGTTGCGGGTTCATCCGACGCCCGACGTCCGGGAAGCGTTGAAGGCCTTTGCCGACGACATCTACTTTCATCAGACCATTGAACGGCGAGCGGACGGTGAAATTGTCCGGTATGGCGATCTTGACGAGGCTCTAGCCACGCCGATGGAGGAGGGTCCGCAATGGGATCGCGAGTGGCGGATCCATTTTCACATTCCGTTGCATGCGGAGGCGACGTCGCTCTTTCAAACGACTGCGGATCATGTGAAGGGGGTGCTGGACGAGGTGAAACGGGCCCCGGGGAGTTGCACCCATTTCGAAATGGAGACGTACACTTGGGAAGTGATGCCAGCCGCCCTCAAACAGCGCAATGTGGTGGACCAGTTGGTTGGGGAGTACCAGTGGACGCTTGCGGAATTGGACCGTCGAGGAATCCGGCCGCTGTGAGTTACTCTCCTCACTCAGCGTCAGAACCGATCGGAACCGTTCTCGTTCGAACTCTCCCGGGAAGGAAGGGTCTGGGTGAGGGCGGCCGTTCTGCGCCCTTTTCCAAAATAAGAACTGTTGAAAACCAAAGCGTTTTCGATTGCTCAACGGTTCGGGCGGCATAACTTGAGGCCATGCTGTATTCCGTGGAAGTCTTGTTTGATCTCACCCAGACGGAACATTCCGGGCTCTTCACGGATTGCCCGTTCCCCTGGGATCCGCTTAAGAAGCTTACCGACTACATTGCCGCCAATCTCAATCGTCACCAACTGCACACTGTCGTCGGGTCCGCCCACATTGGCAAAGACGTCAGCATCGGTGCAGGCACCGTGGTTGAGCATGGGGCGATGATTTTGGGGCCGGCGATCATTGGGAAGAACTGCAAGATTCGGCACAATGCCTACATCCGGGAGAATTGCGTCATTGGCGATAACTGCATCATCGGCAATGCCAGCGAGGTAAAGCACTCGATCTTGTTGAATAACTGCGCGATTCCCCATTTCAACTACGTGGGCGACTCCATTCTCGGGTACAAGTCTCACCTTGGTGCGGGCGCGGTGTTGTCGAATATCAAACTGATGCCGGAGAACGTCTGGGTGGAAATGGACGGGCAACACATTGATACCGGGCTGCGCAAGTTTGGCGCGCTGGTTGGCGATGGGACGGATATTGGATGCAATGCCGTGTTGAACCCGGGGTCGATCATTGGTCGCGGGGCCTTCATCTATCCGAACGTCTGTTGGCGGGGGATTCTTCCGGACAACATGATCGCGAAAAACAAGGCCTCACAGGACATTTCGATCCGTCGTCCGCGTATGAGCTGAAGTCGCCCTGCCGCCGGCAAGAGGGATTCGGAGACTCCCCGACCGGCGGCAGATTGAAAGAATCCCGCGAGCCCGAGTCCCCGCCCGATCGCGGTCGGCGAGGGCGGGTCGGGGTTGGCTGCCCGCCGTCAGTGGTTTTTGGGCTTCAACTGAGGAAAGAGGATCACATCGCGGATACTCTCTTGCCCGAGAAGCATCATGCAGAGACGGTCGATTCCAATGCCGAGCCCGCCGGCGGGCGGCATCCCGTGTTCCAGGGCCACCAAAAAATCCTCGTCGAGTTTCTGCTGCTCACCACCCGCTTGGTGCTCGAGGGCTTGCCGTTGTGCGACGGGATCATTCTGCTCGGTATAGGCTGGAGCGATTTCCTGGCCGTTTATGCAGCACTCGAAGACTTCCACGGTCTCAGGATCGTCGGGAGTAAGTTTAGCAAGTGGCACCAGTTGCCGGGGTAGGTGAGTGACAAACGTTGGCTGGATCAACGTCGGTTCAACTAGTTTTTCAAAGACGGCGCCGGTGACCTCAAAATCTTCGTACCCGGCGGCGATGTCTCCACCCAGCTTTAAATCGTCAATGGCCCGCCGCCGTCGCTCGGCGGGAGTTACCTCAAACCAGTCGGACCCGGCTTTTTCGCGGACCAAATCCCGGTAGGTCACCCGCCTCCACGTGCGGAGATCGATCTCACGAGAGATCTCGCCTTGGGAGTTCTTGTGCTGGATGAGCAGTGTCCCGAGCACGTTCTGAGCAACACGTTTCACCAAGGATTCCACAAGTTCCATCATGGTCTCGTAGTCCCCAAAGGCCTGGTAGGCCTCCAGCATGGTGAATTCCGGATTGTGCCGACGGGAAAGGCCCTCGTTCCGAAAGTTACGGCCAATCTCGAAAACACGATCGATGCCACCGACCAAAAGGCGCTTGAGATACAACTCGAGGGCAACGCGAAGATAGAATTCGCAACCGAGCGCATTATGATGGGTCTTAAAGGGTTGGGCGGCTGCGCCCCCGGGGATCGCCTGCATCATCGGCGTTTCTACCTCGACGAATCCGCGCTCGTGAAAAAATGCCCGAATTTCCTTCACCACGGCGGATCGGAGCAAGAACGTCTGACGAACGTCGTCATTCGCCATAAGATCGAGGTAACGCTGGCGGTAACGGATTTCCGTGTCTTCGAGTCCGTGCCATTTCTCGGGAGGAGGGCGGAGGGCTTTGGCGAGAATTGTGAAGGATTCGAGTTTAAGGCTCGGCTCACCGGTCTTCGTTCGAAACAAGGTTCCACGCGCCCCGATGAAATCCCCGAGATCGAGGTGCTTGAAGACGTCGTACAAATCATCCCCTAACGCCTGCTTTTGCGCATAGATTTGTAGTCGCCCGGTGACGTCCTTGACGTCCACAAACTGGCTCTTGCCCATGTCCCGGTGGGCGGTCATCCGGCCGGCCACCGTGACGGGGGTCCCCTCGGGCAATTCGCCGCGTTCGAAGCGGTTACGGGCCGTACCGCAACCGGAGTCCGGCGTGAATTTGTTCATAAAGGGGTCGATCCCTTTCGCCCGGAGTGCAGCCAGTTTTATCCGCCGCTGCTCGATCAATGCGTTCGTGTCATCCATGAAAATACTGTTCGTAAACCGATCTTGGCCGCGGCATCGCTGGGAGACGGCGCCTTGGGTCCAGAAATCCGGCGGGGAGCCCCTTGCTCCCGCGCTGCGCTGCGCTGCGTCGTTACCGTCGCGTCAGCCAAAGATTACCTCGCCGTTGACCTGGGTGAGTTCCCGGAAACGGGCGTTCAAGATTGCGGTGAGGGGACCCGGCGTTCCCGTGCCAATGACGCGGCCGTCCACTTTGACGACGGGGATTAATTCCGCCGCCGTCCCCGTGAGGAACATTTCGTCGGCGTTGTACACGTCGTATCGGGTCAGATTGGGTTCGGAACTCGGAACGCCAAGTTCCCGCGCGCAGTCGAGCACGGCATTGCGCGTGATTCCGTAGAGGGCGCCGGCCGAGAGTGGCGGAGTCATTAATCGCCCCTTTTGGACGATGAAAATGTTATCACCCGTGCATTCCGCGACAAATCCTTCCGAATTCAGCATGATGGCTTCTTCGACTCCGGCATTGTTTGCCTCAATCCTGGCCAGAATATTATTGAGGTAATTGAGCGACTTGATCGCTGGGTTGACCGAATTCACCAAATTGCGCGTGGTGGGAACGGTCACGATCGTCAGTCCTTTTTCGTAGTATTCGGACGGATAGAGTTTGATTTGGCCGGCGATGATAATCACGGATGCCTTCGGGCAGCGGCGGGGATCGAGGCCGAGAGTACCGCGACCGCGTGTAACGAGAAGGCGGATGTAGCCATCGCGGAGATCGTTTGCGCGGCAGGTCGCGAGCGTGGCCTCGATCATCTCCTCGCGGGACATCGGGATATCCAACAAGATGGCTTTTGCCGACCAGTAAAGGCGCTCAATGTGTTCAGCGAGTTTGAAGACCCGGTTGTGATAGGCCCGGATGCCTTCAAAAACACCGTCGCCGTAAAGCAGACCGTGGTCGAACACGCTGATTTTAGCCTCGTTCTCTGCAAGGAATTGTCCGTCGATGTAGACTTTCATGTCCAAAGTCTGAGAAGCCTATGGATCTCCGGGATCCACCGCAACGGTGGATTGCAGCTTCCTGTCGCCGATGAAACCGTTAGTCTCGTTTTTGTGCAGGGACATTCCTCGTATCGATTGGGTATTTTAGGCTCAGGAAAGGGCTCAAATTTTTCTGCCCTGGTGGAGGCCATTGATGCGGGGAGTCTTCCGGCAGACGTGGCGCTGGTATTGAGTGATGTGGCGGATGCCGGGATTCTGCAACGGGCCGCCGAACGCGGCTTGCCCTACCGGTTCCTGCCGCCGGGGTCCTTCCGCACAAAGTTGGATGAACAGGCGGAATCAGCGTACATCGCGGCCCTGCGGGAGGCAGAGGTGGACCTCGTGGTATTGGCGGGATTCATGCGGATTTTGAAAGGGGATTTTCTCCGCGCCTTTGAGGGAAGGGTGGTTAACATCCATCCGTCACTCTTGCCGTCGTTCCCTGGGCTGGAGGCCTGGAAACAGGCGCTGGCCTATGGAGTGAAAGTCACCGGATGCACGGTGCATCTGGTGGATCAGGGCGTGGATACCGGGCCGATTTTGGGACAACGGGCGGTGCCGGTTCAGAATGGGGACACTCCGGCCACGCTTCACGCTCGGATACAGGACGCGGAACGGGAGCTGTATCCAGCCGTGGTGGCGGAACTCGCCCGGGGCGCCATCCGCGTTCAGGGACGGATTACCAGTAGTTTCCCGGGCTAATAGCGGGCAAGGATCATGGGGTCCGTTCTGCTTGCTCGTTCCAGTCCGCGATTTCGTTGCAAGAAAAAGGTCGCCCAATTGCCGGTTCTCTGGCAGGTCAACTCGTTCACGCGGCTCCTGAGTCCGCCCACGAGTCTCCCGAATACTGGATTTGGTAAATAACCCAAAAAACCACTGACGATGAGCCAGAAGTCCGCTAAAAAGCCAAAGACCAAGCCCGTGACCAGTCCAACTCTTTGCCTGGGGCTGCCGAAGGGGTCGTTGCAAGACGCCACGATTGAGAAGATGGCGAAGGCGGGCTGGAATATTTCCGTTTCCAACCGGAGCTACGAGCCGTACGTCGACGATCCAGAGCTGCTGGTGCGATTGATTCGGGCCCAGGAGATCGGTCGGTATGTTGCGCACGGCTATCTCGATGCGGGACTGACAGGGCATGACTGGATCCAGGAGAATGGGGTGGCGCACGAGGTCCACGAGGTGGGAGAGTTCCTGTTTAGCAAGGCAACTCGGCAGGCGACACGCTGGGTGCTGGCGGTGCCGGAGGAGTCTTCAATTCGTTGTGTCCAGGACTTGGAAGGCAAGCGCATCGCGACCGAGGTTGTGGGAATGACCACCCGCTACCTGAAAAAGCACGGCGTAAAAGCTGAGGTTGAATTCTCCTGGGGTGCCACCGAGGTCAAGGCCCGAGAATTGGTCGACGCGATTGTCGATGTCACCGAGACGGGTTCGTCTCTGCGGGCCAATAAACTCCGCATCGTGGACACCCTGTTGGTATCCACCCCTCGCCTGATTGCCAACCAGGAGGCATGGAAAAACCCTTGGAAGCGAAGGAAGATCGAGACGCTGGCACTCTTGCTCAAAGGGGCCATCGAGGCCGAGATTAAGGTCGGCTTGAAGATGAACATACGTGAAGGAGACTTGTCGCGGCTCTTGCAATCCCTCCCCGCTTTGCGTAATCCCACCGTGTCCAGTCTGTCACTGAAGGGCTGGGTAGCGGTGGAAACGATCATCGATGAGCCGGTGGTGCGGGAGCTGATCCCGCAGCTGAAGGCCGCCGGAGCGGAAGGAATTATTGAATATCCGCTGAATAAGGTCGTATACTGACCGCGCGCATCGCACGGTCGTCGTCTCGATTAATTAATAAATTATGGGTTCACTGAAGAAACGCCGGAAGGCAAAGATCAATAAGCACAAGCGACGGAAGAAGCTCCGTCTGAACCGCCACAAGAAGCGTACCTGGCAGAAGTAGACCCCGAGTGGCTCGGGGCTGCGGGGAAATATTTGCCGGGATGCTGACCGATTTACTGGCTGGCGTTTCGCCGCGATTTTCCAATACGGCCCTGCTTCGGCGGGGTCGTGCCTTTTTCAAACGTGTGGAGGATTGAAAATCCGATGGGCTCTTTGATGCCAACGTGGCACCCATTGGGTGCCGGCATGGGCGCCTTGAGTACTTGGTGCATCGTCCGGTACTTGCGGAATCTACCATTTGACCGAAGGTGTTGTCCGTGAAGCGATCTGGGTCCACCGGTTTGGTGGCGATCGTCGCGATTGTTGCGATCGTCGCAGTTCTGTTTGCCGCCGGCTGCTGCTCCACGTCCGCGAAGTCTCCTCGCCCTGGGTCGGCCGGTGCCAAACCCTCACGAACAAGCGGACTGGGGCGCACCCTCGGCTCGTCCGAAGAGGTTGATCAGGTCTCTCCACGGGAACTGGAGCGCCGGGCGCAGGCTCACGCGGCATTCGCGGCCGGAATAATCCACCAATTGGATGATGATTCCGATAAATCTTTGGAACTCTTCGCCCGGTCCGTCGAGCAGGACCCGACCCATGAGTCCCTCGTATTGGAAGTGGCCCGCCGCCGGCTTCTGCGCAAAGAGTTCGATGCCGCCCTGGGGCTTTTGGAGAAGGCGTCGACTCGGCCAGATGCTTCGCTGACCGTATTTTCGTTTCTGGGATTGACCCAATTGCAGTTGGGTCGAACGAATGACGCCATTGCCACGTATCGTGGAGCCGTCAAGCGCGCCCCAACTGAACTCTCAAGTCGAGGTGTCCTGTCCCAGATCTACGTGTCCCAGCAGCGGCCCGAGGAAGCCCTGGCGATGCTGGATGAAGCCGGCCGGGTAGCCACCAACGAACCACGGTACTGGGCGGACCTTGCAGAATTGTATCTTCAACTGGGGCATCGCTCCACCAACACGGCCGAACGGGCCCGATCGGCGGCCCGGACGTCTCTGGAGAAGGCGTTGTCTCTTCAGCCCGGTGACCCTGCCTTGCTGCAACGGTTGGCCGATCGCTCCGGTGACCTCGGGGATTCCGCCGTCGCTGAGCGCTTGTATCAGCAGTTGCGAGAGAAATTCCCGCAAAGCCCGATTCCAACCGCAAAACTCGCCGACCTTTACCTCCGCACCGGCCGCCTGCCCGAGGCTGCGATCGAGCTTGAAAGGCTGAAAAAGGAAAATCCCGCCAACCCCTTGCCCTGGTATTTTCTGGGTGTGATTGCCGCAGAGCAGGGGAATTTCACCAATGCGGTGGAGATGTTCTCCGAGGCGACCCGGGTCAATGCCAGCTTTGAGCCGGCTTGGCTCGACCTTGCTGGTGCACAGTTAAACCTGGACCTCGCAGCCGATGCGTTGGTAACCCTCGACCGTGCGCGACTCACCCTTCTGCCGTCATTTCGGTCCGAATTTCTCACCGCCGTGGCCGCCGGCCGCCTCGGCCGCTTAGAAGAGCTTAACCGGCGGTTCTCGGCAGCTGAATCGATTGCCCGTACGAACCAGCCTCAGATCCTCGATCACCGGTTTTATTTCCAATGGGGCGCGGCCGGGGAACGGCTGGGAGATCGTGCCAATGCGGTGGAACATCTCCAGAAATCCCTCGAACTCAATCCCGATTTCGCCGAAGGACTCAACCACCTTGGGTACCTGTGGGCGGAGAGAAAGGAGAACTTGGATAGGGCTCATGCAATGATCCGAAGGGCGGTCGAGCTTGAACCGGAGAACGAGGCGTATCTTGATAGCCTAGCCTGGGTTTTATTTCAGTTGAATCGGCCCGCGGATGCGCTTCCGTGGATGGAAAAGGCCATCAAGCTGGCTCCAAAACCCGATCCTACATTGTTCGATCACCACGGCGACATCCTGGCGGTCCTCGGACGGATGCCGGAAGCCCAGGCCGCTTGGAGGAAATCCCTTGCCGTCGTCGACGATCCCGAAGTGCGGCGGAAACTGGATGGTCCGTGAGCCGCAATGAGCCGACAATTCAAGAGACACTACACGGTGGTCGAGGCCCGGGCGCTGTTGCCTTCGGTGCGCGTTTGGCTTCGGGATCTGCGTCTCATCCGGCAGGAAATTGACGGGATGGACGAACGGTTCCGCGAACAGCTTTATGAGGGGGCTGATCTCGGTGGGCGGATGGTGAATGAATGGGTTCGACGCATGCTTCGGCTTCGCGAGCTCCTTGCCGAATTCACCCGCCGCGATATTCAGATCAAGGATTTCGACCGTGGGCTTATTGACTTCCCATCCCTCCGGGGCGATCGAGAAGTCTTTCTCTGCTGGGAAGAGGATGACGATGATATCGAATTCTGGCACGATCTCGACACCGGCTATGCGGGGCGCGAGAAACTCTGACTTTCATTTCTCCACCCGGCCGTTCTCGGAGGTTTTTTCACATGACGGTTCCATTCCTGAATCCGGGAGCGCAGTTCGCAGGGCTTCGCGATGCTCTCCTGGCGGCTCTCGAGAGTTCTCTGGCCCGGGGGCACTTCATTTTGGGGCCCAACGTCACCGCGTTTGAGGCAGAGGCCGCCGCGTATCTGGGCGTTCGATACGCCGTCGGGGTCAATTCTGGCTCCGACGCCCTCACGCTCGCCCTCAAGGCCCTGGGGATCGGCCCGGGAGATGAGGTGGTTACCTCCCCGTTCACCTATATTGCCCCCGCTGAAGCGATCCATCAGGTGGGTGCGCAGATAGTCTTTGCCGATATCGATCCGAAGACGTTCTGCCTGGATCCGCTGGATGTGGCGCGCCGGATTTCAATTCGCACCCGTGCCGTGATCCCGGTGCATCTCTTCGGCCAGGCCGCGGATCTTGACGCCCTCGCCGGCGCGATCGGAGACCGCGACATTGCCGTGGTCGAAGATTGCGCCCAATCCATCGGAGCGGAACGAAACGGTCGCCGGGTCGGTGGATCAGGCCGGGTCGGTTGCTTCAGCTTCTACCCCACCAAAAACCTGGGTGCGGCCGGGGACGGCGGATTGTGCGTCACGGATGACGAAGGCACGGCAAAAACACTTCGCATGCTCCGGATTCACGGAATTGAAAAGCGCTACCACCACAAATTGCACGGATTCAATTCCCGTCTGGACGACATTCAGGCGGCCATTCTTAGGGTAAAGCTTCCGTATCTCGATGCCTGGAATGCTCGCCGCCAGGAAATCGCCAAGCAGTACACAACCGGGTTGGCGGACCTGCCCTTGCAAGTGCCCGTGACCGGCCGGGCAAATACGCACATCTACCACGTGTACGCCGTCCTGACCGATCGTCGCGATGCGTTGCAAACTCATCTGGCCGCAAATGGGGTTCCCACGCTGATCTACTATCCGCTGCCGCTGCATCTCCAAGAGGTGTACGCCGATCAGGGTTGGAAGGCAGGGGATTTTCCGGTGGCGGAGGCGACGTCTGCGCGAATCCTGCCGCTACCCATGTATCCGGAACTATCCGATGAACAGGTGGATTGGGTGATCGCGAAGATGCGCGAATTCTTCGTCAGCTAACGCTCCAACTCCGCTCGTCGCACTACGGCGCGCGCCATCGCTTCATTGGTTTCATGGATCCCTCGCTCGTACTCACTCCTCACGGACGCCTTTTCGTACCCCAAATCACCGATTCTTCCGAGGCGGTGCGGATGGAGTCGCCTTCGGCCACGCGGCAGTGGCAGTGGGCCGAAGCGTTTGCGGAGTCCTCGGCGGCGGGGTTGCTCGCGTTGGCGGGACAATCGATGGGCGATTTCGCGCATTTGCCAGCCGCTCTCTTTTGGCGCGAGTTCGCAAATCGTTATCTAGAAATGCTCGCCCACTCGCCCGACGTTCCGGACGGCGAGATTCCACCGCCGCTGCCTGCACCGCGCGAGGTGTTTCCCGAATGGGTTTTGCGTTTTCCGGCCATGCCAGGCGCTGAATACGCTTCCCTGGAAATTTTTGTGCGATTGTGGGATGAATTGGGTCGACACATTGTTGGGCAGATTCCCGCGGGCCAGAGTCAAAGGAAATGGCTCCAGACGCATTTTCCTGCCCTCTCCTTGCTCGGGAAGGTCACGTTTCATTTGGCGGAGAACAAACGCACGCCAGCCACCCCGTTTGCGTTCATGGCGACTTATACGCATCGGCTTTCCGCCCAGGAAAAACCGGTTCACCTGCCGCTGGCACGAGCGCTTCAGGAGTTCGCCGGTGCCCAAAACCAGGCGGCCTTACGATCGCTGCTCGAGCCGGTCCAACGGGCCAGCGAAAAGAGCAAATGGGTGCGTGAGTTGCTCGATTCCCGGCGGGTCTTTCAACCGCAGGCCTGGACGCCTACCGATGCCTATGAATTCTTGCGCGAAGTCAGTGTGATTGAGCAGTCCGGCATCACGACCCGAATACCGGACTGGTGGAAGGGCGGTCGCGGTCCCCGTCCAACGGTTAAAGTCAGAGTTGGCGGCAATCCCGATTCGGTGCTCGGGCTTGATACGATGCTGGATTTTGCCGTTGAAAAATCGCTTGGCAATGAATCGCTTTCCGAAGAGGAGTGGCGGCAGTTAATGGCTGCGGGGACTGGACTTGTGCAGCTCCGCGGTCAATGGGTCGAAGCAAATTCAGAGAAACTTCAGGCAGTTCTGGATCACTGGAAATCCGTGCAACGCCAGGTGGGCGGGGACGGAGTTTCGTTCCTCGACGGCATGCGTCTTATCTCGGGCTTGCCGACCGGTGATCGCCTGAGTGACGCCACCAGCGACGGGGTGGCGGACACCGCGGATTGGTCCGAGGTCACTGCTGGCGGTTGGCTCCAGGAAACCCTCGAACGATTGCGTCAACTGAACGGTCCACCCGGATTAGCAACCGTCTGGGACCACCAGCGGGATGGTCAATTGCAGGCCATACTGCGCCCATATCAAGTGACCGGCACGGAGTGGCTCTGGTTCCTTCAGAATATTGGACTCGGGGCGTGTCTGGCGGATGACATGGGGTTGGGCAAGACGATTCAAGTGATCGCGCTCCTGCTCCGATTGAAGCACGGACCCCGCCTGGCAGGACGCGGCTCCAAGTCCACCACGGCGCCGTCTTTGCTCATCGTTCCTGCCTCATTGCTGGGTAATTGGAAGAACGAGCTTTCACGGTTTGGCCCTTCGTTGCGCGTCGGCTTTGCCCATCCGGCGGAAACACCCACTGAACGTTGGAGTTCGGATGCGGCCGCGGGGGAGTTTCTCCGTGAGCAGGATCTCGTGGTGACGACCTATGGCCAGACGCTCCGGCTGTCGTGGTTGAAGGACTACACATGGAACCTCCTGGTGATCGATGAGGCCCAGGCGATCAAGAACCCGGGTGCCCGCCAAACCCGCGCACTCAAAGCACTCCGGTCACGCGCGCGGATCGCCCTCTCCGGAACGCCCGTGGAAAATCGCCTCAGTGACCTCTGGTCGCTCTACGATTTTCTCAATCCGGGCCTGCTTGGAAATGGGACGGATTTTTCGCGTTTTGTCAAAAAGATCCAACAAACGGACTCGCCCGATTTTAGTCCCCTGCGACGTCTGGTACGCCCTTATCTGTTGCGACGATTGAAGACGGACCGCTCGGTGATCGCAGATTTACCGGACAAGACCGAGGTGACGACCTGGTGTTCCCTGACAAAGCCGCAGGCGGTTCTTTATCAGAAAAGCGTGGAAGAACTGGAGGAAAGACTCGAGGAATCCGTGGATGGCATCCAACGGCGGGGCCTCGTGCTGTCGTTCCTGATGCGGTTCAAACAGATTTGCAATCATCCCACGCAATGGACGGGGCTGGGAGGTTATCCCGCGGGCGAAAGCGGCAAGTTCCAGCGGATTTCAGAACTGGTTGAAGAAATGGCGTCCCGACAAGAAAAGGTTCTCATTTTCACCCAGTTTCGCGAACTGACCCTACCGCTTGCGGCGCACCTCGGTCCGATCTTTGGACGGACCGGCCTCACCCTGGACGGCACCACGCCGATCAAACAGCGGCAGCAACGAGTCGCCGATTTTCAGCGTGAGGAGGGGCCTCCGTTCTTCGTTCTTTCCCTGAAAGCGGGTGGCACAGGACTCAACCTGACGGCTGCCAACCATGTCATTCATTTCGATCGATGGTGGAATCCAGCGGTCGAGAACCAGGCGACGGATCGTGCGTTTCGGATCGGCCAGAGGAAGAACGTACTGGTTCACAAGTTTGTCTGCCGCGGGACCATTGAGGAGCGCATTGACCAGCTACTTCTGGAGAAAAAAAGACTAGCGGACTCGGTGCTGGGAAGTGAGGGTGGTGCCGAGAAACTTCTCACTGAAATGTCCAACGATCAATTGCTTAGGTTCGTCTCGCTCGACCTGAATTCCGCGGGGCACGATTAGTGTTTATTCGCCTTCTCGAGATTCGCGCCCTAAACCTTCCGCAACTTCGATGTCCTGGCACCAATTTCGCCCCTACGTTTCCGTCGCCCAACGGCGGCAGCAAGCCGCAATGACCGCCAAGAAAATGGCGAAGCAAGGGCAGGCATTATCGCCGGTGCAACCGGAGGGGCGGGCGATAGCAACAACTTTTTGGGGCCTGGCTTGGTGCACCAACCTGGAATCCTATAGCGACTATTCGAACCGACTTCCGAGAGGGCGCACGTACCTCCGTAACGGGTCGGTTATTGACCTCCAAATTGCGCCCGCTCTTATCACGGGCTTGGTACAGGGCTCATCTCTGTACAAGATCCGGATCCAGATTGAATCGCTCCCCGGCTCCCGTTGGAAATCATTCTGTGCCGACAGTGCGGGTAAAGTTACGAGCCTGCTCGATTTGCTCCAGGGTCGCCTTTCGAAAGGTGTCCTCGAAGCGATCGCCCGTCCGGCCGATGGATTATTTCCCACTTCGAAGCAGATCAAGATGTCCTGCTCCTGCCCGGATTCGGCGGGATTGTGCAAGCATCTTGCCGCGGTGCTGTATGGAGTCGGCACGCGCCTCGATGAAAAGCCGGAACTTTTCTTTACGCTCCGTTCCGTTGACATGAAGGATTTGATCAGTGCCGCCACGGCGTCGGCAACTCAATCGAGCGCGATTCAACGCGGAAATCGTTCGTTGGAAGGAGAAGATCTCAGTGCCTTGTTTGGCGTGGACGTCGAGTCCTCCGCTGTCGATGTGCCTGCGCGGAAGTCGGACCCGAAGCTCCGCAAAAAGCCGAAGAGACCAGTGAAGTCCCTCAAAGCGGCTGCGGCCGAACCTATGCCCGTGCCCATTGTTCCGGTTAAGAAGGCATCAGCCCCGCGGAAGTTCCGGGCCACTGCCTCGGCGGCAAAAAAGAGGTCTTCGAAATAATCCCGCTTTCTTCGAGAGTCTAGATTCAATCAGTCAACCATCCATCCAGCGCAGTGTTCGAACATTCTGAGGCCCTGCGTCTGAAGGCTCGCAGCTTTCAGCTGGGCTGTGAGTCATTTTACGGTCAATTAAGAATTGGAGACAGGTCATTGCCTGGAAGGAACTCACACCGTCGGTTTCGCTCGATTGGCGGTCTCGAGGATGGCATCAAGTACTTGGGACACTTCGGAGGCGATTTCTTTGACCGGGATGACGTCCGCGAGGCCGTGATAGTCGCGTTTGAAAGTTCTCTGCGGTGTGCCCAGCCGCTCATAAAACAGTTTGAACAGGGGATCAAGAAAGTCATCCGTCACTTTAATATCTGGCCCCCAGGGATCGGGTTTGTTGGTGAGGCGCAACGCGTTAACTAGTTCGCCGACGCACGTCTCGAGGATGGCGAGGCGGTTCTTACGTTCGGCTTGCTCGATCAAGTCGTCGCTGCGGAGTCCGATCTGGATGAACGCACGCAAACTAGCCGGTGTGACGAGATAGTTTTCGATTTCACGCCGCGACCACATACGCTCGATCAGTTGCGAACCCGTTTGCAGTTCCTTTTCCAGCCGGTCGAAGAGCGCCAAGCCGACGAGGTCGGGTTTAGCTTCGCGCAACCCCAGATAATGTTGGCGGGCTTCCTGGGGCTGATTTGAGCCAAGGTGAATCACGGGAACCGAGTCGTGAAGAAGGGAGGCTGCGGGGTGTTGGGTGCGCGCGGCGAGACTACGAAGGATGACAAGATCGGTCGAGCCTTCCAGGTAGAGCATCCAACCTTTTTGTTCGGCAAGGTAGTAATCCGCCATGCGGATGCTTTCGAGAGCCTTTTTCACCTGGCTACGGGAGCGGGCGTCGACGCGGTGAGGCTTCCCCACAAACGCAATGACCACGTCGCGTTCCGCTGCTTCCTGAAGGACGATTTCAGAATGGCTGGCAGCGATGATCTGCGAGCGCTGCTGGGCGGCGATGTCTGTTAGCAGATTGTAAACATCGCGCTGGCGGAGGATTTCAAGATGGGCGTCTGGTTCATCGAGCAGGAGGATTGCGCCCGGATTGGCGAGCATGTAGCTGAGCAGCAGAAGAACTTGTTGGCATCCCCGACCGGACGACGACAAGTCGAGCTCGACACCCGAATTCTCGCGATAGCCCAGGGAAAGTTCGGCGCGCTCCTTGATATAGGTGGGTTCGAGCAGCGTGATGTGGAACAGGGTGCGGATATGCTCGACGAGAGCCTGCCACGCGCTCTTGTCCTCGCGGGAGGACAGTTGCCAGCAAAGGTTGCGGAGCACCTCGGCCGTTCTGCCTTCACCGATAAGGACGCTGATTTCGCCGCCCTCCTTTCGGTGTTCGCGCTCGGCGAGGCCCGACATGGGCGGGAGAAAAACGATGGGGTGACGTCGAGCTCCCTCCGGAACTTTTCCGTCGGCCGTATCTTTCAACCGGCAGTAGAAGGATTCCTCGTTGGCGTAGTAAAATTCCATCGAGCAAATCCATGGCTTATCCTCGTGCACACCCTCCGCCGTCAGTGTGATGTAAACCTTTTCGGTTCTTTGCTTGCCTTCATCGGACTTGGTGTCCTGCGTGTGAAGGTCGTTCCAAAGCAGCCGCGCGCTGGGGATGGGAATGGGATACAAATCCCGGCGGTTGATGGTGACGCCTTTGCGTTCGCTGGCGGCACTGTCATCGCGCTTTTCGGTCCAACGCCGCCAGCCGACATCCCATAGCGTCATCGCCTGCAGCGCGGAAGTCTTGCCGGAGTTGTTGGGCCCTACGAGAACCACGGCGTTGCCGAGTTCCAGCGTCGCGTATTCGAGTCGCTTGAAATTGGAGATGGTAAAGCGAGTGATCATTAGCGGTATTCTATAAGCGACATGGTGTTACAGACGGTGCAATCCAAGGCATTCAGAGCCATGGTGAATTAAAGTGCAACCGTCGGCGAGCCGGTTTTCAGGCTCAATCGTTTCGTAGCCACGCCTTGGTCCCGGCTTGAGATCGACGTTTATTGACCCGGTACGTGTGCTCCTTGCGTCCTTCGGATGTGGCGGCGAGCTCGCTTTGGAGTTTGAGAAAACTCGCATACCGTTCACTCGCCAATTGGCCGGCGTCCACGGCGGCCTTCACGGCACAGCCCGGTTCTTTGTTGTGCGTGCAATCTCGAAATCGACAACCTGCACCGAATGCCATTAGATCCGGGAATGTCTCGCCGAGACCCCCGCCTCCGACCCACATGTGAAACTCCCGCATCCCGGGCGTGTCAATCACAAGACCGCCACAGGGAAGGGCAATGAGCTCCCGCCAGGTGGTCGCGTGGCGCCCCTTCGAGTCGCTGTCACGAACTTCCAGTGTCGGTTGGGTTGCCTCGCCCAGGAGTCGGTTGATCAGACTCGATTTGCCAACCCCCGATGTGCCGATGAATACGACCGTCGAGCCAGGGGTGATGAATTCCCGCAGTTGACCAATGCCCTTCCGCGTCTTGGCGCTGACCAAAATGACGGGGATGTCGCCCGTCGCCTTCCGGATCTCGGCGACCCGCTCATCGACCTCGTCACACAAGTCTGCCTTATTGAGGAGTACCACGGGGCGCCCACCCCCTTCGTGGACCATGACAAGAAACCGCTCGAGTCGACGCAGGTTGAAGGTCGCGTCTAATGCCTGGACGACGAATACCGTGTCGATGTTGGTTGCCAGCACTTGCTTCGCCATCTCCCGGCCGGTGACCTTGCGGGTCAAGGTTGTGCGACGGGGCAGGACGGCGCGTATGACGGCCTTCTCCTCGCCCGGTTGTCGGGCGATGGCGACCCAATCCCCCACTTTCGGGAGCGCGGAGTTTGTCCCACGGCGGTGATGGAGTTCACCCGCGATGACCGCCAGCAGGTCGCCCTGCTCTCCGACAACGGTATAGAAATGTTTGTCTTCCGTCACCACCCGAGCCGGCGTCAGTCCTTGGGCGTGAAAGGGCGTAAACGCATTCGCGAAGAAGGGGTTCCATCCGAGAGAGGCAAGTTCCATGCGGGCGGTTGGGTCATCCGGCAGGGGGGCCGCAAGGGAGACGCCGGAAGCGGTGAACGTTCCCGGGGCATCGATGGCCGGCATTCGTGTTGATCATGGCTCGGGCGGAGTAGGCTCGTTCATCGCATTTCGATGATCGCTGGTTTCTGCACGAGCCAAACCTTGTGGACCTCGGCTTTCTTCCGATTCGAGCTCGTCGGATAGTTGGCCACTTTCATTTGGCCGTCGAGGTGTTTTGCGTTTTGGGACGTGGCGGCAAGGGGGAAGAAGTAAGGGCCCGTTGCCGTCCTGTCGATGCAGCATTTCTCTTTGCCACCGGCCCGGGACCTCACACACTTTCACTCATGGCCCTGCATGTATTGATCTGTCCTGACAAATTCAAGGGGACACTGTCGGCGCAGGCGGCGGCGGGCGCGATTGCCAACGGGTGGTGGTCCGCCCGACCTCAAGACGAAGTGGAGTGTATCCCGATGAGTGATGGGGGGGATGGGTTTGGGGAAATATTGAGCCGGTTGATGGGGGCTCAAGAGCGGCTGGTTGCGACGGTGGATGCCGCAAACCGACCGCGAGAGGCCCGGTGGTGGTGGCAAGCCGAAACACGGACCGCTGTGATTGAGTCTGCGGAAGTCATTGGATTGGCGTTGCTCCCGGCGGGAAAGTTTCACCCCTTTGATTTGGATTCCCGGGGATTGGCCCCGGTGCTGAGGGCGGCGTGGGAGGAGGGTGCGGCGCAAGTCATCTTCGGGATCGGTGGCAGTGCAACCAACGACGGAGGCTTCGGCATGGCACGTGGGTTGGGTTGGAGATTTTTGCGGGGCGACGGGCAAGCGATTGAACGTTGGATACGGTTGGATGAACTTGCGAATTGGCAACCGGCGAGTGACCTACCCGCTGCAGCGGGCCTGACCGTGGCAGTCGATGTTGAGAATCCGCTGCTTGGATTGCAGGGTTGTACCCGGATTTTCGGACCCCAGAAGGGGATTCGAGGAGACCAGGCGCCGGTGGCAGAGGCATGCCTCGAGAAACTGGCCCGAATGGCCCGCGAGGATCTTGGAACCGATTTTGCGCGGGAGCCCGGCGCGGGAGCGGCGGGAGGATTGGGCTTTGGATTCCGCGTGTTTGCCGGCGCCCGGTTGGAGTCGGGTTTCGGGTTGTTTTCTAATTATGCAGGCCTCGCTCAGAAGATCGAGGCGGCGGATCTCGTGCTGACGGGTGAGGGAATGTTGGATCGCCAAACATGGATGGGGAAGGGGACCGGCCAACTGGCGCGACTGTGTCGCGAATTGGGTAAACGGTGTGTCGGCTTTGGAGGCATTGTGGAGGGAGCAACCTTGGAACCTGGCGGGGAACGGTTGTTTCATAGCCTGCATGGAATCGCTCCCGGTCTGACCAACCCCGGTCAGGCCAAGGCTGAGGCGGCGAAGTGGCTCGAAATCCTGGCACGCAAGGTCGCCGCGGAACACGATTGGTGATGCCTCGGAGCTCGGAAGATTTTTTTATCAGAGACCCGTTCGATTTACCGCTTCCCGGGTTCTGCTTGAACTCATGCCCGATTTCTTCTTCAATGACTTGGGTTTAGAGGACTCGACCGATGAAAGCGTTGTTTTGGATCCTGGCACTTGTCGCCAGTGCTCACGTGAGCGCTGGGGGCGTCGGCGGCATTGACTATTCTCGCGAAATCAAACCGTTGTTGCGAGACCGTTGCTACGCGTGTCATGGAGCTCTCAAACAGAAAGCGGGTCTCCGTGTCGATACCGGCGCTGACGTTCGCCGAGGCAGCAAGGACGGGTTGGTAATTCTTTCCAATGATTTTTCGGCCAGCCCACTCTTGCTGCGTGTCGCATCGACCAATTTGGACCACCGCATGCCACCCGAAGGCGAGCGGCTCACGCCGGTCCAAATTGGATTGCTCCGTGCCTGGATCATGCAGGGTGCTGCCTCGCCCGTTGACGAAAAAGGAGAACCGGAGCCCGGCGAACACTGGGCATTCAGGCCTCCGATCCGTTCGCCCCTTCCGATGATCGAGCGCCGGTCCGCCGCAATCTCCAACCCCATCGATGGGTTCATTTCGGCACAATACGAAAAGCAAGGCCTCACGCCGCAGCGGGAAGCGCCGAAGGGAGTTCTGTTGCGCCGAGTTTACCTCGACCTGATTGGCCTGCCGCCGACGCGGGAGGAACTACTCGCCTTTCTTGCCGATCCCGCACCGGATGCTTACGAGCGGGTTGTCGAGCGTCTGCTCAATTCCCCGCGGCACGGCGAACGCTGGGCGCGCCATTGGATGGATATCTGGCGTTACGCGGACTGGTACGGCCGCCGCACCGTGCCGGACGTGTGGAACAGCGCCCCGCAGGTTTGGCGATGGCGCGAATGGATCGTCGACTCGCTCAATGCCGATAAGGGCTATGACCGGATGCTGGTCGAGATGCTGGCGGCGGATGAGGTTGCGCCGGCGGACGATACCGTGCGGGTAGCCACGAGCTACCTCGTTCGCAACTGGTATGCGCTCAATCCAAACCAGTGGATGCGCGACATCGTCGAGCACACGGGCAAGGCGTTTCTCGGCCTGACGTTCAACTGTGCGCATTGCCACGACCACAAATACGATCCGATTACGCAACGCGACTATTTCCAGTTCCGCGCGTTCTTCGAGCCGCTGCAAGTGCGGCAGGATCGCGTGCCAGGCGATGCCGATCCCGGCCCGTTTCAAAAGTATGAATATTCGGTGCTTCGAAAAGTGAACACCAACGGAATGGTCAGTGTTTTTGACGAAAACCTTGACGCAAAAACGTTTCTCTATCTTCGCGGGGATGAGCGGAGCCTTCCGGAAGGCAAACCGACGGTCCCTCCGGGTATGCCTCTGTTCCTGGGGGGCGATTCATTGACGATGCAACGGCTCGACCTGCCGGTGGGCGCTCATTACCCCGGCGTGAAACCGTTCATTCGGCAGGCCGAAAAGGAAAAGTACGAGCATGGCTTGGCCGCAGCCATGGACTCGTTGAGCTCCGCTACCCGGCAACTCGCCGATGCCCGCGGCAAGTTTGCCGCCGCGGAAGCGACGAACTCAATGGCGGTGCGAGCCATGGCGTTTTCCGACCTTCTCGGTGCCGAGATCCGGTGGCGTAATCAGTCGAATCAACTTGCCGTGGCGCGCACCGAGTTGGACGCCTTGCGCGCCCGTCTCGTGGCCGACGAAGCGCTCTACACCGTCCCGCTTAGCAGTCGAAGGGAAGGGCTTGATTCTGAAAAGGCGGACGTTAGTGGCGTGAAACCCCGAGTTAACGAGGCTCCCTCCGCCCGGTCCGCTGCGGATGAGTTGGCCGCTGCCGCCGGCCGAGCAGAACGGATGGTAAGCCTGCGCAAAGCGGAAGCCAAAATGTCGGCTGCGGACGGAGTGCTGGCGTTGCTGCAAGCGGAGCAAGCGGCGGCGGCGGCGCGACGCAGCGCCGAAGGAGCGGGCGAAAAAAAGGAAGAGAAGGAGAAAGCCGAAGCGGCGCTCAAGAAGGCGCAGGAACAAGTTTCCAGCGCGAAAACAAATTCCGAAATCGCTCACGCCGCACTCCAGACCAATACGACCGCCTACACCCCGCTGACGCCGGTTTACCCCGCGCAGAGCACTGGCCGACGCAGCGCACTGGCGGGTTGGCTCACCCGGCGTGACAATCCACTCGCGGCTCGAGTCGCGGTGAATCACGTCTGGGCGCGCCACTTCCACGCGCCGCTCGTAACCTCGGTGTTTGACTTTGGCCGGAATGGGTCTCCCCCGACGCACCCGGAACTCCTCGACTGGTTGGCGGTCGAGTTTATGGAACATGGCTGGAGCATGAAGCATTTGCATCGCCTGATTGTCACCAGCAGCGTGTACCGCCAAAACTCCGTAACGGCCGAATTAAGGACGCCGGGTTCCGTCGATTCCAAAGTCGAAAATGACCTTCACGCGTCGACGGCTCGGAATAAAGCCCGCGATCCGGCCAATAAATTCCTTTGGCGGATGAATCCCGGCCAGATGGAGGCGGAGGTGCTGCGTGACAGTCTGCTCCATCTGGCCGATGCACTCGACTTGCCCCAGGGCGGTTATCCTCTGCCAAACAAGGACGCCGAAACATCGCACCGGCGCAGTCTTTACTTCGAATGTTTTCCGGAGCCGGGCGGCCAGAGCGAGTTTGCCACCCTGTTCGATCCGCCGGGAGCGATCGAGTGTTACCGCCGATCCAAAACGATTGTGCCGCAGCAGGCGTTGGCCCTGACCAACAGCCGATTTTCCAGGGAACAGAGTCGAGCAATTGCCCGGCGGCTGAATGATGCATTCCCAGCGGACGCCAGGCGCGGCGACTCAGACTTTCTCGCGGCCGCTTGGGAACAAATTCTCACCCGACGACCGTCCGGGGAAGAACTCGCGGCGTGCCAGGATTTTCTCCGACACGAGATGGAACCGGTGGTAGAGTCGAGCGCGGGTGGCGGGGAACCCAAAAAAGCCGACATTGCACGAGCCCGACTCCATGCCCGCACCAGTCTCGTCCAGGCACTGTTTAACCATAACGGTTTTGTAACGATCCGATGAAAACAAACTACTCCTCGTGTGGACGGGTCCCTCGCCGAACGTTCCTGGCAGATGTCGGGATGGGCTTTGCGGGATTGACGCTCGGCTCGATGTTGTGGCGCGACGGCGTGGCGCGCGCGGATCAGCCTGGGTCGATCTGGACGCCACCGACGGGGCAGCCACTCGTCAAGCCGAAAGCAAAATCAGTCATCTGGGTTTTTCTGAGTGGCGGTTACAGCCACCTCGAGACGTTTGACCCCAAGCCGGCCCTCGTTGATTACGCGGGAAAAACGTTCGATAAAACCCCGTTCGAGAACCCGATCGCTTCGCGGAAACACAAGAATCGGTTCCGGTCCGTGCCGGCGGATTCCGTCAATGTCCGGGACGTTTACCCCATTATCTACCCATCGCAGGTCGGCTGGAAGCCCTACGGCCAATGCGGGATCGGCATCACGGACTGGTGGCCCCATCTCGCGCAATGTGCCGATGACATCGCCTGGGTGCGTAACATGTGGACGACCGACAACGACCACTGGGCGGAGAACCAGATTCACACGGGCCGGCATCGGCTCGACGAGACGCAACCCAGCCTGGGCTCCTGGGTGCAATACGGTCTCGGCAGTCTCAATGACAATCTTCCCAGCTTTGTCACCGTTGGCGTGCCCAAGGCGCATACGACCAGTGAGATCGACCAGGGGTACTATTTGGGACCACAGCACGCTGCCGTCCCGTTGACCGTCGATCCAAAGAATCCCCTCCCGTTCGGCACGCGCCTCGAAGGCGTCAGTGCTGCCGAACAAGCCAACGAATACGAACTTATCGGCAAACTCAACCGGCTGGCCGCCGTCGAGTATCCGGATGACGAACGCCTGCGTGCCCGCATCCGGGCTTATGAACTCGCGTTCAAGATGCAGGCCGCCGTCCCCGAGGCGATGGATTTCCCGGCCGAGCCCGAACACATCCGCCGCCTCTACGGTCTCGATCAGGACCACACCAAAGTGGCGGGCGAACGTTTGCTATGCGCCCGGCGGTTGGTGGAACGTGGCGTGCGATTTGTGCTCGCCTATCCGAGTGGGCTTAGCGCATGGGACTCGCATCAAAAACTTAAGAGCAATCACGAGAAGCTCTGCGCCAACGTAGACCTTCCCGTCGCCGGGCTGCTGCGCGACCTCAAGCAGCGTGGGTTGATGGAGGATGTGGTCGTCGTTTTTTGCACTGAGTTTGGGCGGACACCCGGCCTCGAACAACGCGCGGGCGGTGCTGACGGCCGCGATCATCACCCTCACGGGTTCACGATTTGGTTCGCCGGCGCCGGCATCCAAGGCGGAACCATTCATGGTGAGACGGACGAGCTCGGCTACCATGCGTTGGGTGACGGCCACTACGTGACCGACATCCATGCGACCGTGCTGCACCTGCTCGGCCTCGATCCGCGTCGACTGGAGATTCCGGGCCGCAAACGCCTCGAGATTGACCACGGCGCGCCCATTACGGAGATCCTGGCGTGAAACAACATTGCCTCTCGTCTTCGGAGTGAGCTTCCGAACGTTCTCCATGCGCCAGGCATCGGTGTTTATCGGCGTTGATCCGTGGTTCCAACTCCGGTTTCGATGATGAATACCTCCGGTTCAAAACCTGCATCGCGAAAGCGCTGGCGGCTTTTGGCCACCGCGATTTGCCTTCTATCTGCGGCCATTGGACTTTCCTGTCACGCTGCCGATGCGGACTTAATTCTGCACAACGGCAAGGTGGCAATCGTGGATGGTGAATTCACCATTCACCAAGCCATTGCCGTCCAGGATGGCCGAATTCTTCAATCGGGGAGCAACGTTGACGTGTTAAAGCGTCGCGGCCCTCGCACGGAGGTTGTGGATTTGGAGGGTAAACTGGCCTTGCCGGGCTTGATGGACTCGCACGCGCATCCCGCCGACGCGTGCCTAACCGAGTTCGATCACGAGATTCCGCCAATTGAGCGGATCGCGGACGTACTTGATTACATCCAGGCTCGCACCCGGGCGGTGAAGAGCGGCGACTGGATTCAAGTGCGGCAGATATTTATCACACGATTGCGGGAGCAGCGGTATCCCACGCGCGCTGAGTTGGACCGCGTCGCGCCCAGGCATCCGGTCCTTTTCGCGACCGGTCCCGATGCCTCGCTCAACAGTCTGGCGTTGCAACTCAGCGGCATTGATCGCGACTTCAAAGTCACCGACGGAGGCACCGGTTTCATTGAGACAGATCCGAAAACGGGCGAGCCAACGGGAATTCTCCGCAACTGCACCCGTTACGTGAAGGTGACGTCCGTGCCCCTCGTTCCATCTCAGGCGGACAAAATACACCGGCTGAGGGAACTGTTCGCGGACTACAATTCCGTCGGCATTACCAGCGTGTGCGACCGCGACGCGGGATTGGACGACATCGCCTTATATCGGGACTTGCGCGCCCGCGACGAACGGACGGCGCGAGTTCATATCTCGCAACACATTGAATCGATTGGTTCGCTTACGAACATTTTGGAGAACATCCGCCAGGTCGGCCGCGACCCGCTTTTCAAGGATCGGGACGATTGGCTGCGGATCATCGGGGTCAAAACGTATCTCGACGGAGGGATGCTTACGGGCAGCGCTTTCATGCGTGAGCCGTGGGGCGTCAGTGAAATTTACTCGATTCGCGATCCAAACTATCGCGGCGTGCGATTCATCCCGCCGGAACGGCTGCTGCCGATGGTGCGCACCGCCGTCGAGTGCGGCCTCCAATTTACGGCGCACTCGGTTGGGGACGGCGCGGTGCATGCCTTGCTTGATGCGTATGCCGCGGTGGGCAAGGAATTGCCCGTGCGGAAGACGCGTCCGTGCATCAGTCATTCGAATTTCATGAGCCGGTCGGCCATTGAGGAAGCGACTCGACTTGGTGTCATGATGGATATTCAGCCCGCCTGGCTTTATCTCGACGCCCACACGCTCATGAAACAGTTCGGCGACGAGCGACTGCGCTACTTCCAACCACTGCGCAGTCTTTTCGATGCGGGCGCGATCGCGGGCGGCGGCTCCGACCACATGCAGAAAATCGGTTCCCTGCGGTCGGTGAATCCGTATAATCCATTTCTCGGCATGGCGACGGCCATTACACGACGCGCGAAGCTCTTGGAGAAACCGCTGTACCCCGAGGAGGCGCTCACCCGGGAACAAGTCATCCGCTTCTACACGATCAACAACGCTCGAATTCTCGGGTGCGACGATAAACTGGGATCGCTCGAACCTGGCAAGCTCGCCGATATCGTCGTGCTCGACACCAACTTGTTGACCTGTTCAGAAGCTAAAATCGTTGCGACGCAGGTGTTGCGAACATACGTGGGAGGCAAGCTGGTTTACCGAAAAGAACCCACCGCAAGACCCTGAACCAAGCCTTTCACAACCTCTTCACCCACACCGCTCAACAGGTTGGTAAAAACACCGACTTGACCCGCCGAATCATCCCATGAAAACGACGACTCTCCTCGCCTGGTTTGCCCTGACATGTCTTGCCACGGCGGTGGATTCAGCCGCGGACCTAGCCCCCAAACCTGACGAAACCCAGCTTCCGCGGGCGATGCACATGGCGATGACAGATCGTGCCCGTGTCACGGTCGGCCTGCGTACAGGCGATATTTCAGGTGCCGACCACCGGGCGCTCCAGGCGGCGGTGGACTACGTTGCAAGCCTGGGCGGTGGCACGGTCGAGATTGGTGAAGGCGATTTCCTCATGCGCGATTCGCTCCACCTGCGCCCGAACGTCACCGTGCGTGGGCAAGGTGCGAAGACGATACTTCGCAAGGATAAGGCCAGCGTGTCCGTATTGGCGCTCGATGGCGATTACGGCGAGGAACAGTTCACGGTGAAAAGTCCGGCCGGGTTTGCGGTCGGCGATGGCGTGGCGATTTGGGATAAGAGCGCGGGTGGCTTTCATACGACAGTCGCGCGAATCACGGGGCGCTCGGGAAACACCTTTGCCATCAGTCTCCCGCTAAACACGGACTGCCGGGTCGACCAAGGAGCCCAGGCGGCGACGGTATTCCCGGTCGTCAGCGGGTATCATGTTGAGGGCGCGCGGGTCGAGGACCTGACGATTGAAGGAAGCAAGGAAGATAACGTTGCTCTGAATGGCTGTCGTGGGGGTGGCATTTTTCTGTACCGCTGCCCCGGGGCGGTCATCGAGCGATGCACGGTCCGAAATTACCATGGAGACGGCATCAGTTTTCAGCAATGCAACGATGTCACGGTGCGGGCGTGCGTGAGCGAAGGGAATGCGGGGTTGGGCTTGCATCCCGGCAGTGGCTCGCAGCGCCCGGTGGTGCGCCAGTCTATCGCGCGCAAGAATGGCGAAGATGGTTTGTTCCTTTGCTGGCGAGTCAAGCAGGGTGTGTTCGAGGAGAACCTTCTCGAAGCCAACGGCCGGTACGGCATCTCCATCGGACACAAAGACACCGACAACTTGCTTCGCAATAATCAGGTCCGGGGGAATCACGAGGACGGTATTTTCTTTCGCAACGAGACTGAGGGCATGGCGGGACATCGCAACCGCGTGGAGAACAATCTCATTGAAAACAATGGAGTGAAGCACGGGACGGCGGGCATTCGAGTTCGGGGCGAGACGCGCGATCTCATTTTCAAGGGTAACATCATCCGCGATACGCGCTCGGTGGGTGAACGGAAGCAAACCGTCGGTATCCGGTTGGAGGAAAAGGTCGGCGCGGTCACTCTCGATGGAAACGAGGTTGATGCCAGCCAAGCACTCGTGGATAAACGCACGGCTCGATGAGATCATCATACGGGCACGAATCCCCGGTATTCGATTTTTCAAGTTCTGACTTTGGACTACCTATCTGCGAGAATATCTCCTTCCCGCTTATGAATGCACGCCACCGCCACCGCCAACGCCCGGCTTTGCGAAATCCCAGCAGGACTCCGGGGTTCACCCTGATTGAGCTTTTGGTTGTGATTGCGATTATTGCCATCCTCGCCGGGATGCTTTTGCCAGCCCTCGCGAGGGCGAAGGCGCGCGCACTCCAGACCTATTGCCTGGGGAGCACTAAGCAGATCGGCCTCGCCGTGGCCGTCTATGGCCAGGACTACGGCCAACGGATTCCCCTCTGCCGCAATTGGGGTAAGCAATGGGGAGGGGATCATGCGCTCCGAGCCGACGAAAAATGGATGCCAGAGCTTTTGTACCCGTACATCGGGACCAACGTGAATCATGCCAGCAACAACGTTACAGTTGCTCAGTACAGTCCGAAGCAAGGGGTCTTCGCGTGTCCGGTTGCGCTCAAGACCAAGCTCAAGACTGGGTCGGCTGGCTCTGGATTCACCGATGCCAAATTCAAGGATAATGATGGTGTCACCTACGTCTGGAACCATATCTACTTGAGCAAGAACCGCGGTACCTATGAGGATAAAAGACCCGTCAGTGGACGCCGTGACACGGATATTCCCAATCCTTCCAAAGCCACCCTTACCTGGGAGATCCCCTATTGGGACTACAGGGGAATGCCGCACAATCTTGGGATGAACCTGGTGCTGGCAGATGGCCATGCGGAGCGAGTGAAAGGGAGTCCGAAGGAAGAAGATTGGTGGGCCTATCACAGCCGGGATGGCTGGGAGGTTGATTGAGCCCGTGTCGCCCTCGGAGTCCTTGCATCTCGGATCGTGCAGACCGTTTTTGAATTCGAAAAACCGGCCGCAGAACCCGCTCTGGCCGCCGGGCTTCACGGGCCGTTGGCGGCTTTGACTCGTCATGGCGTCCGCCTCGGGACCTCCTCGTGGAAGTACCCGGGTTGGCTGGGTTCCTTCTACCGACGGGACCGATACAGTTTCCGCGGCCGATTTTCGGGAAAACGATTTGAAGAGGAATGCCTGTCGGAATACGCGGAGACGTTCCCCACCGTTTGTGTGGACGCTGCGTACTATATGTTTCCTTCGCGACAAACTCTGGATCCATTGATGGCGGCGACACCGGCGGAATTTCAATTCGCGTTTAAAGTTACGGATGAGATTACCGTGAAGCGATTTCCGCAACTGGCCCGTTTTGGAGACAGAGCCGGGCAACGGAACGCAGGGTTCCTGCGGGCAGATCTCTTCGTCCGGCGTTTCCTGGAGCCGCTCGAACAGTACAAGGAAAAGGTAGGGCCGTTGATTTTCGAGTTCAGCCGGTTTTCGCCCACTGAGTATCCGACGGCGGCTGAGTTTGTCCAAGTGTTGGAGCCTTTTCTGTGCGGACTGCCCGGTGGTTGGCGGTATGGAGTGGAAATCCGGAATCGCGAGTTTCTGGTCCCGGAATATTTCCGTTGTCTTGCACAATCCGGTGTGGCGCATGTTTTTAATGCTTGGGAAGCAATGCCCCCTCTGGCCGAACAACTCGATCATCCGGACAGTCGAACGGCGCCCTGGAGTGCGGCGCGGTTGTTGCTGAAGCCGGGGCGGCGCTATGAAGAGGCTGTTCGCGCCTTCCAACCGTACACCGAGTTGAAGGATCCGTACCCGGAGGGGCGCGCAGCAGCGATGCGACTGATCCTCGAATCGCTCCGGCTTCCCGATCGCCGGCAGGCGTTTGTTTACGTCAACAACCGGTTCGAAGGGAACGCTTTGAAGACCATTGTCGCAATCCTCGCCGCGGTGGCGGCGATACCGGGAAAGGCGGACTCATGGGAGAAATAATGGAGTCCGCCACGGCCGGGGAGCCGTGTCTTGTTCTGGAAGGGGGAACTCGGGCGAGCGGAGTGATCAAGCACGGCACGGAGGGTCGGCCGCTCATTAGCGTAATCACCGTGGTGTATGATGGGGAAAGTGATTTGGACGCCACGCTGCAAAGCAGCATTGGCCAGACCTATCCCAACATCGAGATTCTCGTCATCGATGGTGGGTCGACGGACAGGACCGTTGAGGTGATCCGGAGGTTTGACCGCTCGATTGACTATTGGGTGAGCGAACGGGACAACGGCATTTACGATGCCATGAACAAGGGGCTGGCCCGGGCAACCGGCGATTGGGTCATTTTCATGAACGGTGGCGATCAGTTCCACTCTTCGGCCGTGATTCAGGCATTGCACGATCGAGGGGCATTTAGTCGTTACGACCTGGTCTACGGCGATTGTGAAATGGTCTGCGCGAATGGATATAAGAGAATACTTCGATCCCGGCGGGTTGAAAACCTCTGGAAGGGCATCGTCTGCTCTCACCAGAGCCTTTTTGCAAAACGATCCCTGTTTAAAGACAACCCGTTCGACAATTCTGGAGGCATCACCCGTGATGCCTCCAAACGGGAGACGGGAAACCGCCGACAACTCTTTGAATCTGAGTTTCAGTTTGCCCTGAAGTGTTATGTGGAAAAACGCTCCTTTGGACGAGTGCCGATCGTCATATCACGCGTCGCAGCCGGAGGGACATCTCACCCTGAGCGAGTTGCGATCGCATTTTCCCTTTACAACGTCGTCAAGAAATTCAAACCGAGTCTAAAGACAATCCTTTATCACTGGTTTAATATTGGCTGGCAGGCCGCAAAACTGAGTGTGAGAGCTGTTCTCTTCGCCTCGGTCACGGATGCCCTCATCAAGGCGAAGGGGTATATCTATACAGTGATGACGAAGCAGAGATGAAACCGCAGGACAACAGGCGACGCTGGACAGCCGAAGCAGTATGGCGCACCGTGCTGACGTGAACCCGGAGGAAAGTCAATACGCCCCGAACGGCGCGGCGTCCGCCCCGAATCTCGCTCATGCAGTGGCGTTATGAAGCTGGGACTGACTTTGGCAATTTGCGCCTTGGCAACCGTTGGATTGGGGCAGGCTGACGATTGGGCGCATTGGCGCGGAGCGAACCGCGACGGTGTGGCTGCCGATATTTCAGGGTGGGATTCGCCGGGCATCTGGCCGCCGCAGGCGGTCTGGAAGGCGAATGTCGGCGCGGGGGCTTCCGCCCCGCTGGTGGTCGCGGGAAAGCTTTATGCCATTGGCTGGGCGGAGGGTCAGGACACGCTACGTTGCCTCGAAGCAGCGACCGGAACGGTCATCTGGGAACAAAGCGACACCGGGCCTGAATATGGTCGCCACTCGACGGGCGACAAGGGCCTGTACCGCGGGGCAACGGCCACACCGGAATTCGACCTGAAGACCGGCCTGCTCTTTACTCTTAGCTGCGATGGCAGCCTGAATGCCTGGGACACGAAGTCGCGAGGGAAAAGGGTCTGGTCGCTGAACCTATACGACCGCTTCGGAATTTTGCGGCGCCCGCAGATTACGGAGCGGAAGAATACCCAGCGCGACTATGGTTATACCACTGCCCCGTTGGTATGGGGTGAGTGGGTCATCGTCGAGGCCGGCGATACGGAACGCGGATGCGTCATGGCTTTTGACAAGCGGAAGGGGGGCGATCCGGTGTGGACTTCGGAGAACCGTGACCCGGCTGGGCATAGTGGCGGCCTGGCGCTGATGATGGTCGAGGGTGTGCCCTGTGTGGCAGTCGCGACTTCGTATCACGCCCTGGTGGTGCGGCTGGATGGCAGTAATGCGGGAAAAACGGTCGTGGCGTTTCTATGGAAAACGGATTTTTCCAATACGATTGCCGGCGTGGCGGTGGCGGGCGCGGATTTGTTGATCTCCTCACGGTACAACCAGATGGCGATGGCCCGCTGCGCGGTGAGTCTCAAGGGAGGTGGCCGGGAGGTCTGGCGGAATCGTCATCCGACGGGAGTCTGCACGCCCGTCATCCATAAGGGGCGGATTTATTTCGCGAATCACGGCGTGCATTGCGTCGATTTTGCTACCGGCGAGCGGATATGGGAGGGGGGCAAGATTGGTGATGCGGGTTCGTGTCTCGTAACCGGAGATGAGCGGCTGATCGTTTGGGGGAACGGCGGCGATTTGTCCTTGATTGAGGGGGCTGGGCGTTCACCGGAGAAGTGCACGGTGCTGGCGGAACGCCCGCGGATATACAACGACATGGCGTGGCCGCATGTCGTGGTGGCAGGCGGGCAGCTCTATGGCAAAACCTTGAGCGGGGATCTGACTTGCTTTTCACTCCGGTAAGTTGACCCATTATTACTCTCTTTATCCTTTATCCTTCGATCGGACGTTGTTACGGCAGAATCTGGGACGTTCGCTAGATCTGCGGCTGGCGCAGGCGGCGGCGGCGGCGCGCGCGGTAGGTCGCTGGCGCAAGGCGCCGATGGTCACACTTCCTCAAGTCGTTCCGTTGCGTCTCCGAAACGATCGAGACGCACGTTCATTTTCTCCATGAGCGATAGGTAGAGGCGGCACATTTGTCGGTTCGGCTTCTCCTTGTAATCGAGGATTCGGCCGCCCTTTATCCTGCCGCCACCCCCACCCACCAGGATCACGGGAAGTTGGGTGGCGTCGTGACTCCCGGTCATCATGCTGGAACAGAGCAAGAGCATTGAATTGTCGAGCGCGGTGCGGGGACCCTCCTGAATGGCATCGAGTTTGCGAGCGACGTAGGCCACTTGTTGGAGGAAGAACTGGTTCACTTTGAGCCAGTCGGCGGTGTCGGAGTGGGAGAGCAGGTGATGGATCATGTAATCCACGCCCAAGTTTGGGAAGCGCAGCGAAGAATGGTCGTTGTTCAGCTTCAGGGTGCAGAGGCGGGTCGTATCGGTCTGGAACGCCAGCACGAGGATATCGCACATGAGACGCATGTGCTCGGCAATGTCCTGCGGGATGCCATCGGGAGGTCGTGGGATATTGGGAGCGGCGAGCGTTGGGCGCCAACCTTGCAGTTCCCCCTTCTTACCGGCCTGTTCGATGCGAACCTCGACCTCTCGGACGGAGTCGAGATATTCATCGAGCTTGCGTTGATCATTGCTGCTGATGTGGCGGCGAACGTCCTGGGCATCCTGGAGGACGGCGTCGAGCACACTCTTGTCGCCACGCTGGACTTCGTCTTTGAACAGCCGGTCGAAGGCGAGAGCGGGATAGACCTCCAAAGGGGTTGGGGTGGTCGGCGATGTCCATGAAATATGCGAGCTGTAGAGCATCGAGTAGTTCTTATGGACCGACGGATTGGATTTTTCGCAACCCAGGACCAAGCTAGATACCTTGGTGGATTGGCCATATCGTTGCGCCAACAACTGATCGACGCTCGTGCCGGAGCGGATATCCCCCCCGGAGGCGAGGGGTGCGCCGGAGAGAATGTTGCCGGTTTGCGAGCTATGGATGTTTCCCTTGAGGGCCTCAGCATTGTAAAGGCCGCGGATGAAGAGGGTGTTTTTCCGGAAATCGGTTAGGGGCTCCAACACCTTGCCGAACTCCATGCCACTGCCCTCACCCTTTGCCCACCATTCTTTGCCGTGAAATCCGTTGCCGGCGAAGAAGGTGGCGAAACGCACCGGCGCCTCACTGGCGGGTTTTGTCGTGGTGGGTTCATCGCCCCAGACGGCCAGCGACTCCATCCATGGCAGGGCCATGGTGACACCGGCACCGCGAAGCAGCGTACGACGTGAAAATCTGTGAGTACTCATGGGAGATCGGGGCTGATAGGATTGTTGGATAGTGGGATAAAATGGAGCGGCGGGGAAGGCGCGAATTGTAGTTAATTTCAGTCTTCAAAGGCCGCATCCCTACCGCGGATTTCGCGGAACTGGCGGCTGCGAACAATTGTTTCAACGGCGGAACTGAACGGGTAGCCATTCAGCGCCAACTGCCGCTGCATCTCGGACAAAAGCGGATTGTCGGACAACTGCACGCCTCGCCCTAACGAGTATCCGAGCAACTTTCGGCAGAATTGCCGGAGCACCACGCTGCGCTTCTTGTTTAGCAAGTAGTCGCGAAGGCCATCGATCCCTTCGATGGTTGAACCGTCCAGGGCGATGCCCTGCGTTTCCACGGGCCGGTCGGCGAGATCCTTGACGCGCGCTCGCCCGATGGCGTCAAAACCTTCGAGCACGAACCCGTAGCCGTCGATTCTCCGGTGGCAACCGGCGCATTTGGGGTCGTTGGTGTGCTTTTGCACGAGTTGGCGGACCGAGAGGCTCTCGGTGGCCTCGTCTTCGGGTAGGCGGGGGACATCTTTTGGCGGTCGGGGCAATTTGTCCCCAAGCAACGCTTCGGCCACCCAGTTGCCGCGCAGGATGGGACTTGTTCTCGACGCTCCGGATTGTTTGGCGAGGGTCGCGCCGAACGCGAGTATTCCACCGCGCGAATACTTCTTAACGCCATCGACGCGCCGCCATTCCGGCCCCGTCACGCCTGGGATCCCGTAATGTCCCGCGAGGCTCTCATTGAGAAAGGTGTGGTCGGCGTCGAAAATCGTGAGCAACGATCCGTCCCCACGAAACAAGTCGGTGAAGAATTGGATGGGTTCCTCATAGAGGGCACCACGCAGCCCGGCAAAGGTTGGAAAATGGCGCTCGCTCTTCTCATCCAACTGGTCGAAGTCATGGATATGGAGCCATTGGCAAGCGAACTCGGTGGCCAATCGACGCACGCGGTCGTCGCGCAACATCTGCCGGGCGTGGGATGCGAGAACTTCCGGGTCGCGCAATTTTCCGGCCGCCGCCAGATCACGGAGTGTTGCGTCCGGTTGCGAGGACCACAGGAAGTAGCTGAGGCGGCTGGCGAGTTCCCAATCGGAAACGGGCGTTGATTCCCGACCGGGGATGGTCCGCTCCAGGCGGTACAAGAACGCGGGCGAGACAAACACGCGCGCCAGCGTGAGTCGTATCGATTCGTCATGCGGAATCTCCTGCTCTCGCAGCTTCTTATAAAGTTCCCTCAACTCTTGCGATTCGGAAACCAGTAACGGCCGGCGATACGCGTTCTCCGCGAAAGTTAGCAGCGATTCGAGATGCTTTGGCTCCGTCGTGATCAGCTCTCTCCGCAAGGCTGTCGCCCGCTCCTGAATCGGTTTCCGCAGCGGTTCGAACACCTTGGGATCGCCATCCTGGGTCGCATACTCCATTAACTGGGCAAAAGCATCCACGAGCGTCAAGGCATCCTGGCTGACGTAGTGAAGTTCATTCCACATCCGGTCGAGGGCGGCCTTTTGCGCATCATCCAACATCAGTCGGCTAAGTGCGTAATCCTCGCGGTGCAGAAGGGTCAGCGTGACGACTTCGTCGACGGGAACAATTTTCGTGTAACACAGCGCGGCGGGAAACGGCGCGCGAAAGTCGTCAAAATTGGATTCGATTCGACGACGGGCCGCGCTGCCGTCCCGGACGATGATCGGGGTACTGTGCGCCAGTTGATTTTTTTGTGACGTCCAGGATCCGCCGTCGCCCTTCACCGTGGCGGTTCCCGGCTGAAGCCGCGAGGGGGATTCGGGCTTGGCGGTTAGTACCTGCAGTTGAACACTGCCTTCGCTGCCGGTTCCATCTTCAAGCAGTCCGGTTGTGACGAATTCCGCTCCGGCGACGAGGTCGGCTGGGAGAGGGATCTCGATGAGCGAGGGGGCTTGCAGGCAAAGACTGGTGGGATCCAGGTTGCTTCCGTTGGGGTGCCGGCCGAACTGGCCGGGTTCGAGCCCCCACTTTGAAATGTCCGGCGTAGCCGTTCCTGGCTCCGGCGATGCAGCGTTGCCAGCCGTCTTTGCGGACGGCGCTGACCGAATACGTTCTCGGACGGCGACGTTTTGTGCTCCAGCAAGTAGCGGCCCGCCCAGTGACGTCAACTGACGGTGCAAGACGGCGTCCGGGCCGTCCTTGGGGGATGGGGCATCCCGGCGGATCAGCGCCTGGACTGCGGTTGCGAATTTTTGTCGATCCGCAGCCCCTTCCGCGGATTGCCAATTGGAGAGCAATGATCCGACGGGAATCGACGGGCCGGCATCATGGCCGGAGACGGGCTCGGTATAGAAGTGCCAGATTCCAGCCGTGCCAAAACGATCCGCGTGCGGATTGCCCGCGAGAACGTCGGGTGACACATCACGTGTGAGGCTCCACTCCGGGCCATCTGCGGCGGTGCTCTTGAGAACCAGCTCAACATCCGTCAGGTCGCAGGAATGATTGCCGTCGCGCGGGCCGATGAGCAGCGAGATCAGATCACCAGTTCTCACGGCGAGATTCTCGATCGGGCTGATCTTGATTCCCTTGCCGCCTTGGGCGGTGCCGGAAGCGAGGCGTTGGCGCTGGGTGCCACGACGCAGTTCGAGAGACCAGACCACGCCATTGCCGCACTCGGGATGCGCGTGCGTCACGGCGGCTTCGACGCGCATCCGGGCCGAGATCGGGCTTCGCCATCCGACGGCTGCGTTGAGTTTTGGGGACGGATGCAAGGTGACGCCGTGCGCCTTCATATTACCCGGGATCCGCACCGCCTGGTCCGAGGAATTGGCGTACAGGCTGGGCGTGTCGGTGGTGCCCCAGCCATTGACGAAATCGTGGTTCGATGCTTTCTTCAGCTGATTCTTGAAATAGTCGAGCGGCTGGGTCGCAGTCGAGGTGATGCCGAGGTATTCGAACCAGGCCGTCAGCACTTCAGAATCCACATCGTGACGACGGGCCAGTCCGGCAATATCGGTCTGACCCGTCGCAGCGCCGACCTCGGCCGCGGCCTGGAGACAGCGCACGACCGAAGCGGAGATCTTGTCGCGGCGAGCCTCCATTTCTCGGAGGAATTCGCGGACATCGCGCAGCGCCAGATCAGGGCGTCCGGTTAACACGAGCCTGGGTTGCTGCCAAACGACGTAGTCTCCGGCATTGCCGTCCCCGGCGTCATTCGCATTCAGATACAGGAAGACGTTATTTCCGTTCGTGGGCGCCGCCAGCTTGAGTCGCACCTCTAACTTGGAGATGAGGGGATTGACCGGTTCCATCCACGCCTTCGGCCCGCCAATTTTTCCGATATGTCCGACGCTGCTGAATTTCCAGAGAACCTTCTGCCAGTTGGCAATGTCAGCCGCGAGTGAGGCGCTGTCGGCCGGTGCTGACGAACGCCACCGGGCGCGAATGGGATCGAGAACGAGCGAGGGTTCCCGGCTGTTGAGAGTCTCCCACAAGGTCCCGAGGTACCGCGCATTGAGTCCGCGCTCCCGTGCGAGGGTCTGACGCGCACTTCCGATGTCGCTGGCCGAGGAGGATCCTTCCTTTGCCTCGCTCCGTACCCGTAGCTCCAGTGTAGCGGAGAGGTACTTCTCAAGTGGAAGTCGTCCCCCCTCGTTGGTATCGAAGACAATTCCCTGCAGATTCACCTTGTCGCCGCCTCGGGGATCGGTGAACTGACGGTAGAAACTCCGGATCTGAGCCAGCGTTTCATCCGTCCAGTCGCGGCGGGTCGTTGCGGGCGAAAACCGAATTCCATCCGGCAACAGGACGGCGTGGGCAGCGATCTCTTTGCCGGCGGCGAGATACTTGGTAATCAGGGCGGGGGACATCACGAGCGAGTTACCGGTGTTCATGAAACCCTCGCCGGCGGCACTGTCCCCGGGGAATTCCCGAGCGGGATTGAGCGAGTCGACCCCCGTCAGATCCCGGACGGTGAATGTGTATTCGGTGTTGTTGAGGCGGCGTAGGACGACCGGACCCGGGTCCCCAGCGCGGGCCTTCGCGGCTTCGTCCAGAACGACCTCGATCGAGTTGACGAGTCGTTCGCGATCGGCCGGTGTCGGCTGCGGCTTGTCTCGCGGTGGCATCTCGCCGAGCAAGAGCTGCTCGACCGCGGTCTGCCAAACCTTGGGGTGCTTCATCAACTCGCTCAGCGTTGTGACGTGTTCGAAGTCGACGTCGCCTTTGTGTTTTTCCGTGGAATGGCAACCCAGACAATATTCTTTGATCATCGGGCGGATCGTCTTGTCGAACACCGCCGGATCAAACGAGCTCGACTCCACGGCGATGAGCGAACGCGGGGCCAGGCAGTACGAAATCACGAGGAAAATTGCAAAGCGCGTGAACTGCTGGGGGCGATGGACGGTCATCAAGAGTGGTTTCAAAGCTTGGGTCCGGTTGGCTTTCATGCGTATTTAAACGGGAGTCCCCTGGAAGCTATCGGTTTCTCGGAACACATTCCAGGGGCTACATGTTTTTTTTGGAATTTTCCGAACGTGGATGCTTCGCTGCAGGCGGGAGGATTCGGCCGGATCGGAGCCGTTGCCAATTTTGGAGGGTAACGCAACCGCAGCGGGCTCTCTGGCGGGCCCTCGAACAACTCTGTAAATATTTAGTCAAACAGTTGACATTGTTAAAATATTGGTCTTCAATACCGTTAAATATTAGACAAGTAATTAACAGACCTGGTTTTAATTTAGAATTCAACCGTGTGAAATCATGAAAAAGCGAAACAAGGAAAACCTACCTGCTGAAGTCAACCTCTCGATGGTACCGAGATTCTCGTTTATTCTCGGCGACGCTCAGTTTGCGAGTGTTGAGGCAGATCGGACCGCGGAACCAGCCACTGCGTTAGGCCGGTACATGAGGGAGGTGGGCGAAGTTCCGTTGTTGACCGTTGACGAGGAGATCGAATTAGCGGCCCGCATCCGGCGGGGTGACGAGGCGGCTCGCGAGCACATGATTCGGGCTAATCTCCGTCTGGTGATTAAAATGGCCCGGGGCTACGAGGGATTGGGTCTACCTCTGCTCGACCTGATCAACGAGGGCAATCTGGGTTTGATGAAGGCGGTTGAGCGATTTGATCCGGCCAAGGGCGGCAAGCTTTCCACCTACGGATCTTGGTGGATCAAGCAATCGATCAGGCGGGCGATTGCCAATCAGTCGAAGACCATTCGCCTTCCCATTCACTTGATTGACAAAGTGACAAAGATGCGTTGGGCGAGCAATCGGTTGCAGGAGCAGAACGGCCGGGAGGCGACGGACAAGGAACTGGCCATTGAGTTGAAGACCTCGATCCGCAAGGTTCAACTCTGGAAGCGGGCCTCGATGCAGGTGACCTCCCTGGAGATGCCATTGGGCGCGGAGGACGACGGAGGGCGACTTGCGGATGTTTTGGCAGATGAGAAAGTGGCATCACCTTATGAGCAGTTGGAGGAAGAGGGGAACCACTCCATGGTTCGGAACATGTTATCGCTGCTGGATGCCCGGGAACTGACCATTATTCGGGAACGGTTTGGTTTTGCCGGTGGGCGGGAGCGAACGCTGGACGATATCGGGCTAAAGTTTGGGGTGACCCGGGAGCGAATTCGGCAGGTTCAGAACATTGCTCTCGATAAGATGCGTCGGGCGATCGAGGCATTTGAAGCAGTGCGGGTGGTGTCCGCTTGAAACGGCAGGTCGATCGGCATCGGCTGTTGTGCGGGTGTTGGCAGCGCTAATGCCCCCCCTCGTGCTCGCGGATATACTCTTGCTTCAGCCCGAGTTTCTCCGGCGCGTGTAGCACCAGCATCTTCATTCGTATATCCGTCGGTATTGTGCGCGCCGTCAGCTTTGACACGACCACCATCAATGCGATTGCCAGGGGGACCGCCCACAGCGCCGGTTGTTCGCAGAGGATTCGTTGCAGCGGGTGGGCGGCCCAGAACGCTTCGAGCGAATGGGCTTTCATCCAGGCCAGCCAGTCGGGCATTGGCCGGTCGGCAAATTTCCCCGCCATGGTGGATACAAAAGTTGTATAGCTGGTGAGGGAGATGGCGGCGACGGCGCAGAGGCCGCCCCCCAGCATCCCGGTGGCGGCACCGCTGGTTGTCATACCCCGCCACCATACGCTCATGAAGAGCAACGGAAAATAGCTGGCGGCGGCGATGGCGAACGCCTGTCCAACCATGAAGTTGATTTCAAAATTCTCGACGAGTGTACCGAGGCTGATGGCCACGAGGCCGATGAACAGGGCGCACCATTTGAACATGCGCATTCGGTCCGCCGCTGAGGCGTTGGGTCGGAGAATTCGCCCATAAACGTCATGAGCCAGCGCTCCGGTCATGCTCACCAGCAAGCCGGAGAACGTACTCATGAACGCAGCAAACGCCCCCGCGCACGTGATCCCGCTGAGCACCGATCCAAGCATGCCGTAGCGCTCGCGCAGAATCACGGGAAGCCGTAGCACAATGCCATCGGTTCCCTTAACGCCGCTCAACCCATTGTACAACTCCGGCATCCAGTTGCGTCCCAGGGCTCCGAATATGGGCGGAAAGACGTAAAACACTCCGATCAGAACCATGACCCACATCGTCGTTCGCTTGGCGGCGACGCCATCGGGATTGGTGTAAAAGCGAACCAGAATGTGAGGCAGACCGGCCGTCCCACAAACGAGAGCAATGATAAGGGAATACGTGTAGAGCAGCGCATAGCGCCGGGTGGTGGGTGCGTCGAGTTTCGCGGCCTTAGCCGCCTTGGTGGTGAGGGGGCCAAACGGGGCGAGCCAGGTGGCGTCGGTCGGAGCCTTGGCTGGAAGGGCTTGGCGGATCGTTTCGCGGCTGCGAATTTGCGCGCGACTGGCACCCGAATCATTCAGTTGCAACTGCCTTCCATAGCCTCCGTAGACCGACAGTAGCACGAAGATCGGAGTGGCGATGGCAAACATTTTTATCCAATACTGGCCTGCTTGAACGAGCGTGATCCCCTTCATCCCGCCCAGGGCGACATTGAAAGTGATCACCGCTCCAACGAGGACCACACCCACGGGGTAGGGCAACCCCGGTCGACCAAACCAGGTGATATCTTGGAAGATGTAGGCAAGGGTTGTGCCCGCACCCTTCATCTGCGGCATCGTATAGAAAAATCCAATGAATAAAACAAATACCACCGCAATGCGTCGGAAGAGAGGGGAGTCGTAACGTCCTTCCGCAAAATCCGGAATGGTATAGGCCCCAAACCGCCGCAGGGGTCCGGCGATGAACAGCAGGAGAAACAAGTACCCGCACGCATAACACACCGGATACCACAGGGCATCGTAACCGGAAGACATCACCATTCCGGCGACGCCCATAAACGAGGCGGCGCTCAGGTATTCACCCGAGATGGCCGAGGCATTCCATCCGACACTGACGCCGCGGCCCGCGACAAAAAAGTCCGAAGCGGTTCGGGAACGACCCGCCGCCCAGAAGCCCATCACGATGGTGCCTAGCACCGTGAAGCTGCTACAGGCGAGAATCCAGGGATCGACGGCGGCGAAGAGGAGCGGAGTGAACACGCGGGGAATGTGTTGGGGGGGGGCCTCAGCGATGCAGGGAGGGAGATTCCTGACGAGCCGTGACTTCACGAATCTCCGCGTTTTCCAGGTCGATGGACTTGCGGATGAAGAAGGCGGCAATGATCCAGACGAGCGGGAAAAAGAGGACGCCGAGCAGGAGCCATGTCAGCGTGAATCCGCCGATCCGTTGGGCCATGAAATCCGGAGCGAGGAAGTTGCACAGCGGCAATCCCAGCAAGGCAACGAGAAAAATGGCCGCGCAGTAAATGGACAGGCGCAGCTGCCGGGACATCAATTCGCGGAGGAACGCTTCACTGTGAACACGATCCGATTGGGTTTGCACCCGGGTTGTTTACCAGTGAAGAGCCGTCGTCACAAGCCGAGGGTTTTCCGGTTGTGCAACCGGGTGAAATTAAACTAGCATGACGGAATCAAAATGGTACCTTTTACTCACCATGCCGTCACTCGGCCGCAGCTCATCGGCGTTCCGTCACGCAGGAAACCATCCACCTGATTGAAATCGCGATCCTCGCCGAGGAGAAGTTGCAACCACCCATTGCGCCCCGAGTATCCCATTGGGCCAAACGGCCACTGCTCCCAGAATACGAAGCGCTTGTCCGCTCGGGAGCGCTTTCTGGCGGTACCGATTCCACACAAATAATCGCCGAGGAACGCGGTGCTTGATGAACTCCCTGTATCCAACGACCGCGTCCTCCTCGCTGCTGCTCCACTTTTTGGACTGCGCGGCGTGAATGTCATTCCGTGAAATTCATCTCAATGCCCCGCGGCACTCCGTTCGGCGGACAACCACTTTAGAATCTCGGGGATGGCCTCGATCTCCGAGCGAGCCCCCGCCTGTTCCAACCGGAAGAGATCGCTCCGGGGTCGCCAGATCGTGGCGTTGGATTCCCTCCACAAGGCAACCCCTCGCAGACCCACCGCAGCCGCCAGGTGCGAGATGCCGGAATCGTGCCCCACAAATGCGCCGGCACCGGCGAGCCTCCGCGCAACCTCCGGAAGGGGGCACCCTGTCAATAGTTCGCAGCGGTCACTAGGGAGTCTTGCCACCATTTGATCGAGGCGATTTCCTTCGGCCTCTCCGCCAATTAGCAGGAACCGATTGACGCCACCCTCTCCGAGGCGCGCCATCAATGCTTGCCAGAATTCAGCCGACCAGTTTTTGCGGGCGCTGCCGCTCCCCGGATGGACCGCGATGAGGCGTGGGTCGCGTGGGGATGGGCTGAACCCGGAACCCGCCGTGATGCGTGGGATTGAATCCGCACCGAAAATAGCCATCCGTTCGAGCGGTCGGAGCAATTGTTCCGCGGCATGTTCCGTTCGCGTTTCGTCTGGACGATGAGGCCCCTGGATTACCTGCGCCCGCGTGACCCGGGACAAGTTTTCACGGAAGATTTCGTCCGGATCAAACAGGTAACTGAAGATGACCTGACATCCGGCGAAATACTCCGACATGGCAGGATCGAGGGATCCATTGCGCGCGAAGAAGCTCGCGAGGGCGCGGGACTCAATTGGGACGACGGCATCAACAACTCCCGCTGCATTCGCCAGACTGGCGATATGCGGATATCCAAGCACCTCCACGCGGGTGTCGGGAAATGTCGATCGCAGCGCGGCGAGAGCCGGCAGGGTTAAAATGAAGTCACCGATCGCGCCACCCCGAATGACTAGTATTCGCCCTTGTTTCATTGGGCTTAGACCAATGGCCGCGTCAACTCGTGCTGGATGACCGCAATGGCGGCGATGGCGGCGGTGTCCGCCCGCAAGACATGCCGGCCCAGGGTGATGGGAATGGCATTCGCAGTTTTGAAGGCCTCGAGTTCGTCGGGTGAGAAGTCACCTTCGGGACCGATGGCGATGGCAATCGTCCGTGGTTGACGGTGATGCTCTTGGAGAAACTCGGAGAAGACCGTTCCGAGGTGGCCTGCGGCGGATTCCAGAGAACAGAGCAGCAACATGTCTGGGCGGGCCGAGGAGTTGCCGTTATTTTGGAGCCATTTCCCGGGTATCACGGGAGTCTCGATTACCGGCAGCCACGGAGTTCCGCACTGTTTGGCGGCTTCGATCATGGTGGTTCGCCATCCGGAAAGTTTGCCGACTGCGTCCGCTGGGGAGTGCACACTGACACTGCGGGCTGCGGCAAGGGGAACGATGCGATTGGTCGCGAGCTCAGTCGCTTTCTGGAGGATGGCATCCCACGCCTTGGCTTTGACGAGGGCTTGCAGGAGCGTGATCGAGGCCGTGGGAGCTGGAATTTGTTGCCGTCGGAGGACACGGGCCGAAACGGCGGATTTGCCCGCATCGGTTACGACGCAATGGAGGACATTTCCGGCACCGTCCAGAATTTCGATTGGATCCCCAGGGTTAACCCGCAAGACGCGTGCGGCGTGTCGGCCATCATCGTCACTGAGCGCAACGAGTTCCTGTTGGCAGGCTTCTGGCGGCAGAAAGAAGCGGTGCATGGGGAGGTTGACAGAACGTTCTGTCCGTTGGGGCGACGCGAGGTCGGGTGAGGGACCTCGGGTTAGCTGAAGAAGGAGCGTGCCCGTTCGAAGAAGGAGCGGTTATTAGGGTTTACGTCGTGGCCGCAAAGGTGAGCGAACTCTTCGAGCTTCTGGCGCTGGGCGGCATTGAGATTGGTGGGGATTTCGACGACAATGCGCACCATGAGGTCGCCGGTACCATGGCCTTGCAGGTCCTTTGCACCGCGCCCTTTCAAACGGAACACGGTACCGTTTTGGGTCCCGGCAGGTAGGCGAATTTGTGCACCGCCAGAAAGTGTGGGCACGTCGACATCGGCACCCAGAGCCGCCTGAGAAAAGGTGACGGGAACTTCACAGACGAGGTTGCTGCCATCGCGTTGGAAAATCTCGTGTTCGCGAACTTGGAGCTGGACATAGAGGTCGCCGGAAGGCCCGCCTCGGAAACCGGCAACACCATTTCCGGTCGAGCGCAGGCGCATGCCGTCGTCCACACCCGCCGGAATCTTCAGGGTGATGGTGGAAGACTGATTTCTGCGGCCCTGTCCGTTGCAGGATTTGCAGGGTTTTTCGAGAGTTTGACCGGCCCCGCTGCAGCGCGGGCAAGTTTGCTGGATGCTGAAGATGCCTCGGGACATGACGACCCGGCCGCGTCCGCCACATTGAGTGCAGGCGATCCGTCGGGACCCTTTTTCTGCGCCTGTGCCGGAGCATGTGTCGCACGCTGCGGGTTTGGAGATGGTGATCTGCTTTTCCGCCCCGTGGATCGCGTCTTCGAGAGAAATCTCGAGGTCATAGCGCAGGTCGTCGCCTCGTTGCGGTCCGCCGGGGTCGGCTTCCTCACCGCCGCCGCTGCCGCCAAAAAAGCTTTCAAAGATGCTGCCGCCGCCCCCCCCCCCGCTGAACACTTCACGGAAGATATCCATGGGGTCGTGGAATCCGCCACCACGGGAACCCGCTCCGTTACCCGCGCGCGCGCGGGGATCGAAGGCGGCATGGCCAAACTGATCATAAGCGGCCCGCTTTTGGGGGTCGCTGAGGGCTTCGTAGGCCTGGCTGAGTTCCTTGAACTTGTCCTCGGCTGACTTGTCGCCCGGGTTTTTATCCGGGTGAAATTTCACCGCGAGTTTGCGGTAAGCCTTCTTGATTTCCTCGTCGGACGCGGAGCGGGCGATGCCGAGGATCTCGTAATAATCGCGTTTGCTAGCCATCGAGTCAGTCTTAAGTAGATGCGGACGGAGTGGGATCGGTAGCGGGGGACTTCGCCACGACGACGCTGGCGGGCCGGAGGAGACGTTCGCGGAGACGGAAGCCTTTGCGCAGTTCTTGGACGACTTGACCCTCGGGCACCCCGGATGTTTCGAGTTGGGAGACGGCTTCGTGCAGCGCTGGATCGAAGAGTTGCCCGAGGACGGAGATCTCTTCCAGGCCGAGCTCAGAGAATGCGCTCCGAAGTTGACCGTGGATCATCGAAACACCGGCCTTGAGGACGTCAAGGTTGGTGTTGGGTTGGTTTGCGGCGGCCATGGCCATGTCGAAATTGTCGAGAACGGGCAGGAGGCGCATGATGACGCCTTCGGTGGCCGCCTTGCGAGTTTCGTCGCGCTCACGGGCGGCCCTTTTCTTGAAGTTATCAAAATCGGCAGTTGTTCGGAGTAGGCGCTCAAAGAGCTCGGCTGCTTTGGCGGCCTCGACCTTCAAGGACTGGATCTGATCGGGAGTCAGCGTCTCGGCAGTGAGGTCTTCCGACGTCGGGGCGGTCTCCCCGGGTTGAACGGTGTTGGGTTCCTTCGGTTCCTGGCTCATTTCCTTTTAAGTGGCGGCCAACCTAGAAGCCGGCGGGAGGCAGTGCAAGGGGGTGAACGGATTGATCAAATCAACCCGGCGGTTTCGGGGTAACCGCAGACGATATTCATGCTTTGGACGGCTTGGCCGCTGGCGCCTTTGATGATGTTGTCTTCGGCGCTGACGACAATCAGCCGGCCGGTGCGTGGGTCGAGGCGCCAAGCAATTTCCACGACATTGGTGCCGACAACATTCTTGGTATCGGGGAGAGCTTTGCCTTCCAGGATGCGAACGAACGGCTCGGAAGCGTACGCAGTGCGATAGCAGTCCGCGATCCTAACCGCGAGAGCGGCGGCTTCCGTCTCGGAGCTGAAGTGGTGGGTTGGGGCGAGATAGAGGGTCGTGAGGATGCCGCGGTTCACGGGGACCAGATGGGGCGTGAACTGGACCGTGACGGGAGTGCCGGCTGCGAGGCTCAATTGTTCCTCGATCTCGGACAAGTGGCGGTGTTTAGGGATTCCATAGGGGCGGACGCTCTCGTTGCATTCGCAGAAGAGGTAGTCCAGTTCGGCCTTGCGGCCGGCTCCGCTGACGCCGCTTAGGGAATCCGCGATGATTCCGGCGGATTTAATCAGACCCGCTCGGAGGAGTGGAACGGTGGGGACAAGAATACTGGTGGGATAGCAACCAGGCGAGGCGATGAGCGAGGCCGACTGGATTTGAGAGCGGTAGAGTTCCGGCAGGCCGTAAACTGATTTTTCGAGAAGAGAAGGGGCGGGATGTGGATGGCCGTAGAACTCGGCATAGACGGCGGGGCTTTTGAGACGGAAATCGGCACTGAGATCGATCACAGTGCAGCCGGAGTCGAGGAGAGGAACAGCGAACTCAGCGGCGACCCCGTGGGGGAGGGCAAGAAAAACCAAATCCGCCTGAGTCGCTAAAACCGGGGCGTTGGGATCAGAGAATCGGAGGACCTTGGATCGCGGGTGGCTGGCAAATTTGGGAAAGACTTGTGCGACGGTCAGGCCGGCGCTTTGCCTCGAGGTCACGGCTACGAGGTCGACGAAGGGGTGATTCAGGAGGAGGCGGACGAGCTCTTCGCCCGAGTAGCCGGACGCACCGATGACGGCAACGGTTTTCATGGATGGAGAGGGAAAGAACCGGGCGCTTTGCGCTCGGGGAGTTTAGGGGGCTGAAAGGTGATTGGGATAGGGTGCAAAACAAAAACCCCGCCGTCGGCAAGGCCGGGCGGGGTTGGAAGAAATTGCACGATCAGCGTTTCGAGAACTGGAAACGAGCACGCGCACCCGGCTGGCCGTACTTCTTACGTTCCTTCATACGAGGATCCCGTGTCAGCAGTCCTTCGGCTTTGAGGAGGGGACGGTAGGCGAGATCCGCTCTGAGGAGCGCGCGGGCGATACCGTGGCGAGTTGCGCCGGCCTGGCCAGTGGGGCCACCGCCCTGCACGTTCACTCGAACGTCAAACTTCCCCGTCGTCGATGTCGCCGTAAACGGCTGCAGCACGGCCATCCGCTGTTGTTCGAGCGGAAAGTAGATTTCGAATGGGCGGTTATTTATGGTGACCTTGCCTGCGCCGGAGGCGAGGCGGACCCGGGCGACGGATGTCTTGCGGCGGCCGGTGCCGAGAAATTCTGCGACTTTAGTAGCCATGATTTAATTTGGAAAAAGTTTAGCCTGCGTACTCAAGCTTGGCCGGCATTTGGGCGGCGTGCGGATGATCGGCACCTGGATAGACCTTCAGTTTGGTTAAAAGCCGGTCTGCGAGGCGATTCTTGGGCAGCATTCCTTTGACGGCGTGAAGCACGAGACGTTCGGGATGAGCGGCTCGTACCTGAGCGACCGTGCGGTACTTTTCTCCGCCCTTCCATCCGGAATAGGACATGTACTCCTTCGCAGTCTCCTTCTTGCCCGTGAGCACAACTTGAGCGGCGTTGATCACGACCACGAAATCGCCGGCATCAAGGTGCCGCGTGAAGGTCGGTTTGTTTTTGCCGCGCAAAATGTCGGCTACCTGGACCGCCAATCGGCCCAGGACGGCACCGTTGGCATCAATAATCTGCCAGGCACGTCTCTGCATGTCCGGCTTCGGAAGATAAGTCTTCATCAAAAGTTCCAATCAAAAGGAGCGAAGGAAGTATCAATCGCCCGGGGACTCGTCAACTCTGTTTTCCTGTTGTTTCATCCAGGCAGGTGACTCCAGGAAGTGGAGCGCCCTCCAAGAACTCGAGACTAGCTCCCCCGCCAGTACTCGCAAAACTAACCTTGCCCCCCAGCCCGGCCTTGTTCACGGCCTTCACAGAATCGCCGCCACCAATGATCGATTTGGCACCGTGATCCCGGGTGGCGGCGACCGCCGCCTGCGCCACCGCCGTAGTTCCTGCGGCGAACCGGGCATCTTCAAACATACCCATCGGCCCGTTCCAAAGAATCGTCTTGGCACCAGCCAGCACGGCCGCGTACTGCTTCGCTGTTTCGGGACCGATGTCGAACCCCTCCGCATCCTCCGGAATGTCACCGCTGACTACCCGGGGATTCTGGAGATCATAGACGGGTCTGCCCTTTTTGTTCAGTTTTCCAGTGTCAACCGGCGTCGCTATCACGGTGTCGGAAGGGAGCAGGAATTTTACGCCGCGCTTCCGAGCTTTCTCTTCGGCAGCGAGCGCCGTGCCGACGTGGTCCTTTTCGATCAGGGATTTCCCGGTTTTTCCGCCGTGGGCCAGCTTGAACGTGTAGGCCATGGCACCGCCAATCAGAATCGTATCCGCCTTGTCGAGAAGGCGGTCGATAACTTTGATTTTATCCGAAACCTTTGCCCCGCCGAGGATGACGACGAACGGGCGGGCGGGCTGTTCCAATTCATCCCCCAAGAACTGGAGCTCCCGTAGCATCAGAAGTCCCGCCGCACAGGTCCCCCCCCACGCTTTAATGATCCGGGCGACGCCGCAGGTCGAGGCGTGGGCGCGGTGCGCGGCACCGAAGGCGTCGTTTACGTAAATATCTGCGAGTCGCGCGAGGCGAGCGGCGAAAACGGGGTCGTTTTCCTCTTCCTCAGCGTGAAATCGTACATTTTCCAGCAGAAGAATCTCGCCGTCTTTGAGGTTTTTCGCAGCGGCTTCGGCCTTTTCACCCACGCAGTCGTCGGCGAATTCAACCGGACGCCCAAGCATTGTCGCCAGTTTTTCCGCCACGGGCCGCAAACTCATCGTGGGCTCCCGTTTGCCGTCTGGACGCCCCAGGTGTGCAGCGAGCACGAGGCGTGCTCCCCGGCTGACAAGGAGCTGGAGCGTAGGCAGGGTTTCCTTGATCCGGGTGGAATCGTTGATGACCATACCGCCGTCCTTTTCCTCCATCGGGACATTGTAGTCCACGCGCAGGAAAACCCGCTTGCCGGTGACGTTCAGGTCGGTGACCGAGAGTTTGGCCATAAAAGAAACGCTGTCGAAATCAGGCAGTCAAATAAACACCGCAATCAGGCATGGGTCCGTCGCCGGAAATCGTAACGCCGAAATCCGAGCGTGGAATCCCGAATTCGCAGGAATCGGGCCGCGAACCATAGCGAGCAGCCAGTCCGTGTCCAATGGGTTTTTTAAACTGGGCAATCTCCAGGAAGCTCGCACCCTTACCGGAGATGCCCAACCCGAACGCAGCCACCGTGCCCCATCGCGCGCGCACGGGCCTCTTTAGCCGCCGGACGGCCGGGGCGTTCGCGCTCGGCCTTCTTTCAGTCTCATTGATGTTGGCCCGCGAGAGCCGGGTCCGGCCGCCGACGTTCCGCCAATTTATGGAGAAACGCGGATACACGGTCGTCAATGTGGACCGAGCTGTGGAACAACACCTGATGGTGAACGGGCGGATCGACGGCAAGCGAGCGCGGTTTCTCGTCGACACCGGTTTCACCTTCAATGCGGTGGAAACCAACCGGGCGACGCGCCTGCCGCGGGTGTCCGCATCGGAGCAAACCGTACTGACTCCGCCGGGGTACCCGCCGGGATCCTTTCAGTTTGTGCGCCTGGACCACTTTGAATTGGCGGGGCGGAAATTTCCCGCGGAAGTGGCCATCGTGACCCGGTGGTGGCAGCAGGGTATATCTCTTCCGCGGATGCCAATTTTCGGGATGAAAGGCGTGCTCGATTGTGATGCGGTGCTAGGTGTTCCCTTTCTGCTCCGGCATCGGACGGTCATTGACTACGGTCAGCCGCCGGGACTGTTTGTTCGCGATGCGGCGCGTTCGGCCTTGGAAACAAAGGAAATCGAAGAATCCTTCCGGTTGAGTGGCTTTGCTCCGGTGGTCCCGATCTACCTGCCACCGGGACAATGGTTGGTGTCCGCCCGCGTGAACGACCGACGGGTGAGTTTGCTGGTTGATACCGGGGGATACCGCACGGTCTTGGATCGAGGCCTGGCCCAAGAATTGGGCGTGAAAATAGGCTCGGGTGTGCATTGGATGCAGGGAGGTGTCGATGGGAGACTTTCGACCGCGACGGACGTTCGAATCCCGCGATTCGAACTGGGTTAGTCGGTATTCACCAATCTCACGATATCAGTGGCAGATCTGGCGCCGTGGAATCTAAGTTCAACCCAGCAAAGCCTGCTTCTCCCGCGCGGAATTCTCGGCTCCGACCTCCTGACGGCTACCCGAGCGGTTCTTGACTGCGAAGCGCCCCGGATCTGGTTTCTAAAATCCGCCGTCCGGTAATTGTTCGCGGCGTCGCGCGTCTACGGTGGTCTCGTCCGGGTATAGGGTTCTTCTTCCCAGTTGTTAGCGGGCCAGAAAAAACTGTCCACGGCACCGTCATATCGCAGGGCGAGGTCACGAACGTTGGTCTTCTTCCATAAACCGGGTTGCAGTTTGGCCGTCCATCCGCTGTAGAGATGTCGATGCCAGGGGCAGGCAGCCACGATGAAGCGTCCCTGCCAGCGACTAATCTGATCCTTGAGCCACTGCTTTCCTTCGGGAGTCACTTGCTGAGACGCGCCCATGTGGTAGGCGTAACTGGTGGTGAATTCACCGAGCGTCCCGTAGTACTCCCACCCCAGATCAATGGGTATCCGTCCGCTCGTACGGTCGGATTTGCAGATAAATACATTGGTGGTGGAAAGATACTTAGAGCCCTCCAGGTAGTTGGTGCCGCCTCCGGCAAAACCGCTGCGAAGCCCTGGATTGACCAGGAAAAGCGGGGGACGATCCCGATTGTCCTCCTGGTAGAGTCGGATTCCGAGACCCACCTGCTTGAGGTTGTTCACGCAATGCATTCGACGGGCCATCTCGGTCGAGCGACCGAGCATCGGCAGAAGCATCGACGCCAGAATTGCAATGATCGCGATCACGACGAGCAGTTCGATCAGCGTGAAACCACGTGACGGTTTAGCCACAAGGCGGCACCGGAAGGGGCGCCGAAGAGAGCGGGAACCGGGATTCATGGAGTAATCCAATCGTGCCGCGGCCCGAAAGGCAATACTCAAGCAACGCGTGCCTGGATGGCCGGTGCATCCCGAAGTTGTTGGTAGAGGTTGTCGCGCTGCGACAACCCCGCCCGCGTACAGCGGGCGGAACAGGGCCGCAGGGCGGTTCGTGCCGCGCCTGAACGGCGCGGGGACGCCGCAGCGCGGCGTCCGCTACCTTCTCCAACAACTTCGGAATGCACGGTGCTCCGCTACCGCTGTGGTTTTGTCACTTCCCTCTTTTTCGTTTTCATCGTGGTAACCTTATAGACCTTTCCCTTCTTGTCGTAGGTGGTCCACTCGCCAGTTTGCTGGCCATTATCGAAGTGCCCCGAGCGCATCTTCGTTCCGTCTAATCGGAACCACTCCCAATACCCAGAGGGGACTCCGTTGGCAGTCTGGCCTTTGGCCCAAATGCTGCCGTCTTTGTGAGACTCGATGTGTTCCTCTTGGGGTGTTCTTTTGGTAGGCATAATGACGAAGTTCATTGGGCTGCATTTCGATATGCACGGTGCCTGATAGGAGTCCGCCTCGCAAGCGCTGGCGAACACGGCCGCATCGAAATTCGGGAAGCGCCAGGTCAAGGCCCCCTCAAGATCTGCCTTCGTAGCGTCGCGGATATCTGGAACAAAAGTTGAGGGGCCGGTGGCCGGTCTGAGCAGCGAATTGTCGGAGTTTGGAAATAACTCCACTCATCTGCAAGTGTCCGACATTGATGGGGCCCCCAAATCTGCGGATAAGGAGAACCGCGGATGAACACGGATTGACGCGGATAGAAAGGGCATGGAATCTGGGTCTATCGGCGTTTATCCGTGGTTCTCATTCCCCAATAGTCGGTGGCGACAAATTCAATTCTCATGGCAAACACAGTCTACTCGGAAATAGCGCTGCGTGCTCAATCTGAAATTCGATACCATAATGGCTTCACTGCTCGTCGCCTTGGCCACCGCGAATCGGCGAGAGAACCTCTCTCGATGACATCCGACGAACAATACAAGTAACCGGAGTGCTTCACGGGAAACCCGCCGCCGGTAAGAAACTCCACGGTCAAAACGCCGTTGGTGCCCCGCTGTGCCAGGACGGTGTATGCCAAACTGCCCTCGGCCTGCGAGATGCGGCGCAACTCTGACGAAACCGGAACGCTGCCTGCCTCCATCTGCTTGATGAGGGCCTCGTAGTTCGGCAGCGCCCGCTGAAAAGTGAAGTGGCGAATGGCCGCCCCAACCACTGGCGCGAATACAACCACCAACACGGACACGCCCACAGGCACAAGTGTCCGCCAACGCTCTCGCTGCCAGTGAGTGAACACCCGCACGGAACAGATGAAACCGAACACAAGCAGCCCAAGTGTCAACAGCATCGAGAAAAGCTGTGTGACCGGAGACGGGTGTGCCGCAAACGCTGCGAATACAAGAAACCAAAGTCCAGCGACCGCGAGCGTGATTTTGGTAATGCGCGACATACGCCGCCTAACGCTGCTGCTCAGTGACGCGCCGCCGAGGGCATCCAGCATGGAACCACGACGCAACCGGCGCGTTCACTGGAGCAGCCTGGTTCGGCCTCCGGACCTCGAAGAACACCCGCGTCAATCGGCCCGGGCATTCGTGTGATTGGTGTGATTCGTGGGCAAAAGCAAATGCGGGAGTGCCCACGAATGACACGAATGAAAACCTAGCGCTCTCATGTTGAACGTGGAGAGTGGACCGACCGAACAGATATTGGGCCAATCTTGGATATAGCCCAACGCGGACTGATTTATTCTAGCCGGGTGCCGGCTTTTGGACTGTGTGGAGTAAATGCTATTTCGTGAAATTCCCGGCCATCAGCTCTTTTTGAAGGCCTCGATATGCTCGATTCGGAATCGCCGCTTTTCGCCGATCTCGGTGAATTCGACTTCCTTGCCGACAGGCTGTCCAACGAACGCCTTCGCCAGGGGGGTCAGATAGCTCAGGATATTCTTGTCGGGATCACCGTCCCAAGCCCCGAGAATGGTGTAGGTCTCAGGTTTGTTGGTGGTGAGGTCGAGGACGCGAATAATGGTTCCGGGGCTGACGACATCGAGTCGGGGATTATCGAAGTCGGTGCCGCGGGCGCGGTTCAATTCCACTTCGAGCTCATGTTTCCGGCGAGAAAGGACCTTTTGGGTTTCTTTGGCTGCCTTGTATTCCGCGTTCTCGCGGAGGTCCCCGTAACTGCGAGCGAGGGCGATATCCTTCACGTTGGCCGGAACCCGTTTCTGGACGAGCTCTTCGTACTCCGCTTTCCGCCGCTCGAGGCTCGGCCACGAAACGACGAACGTCTGGTCCTCTTTGTCCTTCTTTTGATCCCCGGTGATCATGCTCTGAATCGCCGGATATTGCTTAACGATACGGCCGAGGAGCGAGCGCTTATCCATGTCGTCAAACGCAGGGGATAACTGGAGATTGCGGGTCAAATCCTTAATCACGTCGAAATCGGTGGACTCGATCAATTCCGGGAGCAGTTGTTGATCGGAGAGGATGAAATCGTGCAGGCGATTGGATTTCTTTTCGTTGAAGGCATCCCGTTCCATGGCCGTGAGCATGGCGCGGAAGACTTCCGGGGTGAACAGTTCCACGAACGCCTCGCTTCGTTCCTTTCCGAACCATAACAAGAGCTCGCTGCTCGCTCCGTGCTGGCCAATCAGTCGTGCGAGCGTGTCGTACAGCAGCTGGGTCTTCCCCTCCTGCATCAGCAGGCGGGCCGTTTCGCCGCAGAGCCGGGCGCCGCTGGAATTGAGAATTCCAACGAGCTGCGGACCCCATTCCGTTACGTGGTTCTTGAACGACTCGAGGGCGCGCCGTTGCCGAGGCGCAGAGGTTTCATCAAAAAACGTATGGAGGCGCTGGCTATGAGCCCACACAGCGGCTTCGGTGGGGTGGGCCGGGTCGGCGGGGAGTCCCGCCGCCACTCGGACATCGTCCCGTGCAAAAATCCCCTCCAGAGCGAGCGAGGGCATCGTCGTCAGATGCGATTGGATGTCGGCATTCAGTACCCCGAGCACTTCGGTTACAACCGACTGCTTGTCTTGGAGGTCCCCCATGCACTTGGCGACCTCGAGCGCGACCGCAATGCGCGCCTTCAACCCCTTGGCGGTGCGGAACTCGGAGCCGAGGCGCGTCTGGAGCGACACCTCCGTTTCCTGGAGCAGGATCGGTTCTGACTTCTTGGCCGGGATGTTGAAGTGGCCGTCCTTTTTCATCTCGGTTCGGGCGGCTTCCCACCATTTCTTCCAGTCCTCGCCGATAACATCCGGTACGAGGGCAGCCTGGATCTGATCGATAGTCGCGCGGTTATTGAAACTTCGCAGCACGAGGCGAACAACGTCCAGATGGTGCAAGGCCGCCTGTTGTTTGAGGCCGGGGAGGTCCGTGGCCTTCCGTGCGAGGATATGCTCCTTGCCCACGGGCTTCAGGGATTCGGCCGCAAACGACAGGTCCATGGCGTGTCCTGCCTTCGAATGAAAATCGATCGACATCCGCCCGAGAACGACGTCCACGGTTCGGATCCGGCCAAAACCCCAGCTTTTGTGCACTCCAAAGCCACCTTGGACCAGAGCCATTAGCGGTTCGATGTGCCGGTGAGTGATCTTCCCAGTGGCGACCAGTTTCTCGAGTTCTTCCTTCATTTTTGGTAATTCCTCGCACGTTTCCGTGAGGTCCGGCCACTATGCCTTCGTGGCCGCATCGAAACCAAGAGAATTTGCCGTCCGTAGTTTACTCAATGCCGGACAACCCGGAGATTTCATCGAGCATCGTCTCGATGAGGATCCCGGCTGGGCCGCGCTTTCGCCGGCCGACGGCCGCCTTGCACGCGAACTGATTTTTGGAGTCATTCGGTGGTCCGCAACCCTCGATTGGCTGATCAACCGCCGAACCCAGGGCCGGCCCCAAAAGCCGGCCTTGAGACAGCTCCTTCGAACCGGGCTTTATCAGTTGTTTTGGCTCGACCGGATTCCGCCCCACGCTGCGGTGAATGAAACGGTGCAACTCGCGAGAGATCTGGGGTTTGGGTCACAGAGTGGGTTCGTGAATGCGGTCTTGCGCGGCTGTCTTCGGGAACAAGAATCCCTCCGAAAAGAACTGCTCGATTTACGCGAATCGGAGCCTGCCATGGGTTGGTCGCATCCGGCCTGGCTTATCGACCGGTGGCAGGATCGATGGGGACGGCTCGACACTACGCGATTGCTGGCCCTGAATAACACCCCGCCGGGGACTTTCGCCCGACTCAATACCCTGCGAACGGACGCTGTTTCGTTGACCGCCCGGTGGCGAGAAGAACTCGTCGATTTTCAGCCTGTTCACCGTGATTGGTGTCCGGATGGCATCCTTTTTGAACTGAAAGACCATCCCTCGCTGGCGACATTGGGATCTTTTGTGGGGGGGGGATTCTACGTGCAAGACCCCAGCACCCTGCTGGCGGTGGAACAATTGGATCCACAACCGGGCGAGGTGGCACTCGATTTCTGTTCCGCACCAGGCGGGAAGACGACCTGGATGGCGGCACGGATGAAAAATCAAGGTCGACTCGTGGCGCACGATAATAGTCGTGACCGGTTGCGTTGGGTGCTGGAGAACTGCCGGCGGCTTGGGGTGACCTGCGTGGAGACAACCGAGGCGGGTGCGGGCGTGGTGGCGGAACCGTCGACGTTCGACCGGATCCTGGTCGATGCGCCCTGTTCCAACACGGGAGTTCTGCGTCGGCGAATTGAATTGCGGTGGCGGATTCGCCCCGAGGAAATTAATCGACTTGCGACCGAACAGCTGAGGCTGCTGATGCTGGCCGCGCCGTTGCTGAAGCCAGGGGGAACATTGGTTTACAGTACGTGCAGTCTCGAGCCGGAGGAGAATTCGCAAGTGGCCAGTGAATTCTCGGCGAGACACCCCGCTTTTCAACTTGCGGCGGAACGGCAACTTCTGCCCTTTCGAGATGGCGCGGATGGCGTGTATGTGGCGCGCTGGGTTCGGAGTCTGGGTCCCGATGCACCCACCGGATGAGTTGGCAGTCAATGCCTGCGGTGCGGTCCGTCCGGGCACCCGGAACTCGGTCCACCGTCGCAGCGGAAAAATTCGTATATCAGCGGAGACGAATTTCCGGCATCAATTACCGGGTCCGTCTCCGTGCATGAACATCTCCTCCGCCATCTTTCACCGCAGCGCCCCGGATCTGGAGTCGTGTCCGGACGAATCTCTACCGGAATTCGCCTTTATTGGCCGATCCAATGTGGGTAAGTCCTCGCTGCTAAACATGCTCTCCGGTAAGCCTGATCTCGCCAAGGTTTCGGCCACTCCCGGGCACACCAAGATGATCAATCTCTTCACGATCAATAAGACGTGGCGATTGGTCGACTTGCCGGGATATGGGTTTGCCCACGTGGCGCGGAAGGACATGGCAAAATTTAATCACGCTGTGTCCAACTACTTGGAGAACCGGCCCAACCTCCGCGGGGTCTTTGTCCTTCTCGACTCCAGCCTTCCACCGCAGAAGCTGGACCTCGAGTTCGTGCAGTGGCTCGCGCGGATCTCCGCGCCGATTGTCCTCATCTTCACCAAGATCGATAAATCGTCGCCGACCCATGTGCAGACGAACATCGAGGCCTTTAAAGCACACCTCTCGGCTTGGTGTGAGCAATTGCCGGAGATTTTTATCTGCTCGTCTGTGACGAAACAGGGCCGGAGCGAGCTTCTCGGGGCGATCGAAAAGACCCTCGTTGCCGAACGGGGAAAGAGCGCGAGCTCACCCCAACGATCCGAGCGAAAGCGGGAGTCATCGAAGATCGAGCAGCAGCGTGCCCCTTGGAACCGCCTCCTCTGACGAAAAATTGGGCCCGCAACTAATGGGGGGAACTGGCTGTGACGAACAAGAGCATCCGCCTCCAAGCGACACGCCGATCAGGGCGGGGGTTCACGCTGATTGAGCTACTCGTCGTAATTGCCATCATTTCGATCCTGGCATCGATGCTTCTGCCGGCGCTCAGCAAGGCCAAGGAAGCCTCCAGAAAGGCTCGTTGCCTTAGCAATCTCCGCCAGATGGGACTGGGCATGATGATGTACGCTGAAGACAACAACGGATCGATCCCGCGGGGAAACTTCCCAATCTGGTGGAAAATCTTCACACCGATGCTTGGCGGACAGAGCGAAAAGGATTATGCCAAGGTTCAGATATATACCTGCCCCAGTTATCCCGAAAAGAAGCAGCTCATTTGTTACGTGGACAACGCATGGACTTTTAGCAGCCCGCGCGACAGGGTTGGTAAAGAGGTGACCGGAGTGACCCGCGTGGCCGCTTTTCAGCAACCTTCAGATTCAGTATATTTCGCCGACAACGAAGACGGCCCGTGGAGACCTGTCATCAGGGCTCTGTCGATTAATGGCTCTGCGGAAGTGAACGACGTGTGGAATCCCAGCCACTTGCCCTATGCTCCGGGCGGAAAAATCCTAAACCGCGAGCGTCGTGTCGCGCGGGCACGACACGGGGCCGGCCCCAACTTGTTATTTTTTGACGGCCACGGAGCTTGGAAAAAGGCTCAGTTAATCACGGTCGATGACTGGCGCGAGCAACGTTGGTAACGGGCAGGCGAATTCCGGTGGGAAGTGAAATAGAATTCAGGCTGCGATTAGAAGCTCGGATAGGCTATGGCAATGGGCTTGCCACTGGAGAGCCAATTATTGACCGCTTCGCGCTTAAAGATTTGGTCGAATTTGCGGCGGACTTTGAGAGAAGAATTTTTAATGGCTTTCACGATACATGATTTGCCCTATTCTCTCTCCACCAATTTGAAGCAACTTCAGATTGACCCCACCTTCAGCGATGAGAATTGGATCAGCATGGGCGGGTACTCGGGGGTCAACGGAGGAGTGTGGGACATGGTCGCGGATGCCGCCGGCAACTTCTACATCGGCGGCGATTTTACTGCCGTGGGCAATGTCACTGCGAACTGTGTGGCAAAGTGGGACGGGATCGCATGGTCAGCGTTGGGCTCAGGGCTGGACAGCGGTCCGCCCATGCGAGCGTCTATGCACTGGCGGTTTCAGGCGCAAACCTCTACGTGGGCGGAATCTTTACGAGCGCGGGCGGCACGCCAGCCAGCAGCATTGCCAATTGGGACGGGAGCACGTGGTCGCCCTTGGGATCGGGCTTGGATGCCAGAATTAGCGCCCTGGCGGTATCGGGCACCAACCTGTATGTGACCGGCGACTTCATGACGGCAGGTGGCATTACGTGCAATAACATAGCCAGATGGGACAGGAGCGTTTGGTCGCACATGGGATCAGGGTTGAATTTCCGTGGAAATGCTCTGGCGGTTTCAGGGCCTGATCTCTACGTGGGCGGGGACTTCGACGTGGCGGGCGGCAAGGTTTCAGCTCGTGTGGCCAAAGCGAATATTTCGCCGCCTTCAGCGCCGGTCATCAGGAACATCGGTCAGGCCGGAGCCAACGTGGTGCTCCGCGGCACGAACGGTCCGGCGGGCGCGGCGTATTACGTCCTGACCGGCACGAATGTCGCCCAGCCCAGGGTGAATTGGACGCGTCTGGCGACCAACCGGTTTGACGCCGCCGAGATTTTCACGTCCACCAACACAATCGCTCCAGTTGTCCCACAGCGATTCTATTCGTTGGAGGTGCCGTAGGCTGATAAAGGGTGCGAGCAGCGGTGGGATCAACTTGCCGCCCCACACTAGAAGGTGGCGATCGGATTCACGGGAGAACCTGTTCCTTTAGGCACGGCCCAGGGCGCAAGCGTCAGCAAGAATTCCCAGCGCTGGCGCTTCTCGCAGGCGGCGCCGAGGGCTTCCAGGTCGCAACAGTCCAGAATGTGAATTCCGGCGGCGATCAGCATCACCTGGTGAATGGGGTGAGTCACTCCTTCGATTTGCGAGGGGGCCACGTCACTCCCGTCATCGCTGCCGAGCATGGCAATGTCCCGCTTTTTGAGCCAGGCGGCGCAACTGGCATGCAAGCCGGCCGAAAGATTGCCCACATCCCAAGCCCCTTTGGCGGCTCGGCGCGCCCAACGCCCCGTGCGTATAATCACGATGTCCCCCGGGCCGACCCGCAGTCCGGACTGCTTCTCCCACGCGTCCAGATCCTCAGGATGAATGGCGGCGCCGGCATCGAGATAGGGAACTCCCTTGAGTCGGGGGATATCGACGAGGATTCCACGGGATACAATGCCGTTCTGCACATTCAACATGCCCAGCTTCGACGCGCCATCGGCTGTGATCGTCTCCTGGGGAACGCCGTTGTACATCTTGCCCTTATAAAACATGTGTCCCAACGAATCCATGTGGGTATGAGCGTGTCCATGATACGAAACGATGTAGGTATCGGCCGCGAACTGGCCGGGGTTGTTCAAACCCGTCAGCATCATCTTGTGGATGAACGGGGCGGGATTGTCCGCCGCTGCCGTTTTCTCCAACGGGCGCGCCAGTGAAAGCGTCACACCCTCCCTGACCAGACTGTAAGCCTGACGCCGCTTCTCCGGCGTGATGAGATTCATGGTCCCAAGCTGATCGTCGTTACCCCAGCGCCCCCAATTGGAAAGCTCAGTCATCAAGAGGTCGATGTCGGCTTTCGTCTTCGGCCGGGCGGCTGGGCTTGTCGACTGGGCAATAACCGCCTCGGCTGTGGACAAGGCCAAAGCGGCCAGCATGCAGTGGGTGATGATCGTCAAGCGGTGCATTTCTCGGTTCAGGGTTTCGTTTCGTCAACGGGGAGGCTCTTGGGACCCTCCGCCGCCGGTTTTGGGCTGTCAAACTTGAAACCGAAGATGCCCGGCCTCGCGGCGCATCCCGCCCGATCTTGTCGGAGCAGGTAGCGGACGATCAACGTTCGAAGCCACCGGCAACGTTGCCAGCGCTGACCTTGCGGTCGTGCAGGGACTGGACCGGGCGGTTGTTGTGGTGCAGGCGCGCGGCAAACGCCTCCAACTGGGCGCGATTGGCCTTGATCGGATCACGCAACACGATCCACTCGACATTCTCGGTGCAGGGCGGCGTGGTGAACGAGCCGATGTAGGAATAGGCCGCCTGGCTGGCCGGCAGATGCAGTTGCAGATCAATCTGCTTGTCTGGGAAATGCGCGGCATCCCCCTTGGCTTTGGGGAAGTGGGAAATTATTTGCGCAAGGTGCTCGCTGGCCGGGCCTTCCTCGAAAAGCGCGCCCACCACGGCGAAGTTGCCGTCGGCGCTCTGATGCACGAAATGCACCTCCATCGGGAAATGCTTCCCGTTGACGGTGTGCTCGCTCGGCGTGTGAAAGTGGAACTGTTTCAACTGATACGTATTGCGCGCCGTGGTCAGCGTGCTGCCCTCGTCCACCGTCACTTGGATCGTGTGGCCGTTGTCCACGATGTCCACGACGTGCTCATGATGCGCGATGCGCAGCGAGGTGGACTTGTAATCGAGCTTCCACGGCTTGCCGGTGCCGGGGCCGGTCTTCGAGATGTCGATGGGCGACTGTGCGGTGCCCTTGCCGCAGGCGGCGTAGGCCGGGTCCAGCGCGCCCCAGTGACGCGGGCCTTCGTGGCCTTCGTAACCCCAATGCACGGGGCGCGCGACCTTCGCGCTGGAACTCTTGGTGGCTGAATAACCGCTCGCGAGCAGCGCGATCACGGGCGCGGCGGTGAGCAGCAAGGCGAGAAAACGGAGGGTGCGATGTGGTTTCAAAGTCTTGGTGCAGGCGGTTTAATTGGCGGCTGGAAAGAGAGCACTCCTTTCGTCTTCAGTTTCCGTTTGTAGACCTTGTCGCCCGCGGTGGCGAACAGTTCGTCGAATTTCGGTCCGCCAAAGCATAGGTTTGCCAACCAACCCCGTTGCGGCTTCTCGAGGATGCTGTTGACGCGGCCGGCCTGATCGCAAATCTGCACACCCATCTTCGTGGCCACATAGAGCCAGCCGTCGGCATCGACCGTCATGCCATCCGCCCCGCTGCCGGTTTCACCGTCGGGAATGTGCAAATGATAGTAGCGCTGCTTTGCCGTCAGTGAGCCATCGGGTTGACGGACGTAGCTGTGAACGAACTGCCCGTTCATGTCGGCCACGTAGAGCAGGCTTTGATCAGGCGACAACAACACGCCATTGGGAAAACTCAGTCCCTGGTCCACCACCTTTTTCTCGCCGATCTCGCTGATGAACCAAACCTGTTTGCTCCCGGGATCGGTGACGTAAAGCTCGCCTTTGTGGGTGATCGCCAGATCGTTGGATGCCAGGCCATCGGCCACGAGGGTGGATTTGCCCGTCTCATCATAGGCGACGATCTGCTTTTTGCCGTTGGCGCAGGCATGGAGCCGGCGGTCCGGACCGAACATCAAACCGTTCGCACCGCCGGTATTCTCGGCGAAAATGCTGATCTTGCCGTCCAGCCCGATCTTGTGGATGCGATTGTTCGGAATATCGGTGAAAAATATTTCGCCTTTCGCATTGGCCGCCGGTCCTTCGGTGAACTTGTATCCTTCACCCACCAATTCCCACCCGCTATCGCCAATGAGTGCGGCCACGGGTTGTTTCGATTTCTTCTCCGCGTTGGCTTTGATCCCTGCCGGATAATCGCGCCAGAGCCAGCGCAGGGCGTCGGGAAACACCTGGGTCGCCTGCTTGCCATTATGGCCGCCGTCGCCCCAAGCGTGGTTCACGTCGTAACCGGCAAAGACCAGCGCGCGTTCCATCTCCAGATTGGCCATCCACCAGTCACCCCCGTAGATGTTCTGATCCGCGGATCCGTCCTGGAGAAAAATCCGGAGGGGTTTTGGTTCAATCTTGCGGATGAGCGTGGGATAAACATTCCCGCCGCGCAGTCCGACGTAGGTGCCGATGCTGCTGAACACGCGACGAAAAGCATCGGGCCGTTCCCACGCCGCGGTGAAGGCGCAGATCGCGCCGCTGCTGGCACCGGCAATGGCGCGGTCATCAGGATTTGCCGAGAGATTCACTCTCTGCTCCTTCGCAATGTGCGGCAGAAGTTCTTCGATGAGGAATCGCGCATAGGCATCGCCGAGACCGTCGTATTCGTAGCTGCGATTGAATCGGTCGAGCGCGTTGGTGGACGCCGCCTTGACCCGTCCGGGCGTGATGAAAATGCCGATCAGCGGAGGGATTTCCTTCTTGTGGATGAGGTTGTCGAACACGACGGGCGCCTGGTACTGGATGCCATCCTGAAACACCATGAACGGATAGGTCCTGGCCGCGTCGAAACCGGCCGGAAGATAGACCCAGTAATCGCGATAGGTACCGGGAAAAATCTTGCTGGCCTCGAAATTGTATTTGGAGAGGACGCCCTTGGGCACACCCTCCTGTGCTGTGGAATCGGGACCGGGCACATAATCATCGGCCGCATGAAGCGAAGCGGCAGCGAGAGACAGAGCGAGTAGGGAGATGGCGAGGTGTCGCATAGAAAGCTATCGGAATTATGCGAAGCACGGGAGGAAGTGCAATGCAGACTTTCCGACACGCGTTCTTCTTGAAGCAGGACGCGAGGATAAAGGACCGAGGATAAATGGACAGGTCGTTTTCCCTTAACCGTGCGCCAATGACAATCGCCTGCGTCCGATTGGAGCTTAGTTTATGTTCTGGGACAGTTTAGTTGGACAGCTTAGGAATTTGGGTAATTGTTCCACGGCTCTGCGCGCAATTACTGGCCAGCACCGGCGACCGCGACTTTAATCGAGTAGAGGGACTTGCGTGCGGTGATGAAAAGGGTCTTACCGTCGGCCCCTCCAAAACAGAGGTTGGCGGGTGACTCGGCCATTAGAATTTTGCCAATTCGGCTGCCGTCGGGTGCAAAAATCTGCACGCCATCGCCAGCGCTCGACCACACCCGGCCGCTTTGGTCGACGCGGATGCCGTCCGGCCCGCCTTTGTCTATCACGCAAAAGACTTGGCCCCCCGTAAGCGCACTGTCGGTGGTGACGTCGAACACCCGGATGTGGTGGGGTGAGCCGGAGTCGGCGACGTAGAGCTTCTTTTCGTCCGGCGAGAAGGCGAGGCCGTTGGGCTGGACAAAGTCCTTCGCAACCGCGGTGGTCCTCCCGGTCCTGGGATTGTGATGGAAGACATAATTGCCGGCCTGCTCTTTACCCTCCTTTTTCTTGGTCTCGGGATTCGTCTTCAGTCCGTATTCCGGATCGGTGAACCACACCGTGCCGTCCGAACGCACCACGACGTCGTTCGGCGAGTTCAGCTTCTTCCCGTCGCATAAATCGACGAGCGTTTTCAGGCCACCGTTGGCGTCCTGAATTGCCAGGCGTCGCCCGGTGTGTTCGCACGTGAGGAGACGGCCTGCGAGGTCGAGGGTGTTGCCGTTGGCGTTGTGGCTTGGCTTGCGATAGGTCGTCAGGCCGGTGGTCGGCGACCATTGCTTCAGCTCGTCGTTGGGAATGTCGCTGAACACGAGCACTCCGCTGGACTTAATCCACACGGGGCCTTCGACGAAGCCCATGCCGCCGGCGAGTTTTGTGACGGAAGCATCGGCAGATACGCAGCGCGCAAACTCGGCGGGATGGTCTGACTGCAAATCAGCAGCCAATAAACGTCCACCGAGGATGGCGATGGCAAGGGAGGTAGTGCGTACGGATTTCATAGAGAATAGGATGGAGATCAGTAGCGGCGAAGCCACGGCACGGTGAGCAGGAGCGCCGGTAAACGCATGGTGCTTCCTTTTAGCGGCAAGGGCGCTGTCGGTCCAGCTTGCGTTTTGCTGGGAAGCGGCTGGAAGTGGGTCAGTCGGTCAAGGCGGAGCGCAGGAACGGCCGGTAAAGGTGGGGTTCGAGCAGAAATGAATCGTGTCCCTTGTCGCTGTGGACGGTGATTCGCGTGGCATCGACCCCAGCCTGTTTCAGTGCGGAGTGCAGATGCGCTTGTTCGTCCGGATAAAAACAAGAGTCGGAGTCGATGGTGAACACGAGATAATTTTGCGTTCGGCAGCGTTGAAACAGCGAGACGAGGTCCGCTGCAACGGCTTCCCGCACCAGATCAAAACGTTGCCACGCGTCGAGAATTCGCAAGTAAGAGTTGGCATCGAAGCGCTGCACAAATTTCTGGCCCTGATGAAGCAGGTAGCTCTCGATCGGGCTGCGCAGTTGGTACCATGCCAGTGTGTCGTCACGGCGAACGACCTGGACCCGGGCGCGCTCTTCCAGTGCCGCCAGCGAAACAAAGGTCTTGTGCCCGATCATGCGGGCCAACGCCAGTCCGCGACCCGGTGGCGGCCTCCCGTAAAAGTCACCGCCGTGGAAATGCGGGTCCGATTCGATGGCGCAGATCTGTTCGAAGTTGTGGATGCGCTGGAGCGGCGTAATCGTGGCACCGGTCGCAAAGGGGATGACGGTTCGCACCCGTTCCGGTTGGCGTGACGCGAGACTCAGCGCCATCAGGCCCCCGAGCGAGGCGCCAATCGTTGCGTGCAACTGCTCGATGCGAAGATGATCGAGCAACGCCAGTTGCGAGTCCACGATGTCAGCGATGGTGAGTTGCGGAAAGCGGGGGCCATACGGTTGGCCGGTCCGGGGGTCTTTCGATCCCGGGCCGGTCGAGCCGTAACAACCGCCGATGTAATTAGCGCAAACGACGTAGAATTCATCCGTGTCGATGCCTTTGCCGGGGCCGATGAAATCATCCCACCAGCCGACGTGGCATTCGTCCGTCCAACGTTCGCCTACACCGGGGACCGCGCGGTTGACGCCGGCTGCATGTTGACTGCCGCTGAGTGCGTGGAAGACGAGTACGGCGTTATTCCGTTTTCGATTGAGGCGGCCGTAAGTCTCGTAGGCGATCACGGCCGGCCCCACGGACTCGCCGCTCTGGAGGAAAAACGGCTTCGTCTCAGTCGCCAGATGGAAGAACTCCGTGGCGACCTCTCGGCAGGCACTCCGCGGAGGGCGTTCGGTAGATTTTCGGAACATGGGGTGCCCTGGACGACCCGGTGACTTCAGGCCGCGACTGAATGCGCTTCGCGGCGCGAATCGGGAGACCCGTCATTTCGTTGCCGTCAGCGCTTGGTCAATATCCTCAACGATGTCATCAATGTGCTCTAGACCGACGCTGAGGCGGATGAGTTCGGGGGTAATGCCGCCGGCACGTTGCTGCTCCTCAGTGAGCTGTGAATGCGTCGTGGTCGCGGGATGAATCGCCAGGCTTTTCGCATCCCCCACGTTGGCGAGGTGCGAGAAGAGTTTCAATGCATCGACGAATCGGCTGCCGGCTTCTCGGCCGCCCTTGATGCCGAATACCACAATGGCACCGCCTTTTCCGCGAAGGTACTTCTGGTTTTTTGCGAACTCGGGATCGTTGGGCAGCCCGGGGAATCGCACCCACTCGACGCGCGGGTGGGACTGGAGGTGCTTGGCGACCGCAAGGGAGTTTTGACAATGACGCTCCATGCGCAGCGGGAGCGTCTCGATGCCCTGGAGAAACATCCACGAATTGTCCGGGGCGATACAGGCACCGAGATTGCGCAGCGGTACGGTACGCATCCGTAGAATGAACGCGAGAGGCCGCAACGGCTCCGGCAGATCCAGGCCCCAGCGGAGGCCGTGATAGCCGCTGTCGGGTGTCGTGTAAATTGGGTGTTTTCCCGCCGCCCAATTAAACCGGCCGCTGTCCACCACCACGCCGCCGATGCCCGTGCCATGCCCGCCGAACCATTTGGTCAACGAATGCACCACGATATCCGCGCCATGCTGGAGCGGTTGCGTCAGGTAGGGCGTCGAAAACGTCGAGTCCACGATCAGCGGGATGCCGCTCGCGCGGGCGATCTGGCCGACGGCGTCGAGATCCGTGATTTCGAGGGCCGGGTTCGAAACCGACTCGCAGAAGAGCGCGCGGGTCTTTGCATCAATTGCCCGCGCAAAGTTTTGGGGATCATTGGAGTCCACGAACTTCACGGTGATGCCGAGCGCGGGGAGGAGGGTGTCGAACTGGGTATAAGAGCCGCCATAAAGGTTGCGGGCCGAGACGATGTTATCCCCGGCCGCTGCCAGATTGATGATGGAATAGAAGATACCGCTGGTGCCCGAAGCCAAGCCCAGCCCTCCCATTTCGGGTGCGCCTTCGAGCAGGGCCACGCGCTTTTCCAACACGTCGGTCGTCGGATTCATGAGGCGGGTGTAAACATTGCCCAACTCCCGGAGAGCGAAAAGATTGGCCGCGTGCTCGGAGTTCTTGAAGACGAAGGAACTGGTCCGATAGATTGGCACTCCGCGGGAAAGTGTCGTGGGATCCGGCTGGGTGCCGCCGTGGAGGCAAAGAGTTTCGAGTTTCATACGGGGGGGCGGTTTATTATCAATGATGGGCACGTCGAACAACAAGTTTCGGGCGCACCCCAAAAGGCCGGGTGGATGACAAAAATCTTCACGAGTTCCAGCATCACCCCCGTTCCTCCTGCAAACGGGTCGATGCCTTGATCGGGCTCTTCCCGACCGGAGCCACCCGGTAGGATTCGCATGCGAAGCCGCGAAGCAAAGCAGAGGGCTTGGTCAAAACGTCTCCGGACAGCGTTCGAGTCGAAACGCAAAGTGCCGGGGGGAAGAACCGCGGATTCACACGGATTGACGCGGATAAGAGGAAGCCGTTGCCGCTCACTTTCTGAATGAGTGCCCGGAATCAGCGTTTATCGGCGTTCATCCGTGGTTCCAAACTCCGGTTCATTGGATTACTGGAATATCCAAGCAGAGGGCTTGGTGAGGTCATTTGTTGAAGGAGTGCGGTGCGTTAGGAGAAAAATGGATCATTCCTTGGGAAGGTATGTCTAGCGAATAGACATATTTCATCAAAAAAAAGCTGAAAAACTGAATCTTTTCAGATTTTTGTCCCACACCCCAAAAGGCCGCAGGACGCGCGATCCGACTCCCGCATCCAATTCTATGGTGCTATCATAGATCGCCCGCATTACTCTGGAATCGAATCGCTGCGTCGAATGGTCTTTCCCTCCCAAATGGCTACATCCGTAGCCGGGTCGTAGGTCAGTACGCGGCTGGCGCTGTTCGGCGCGGGAGGTGCATCGATTTTTGGCAGCCATCGGCGGTGCTCGGCGATGACGGTGGTGTATTTGCCCTGGGCGACGAGATTGGTCCATTCGTTGGGATCGCTCTGATGATCGTAAAGCTCCTCGCTGCCGTCGGCGTAACGAATGTAGCGCCAGCGCTCGCTGCGGACACCGTGATTGCCCTGGTTGTGGCTGGTCACGGCGGGACGATTGCGCTCGGCGCGGGCGTCCTTGAGTTGTGGGACCAGCGAGATACCTTCGAGATCGGTGCGTGATTTCAGGCCACACAATTCGATGAGGGTCGGATAAATATCGAGCAATTCGGCCGGTTGCTGGGTGCGGCCGCCCTGGCTCACGCCGGGGCCGGCGAAAAGGAGCGGAACTTTGGTGCCGCTATCCCACAGCGAGTTCTTGCCGGTGATGCCCTTCTCGCCGAGATGCCAGCCGTGATCGCCCCAGAGCACAACGAGGGTGTTGTCGGCCAGACCGGCAGCGTCGAGGGCATCGAGAACGCGGCCGACCTGCGCATCCACGAAGCTGGTGCAGGCCAGGTAGGAGCGTACGAGGTTACGCCACTGATTGTTTTCCTGGACCCACTTCAAGCGCGGCTCGGGCAGGTTCCAGTGCAGATACCAGGAGAAGCGCGGCGTATCGCCGCGGTCGTCGTCCCGCACCGGGGGCAGTACGCTGTCGTCGTCGGGATAAAGATCGAACCACTTCTGGGTCGCGTAGCAGGGGACGTGCGGAAGAAAAAATCCCGCCGCGAGGAAGAAGGACTGATTGTTCGGCATCGCTTTGATCTGCTCGATGGTCCAATTCGCGACCTGGTAATCCCCCTTGTCCTCGTCCTGGTGGGGAAACACGCCCCAGTCCATGAGTGGATGATCGCCCATCGGTGTGGGTCCGATGAGTTTCTTCGCGGGCTTCACTCCGATGCCGCCGGGCGGGCCCCAGACATCGAATTCCACGGTCTGCTGCGGAGGGCCGCCGACACCGCCGTGATAAATCTTCCCCGAGGTGTAGGTCTTGTAGCCCTGCGCCTTGAACTGCTGGGGGAGCGTCACGCGATCCTTCCACGCGTCAAGCGTGCGAAACCACGGAACGAGTCCGTAAACGCCGGTGGTCGTCGGGCGCAGGCCGAGCATGAGGCTGGTGCGCGAAGGATTGCAGAGCGGCGCGTTGCAGTGCGCGTTGAGAAAAATCGTGCCGCGCTTGGCAAGGCGATCGATATTCGGAGTTTTCGCTAGCGGATGTCCGCCAAATGCGCCGATCCAGTCGTTCTGATCGTCGATGGCGATGAAGAGGACGTTGGGCCGCTTCGTTTCGGCGGTACATGCCACGCCGGCAAGCGCGCAAAGAATGACGAAGAGGAATGGACCCATCCTGGGCATATAGCATTGCATCACGGATGAATCGAGAGCCGTCAATTCCTTTCTTTCCCGCCGTGGAGATGATGACTCAGGGCTGCGTGACGATATCAAACGGGGACCTGCCGTTCCCTCAACCGGGCGGGAAATTAGAAGTGTCGCACTTGGAAGTTGCCCTCAATCGCGAAACCGCTCAAATCTTAGCCCGATCAATGACTCGCGTCCTCCTTTCCACCACTTCGTTCCAGGACACGCCTGGCATCCACCACGAAATGCTCGCGGCCACCGGCTATGAGATTGTCCGCGAACGGGGTCCGCTCCCGGAATCGAAAATGCTGGAACTCGCGGGCCAGTTTGATGCCTACCTGTGTGGTGACGATGCCTTGACCCGAGCGGTCATCGCCAAGTCGCTGCCGCGGCTAAAAGTTATCTCCAAATACGGTATCGGACTCGATAAAATCGACGTTTCCGCTGCCACCGAGCTGAAAGTGCCGGTGCTTTTCACGCCTGGAGTTAACCATACGACTGTTGCCGAGCACTGCTTCGCCTTGTTGCTTGCGGCTGTGCGCAATCTCGTCGTTGAGGCCAATCACACCGCAGCGGGTCGCTGGACGCGCATTACGGGCCACGAAGTCTGCGGCAAGACGCTGGCGATTGTCGGCTTCGGCCGGATCGGGAAGGAGGTCGCCGTCCGTGCCCACGCTTTTGGCTTGAAACTCATCGGCTACGGCAATTATTGGGACGAGGATTTTGCGCGCTGGTATGGCATAGAACGTGTCACCCACTTTGATGACGCCCTCCGCCGCGCAGACTTCGTCTCCCTGCACACCAAGCTTACACCGGCCACGAAGCACCTCATCAATGCGGGGAACATCCGGCTGCTCAAGAAAGGTGCAGTGATCGTCAATTGTGCTCGTGGTGAAATCATTGAGCTCTCGGCGCTCGTTGAAGTCCTCAAATCGGGGCATCTGCTCGCCTACGCCGCCGACGTGCTTGACCAGGAGCCCCCCCCCCCGAACCACCCGCTGCTGGGCCTGCCCAATGTGGTCATAACTCCGCATATCGGATCGCGCACTCACGAGAGCGTCCAGCGCCAGGCCAGTTGCGCGGTGGAAAACCTCACTCTCTTCTTCGCCGGCCGGAAGCCCATTGCCCAGGCGAACGAAATCTAAAGCGCCAAGCCCCTCTCTTACTCCCATGCCTGATACCTACTTCATCGTCCCCGAGTCGCAGCACAACGGCCTGGTCCAGGCGGCATACTGCCAACGAGGATTCCATACGGATGAAGCGGCCGAGGGCACGCGCCTTTGCGCGGAAGCCGCCCGCCACGGTATCCGCACCCATAATGGCATCAAGGCCCTCCATCTCGACCACCTTTTCGGCTCGGGCTCAAAGGGGTGCGTGCCCGGTGCCCAGATCGAGGAGCGATCCTCGCGCTTTGCTGCGGCCAAGATTTGGAATGCCAATAAGAAGCTCGGACCGGCCACCGCCTATCGCGCAATGGCAGAGGCCTCCCGTCTCGCCGATCAGTACGGCGTTGGCATCGTGTCCGTCGATAACGCGTTCCACTACCTTTGGGGCGGCGGTTACGTGATGCAGGCCGCGCAGCAGGGGTACATTGCCTATACGAACTGCACGGCTTCCCTCGCCGAGGTCGTCCCCTTTGGCGGCAAGTTCCCCACTCTCGGTACGAACCCCCACTCGTGGGCTTTTCCAACGACGGATGCTATCGGCTACCCGCTCGTCATCGATTGGGCGACATCGGTCGTGGCGATGGGCCGCGTGCAGCAACTGAAACGCGAGGGCAAACCGCTCCCACCGATGGCTGCGGTCGATAAGAATGGCAGCCCTACCACGGATCCGGGCCAGGCGGTTTCACTTTTGCCGTTCGGGGCTCACAAAGGCTACGGACTCTCGCTGATCAACGAAATCGTCGCGGGTTTCATTGGCGGCTCCCTCCCGACCCTTCGCAGCCGCTGGGAACAACAGCCTGAGGAAAAACACACGTGCGCGTTCTTCTTTCAGGTTATCCACCCCGACGCCATCAGCGGCGGTGCTTTCGCCAAAGGTCGCAATCAGCAACAGAATGTGAAGGCCGTGATCGCCGACATCCTCAGTCACGGTAACGAGCAATGTCTGCTTCCGGGTCAGCTTGAAGCCGACTGGGCGAAGAAGACCGCCGCCGCGGGGGGACTGCTCTTCTCGCGGGCTGAGATCGACGCATTCAATGAACTAGCTAAGGAAGCGGGTCAACCGCTTTGGCAGGCCGACGCCTTTAAATCGATTGTTGTTTAGTATTTCTGACTCAATGATTCAACGCACTCGACCCATGTGTTCTGCGTTGCCATTGGAATCACTTCTATCACTTCTTTATGAGCCTACCCGTCAAACCTGCTAAATCCGTCGCGTTCGACCAGATTTCCCTCGGAGAAATTATGCTCCGCCTGGATCCGGGCGAGGGGAGGGTCCGCACCGCCCGCAGCTTCACCGCATGGGAAGGTGGCGGCGAATACAATACTTCCCGCGGACTGCGGAAATGCTTCGGGCTTAGAACCGCCGTTTGCACTGCCTTCGTCGACAACGAGGTCGGGCACCTGATCGAGGATTTCATCATGCAGGGTGGAGTCGCCACCGACTTGATCCAATGGCGTGACGACGACGGAATTGGCCGCACGGTCCGCAATGGCCTGAATTTCACCGAACGTGGTTTCGGCATCCGCGGGGCGGTCGGCGTGCCCGACCGCGGCAATACCGCTGCCTCGCAACTCAAGCCGGGTGACTTCGACTGGGATCACATCTTTGGGACGCTCGGTGTTCGATGGTTCCACACCGGCGGCATCTTCGCCGCTCTCTCCGCCTCGACTGCGGAACTCACGGTCGAGGCCGTCCAGGCCGCCAAAAAACACGGTACGATCGTCTCCTACGACCTTAACTACCGACCCTCGCTTTGGAAGACCATCGGCGGACTCAAGAAGGCTCGCGAAATCAACCGTGAGATTGCCAAATATGTCGATGTCATGCTCGGTAATGAAGAGGACTTCACCGCGTCGTTGGGCTTCGAGGTAAAGGGCGTGGATCATACCCTCTCCGGCATCGAGACCGGCGCCTTCAAACAAATGATCGAAACCGCGGTAAAGGAGTTCCCTAATTTCCAGGTCGCTGCGACCACTCTGCGGCGCGTGATAACGGCGACGAAAAACGACTGGAGCGCCATCCTCTGGCACGATGGTAAATTCTTTGAGAGCCGGAAATATGATGAATTGGAAATTCTCGACCGCGTCGGCGGCGGCGACAGCTTCGCTTCCGGATTGCAGTTCGGTTTCATGCAGTTCAACGACGCACAGCAGGCGGTTGATTACGGTGCCGCCCATGGTGCCCTGGCCTCGACGACGCCCGGTGACACATCAATGGCCACCCGCAAGGAAGTCGAAAAACAGATTAGCGGCGGCGGTGCCCGCGTCGTGCGGTAATACGTTACACCCGCGGAAGGAAATAAATCGATGCCTGCCCGTCTCGTAATAAAAGCAAATTCCAATCTCCTCCGCTGGCCCCGCGGTTGCGTGACTGCCTGGTTTTACGGAGTAATTGCGTCGCTCGCCGTCGTTCTGCATGCAGCGGAGCGTCCCGCCGTTTCAGTTCCCCGGGCGACTTCGGGCGATACCGCCATTGAGCCGGACTGGTCGCAGCGACTCACGATTACGGTCGGGCCCAACGGTGCGGATTTGGTCGGCACCGGTGACCGGGTGCTGCAGGCAGCGGTGGATTACGTGGCACGCCTTGGCGGTGGCACGGTGAATGTGCTGCCCGGGATCTATCGTTTGCGGAACGCCGTGTATCTCCAATCGAAGGTGCGCCTTGTTGGCAGTGGTTCGGAGACGGTGCTGATCAAAGAGCCTTCGGCAAAAACGATGCTCGCCGAGGACAGTGATTGGTATGATCAGGAGATCACGCTGCTGGACGCGAGTGGTTTCGCGGTCGGAGATGGCGTATGTCTCCGCGCTAAAAATCCAGACACCGGTGGCGAAACGGTGGTCAAGCGGACGTTGATTGCCCGCCACGGCCAACGTTTCAAATTGGACCGACCGTTGCGCGAAAACTTCTGGAAACTGGGCAACGCGACGGTTTCGACGCTCTTCCCCATTCTCAGTGGTGAATTCATTTCCGACATCGTCATCGAGAATCTCGTGCTCGATGGCAACAAACCGCACAACGACAACCTGAACGGCAACTACGCCGGCTGCATTTTTCTACAGGATTGCAATCGCATCACGATCCGCGGGGTGCAGGCGCGCAACTATAACGGCGACGGGATTAGTTGGCAGATTTGCCATGATGTGCTCGTCGAGAACTGCGTTTCGGAAAATCATGCCGGCCTCGGCCTCCATCCGGGTTCGGGTTCGCAGCGCCCGATTATTCGCAACTGTCGGCTGGAAGGAAACGACATAGGTATCTTCTTTTGCTGGGGTGTGAAGTACGGTCTGGCGGAGAATAACCGACTTATCAGCAACCGCGTTGGGGTCTCGATCGGCCATCGGGACACGGATAATCTCGTGACGCGGAATGAGATTCTGCGCAGCTCGCAGGTGGGGGTGCTCTTTCGGCCCGAACGCGGCAAGGACTTCGCCGGCCATCGCAATCGCATTGAGAACAATCGCATCGTCGATAGCGGTTCGACCAACGGAGTGGCCATCGATGTCCAGGGCGCGACCGAAGCCGTGGTTCTGTCGGGGAACGAGATCCTGGAGACGCGGGAACCGGCCGGCCGCATCGCGGTGCGCCTCGGAGCGGCATCAAAATTGATCCAGGTTCAGAACAATCAGATCACGGGCTTCGCGACCGCGGTCAAGCAACTCTCCGAGCCTGATCCCCGGTGAAAAGATTGTCTCAGGGTACTGCGCTTGAATCGTTTTGAACAGCAGCACACAAAGAGAACGAAGATTGTTCCTGTCTTTGTCGGCCTTCGTTTCCTTCTGTCGTCATTCCGACAACTTCCGGATGCTCCGTTTCGGAGGGGTGTAAGACAAAGATCTGATTCCGTTGAAAAACAGGCGATTTTCTTGGCATGAAATCTCTAGGTCGCTGTGGGGCAGGACTCCCTCCTGCCGGTTTCGGGAGTTTTTGACTCCGCGAACCCGAATACTCGCGCGAAGTCCCGAAGCCGCGAAGAAAGCAGGAATTGGGAAATCCGCCGACGGGTGGGCCCTTTGGCGCGACAGATCGCTGCCGAAGTAGGTTCAGACCTCAGTAAAACCGGCAAAATCGGATAGTAAGACGCGGAAGTTCAATTCCGTGAAAGTGACGATAAACGGAGGCGCGCGGCGGCGCGGTTTTCAGACCGTTTTCCCCCCACTCAACCCGGGTGGGCTTTAGGTTTTCTGCGG